>NZ_JAPPTN010000008.1:0-264116 GCF_027587095.1 Vibrio sp. NFR
GCTAGCTTAATCGCTTAGTATTATCAGTTTTCTCTATTGCGAATTTGAAAACTGAAAAGCCCCGCTTCGGCGGGGCTTTATTTTATCTAATCATTTTTCAACAACGATTCAGCTAACTGGTTGGAATCACTTCTCTTCAAACTGAATAGCTAGTCGATAGAAATCTTGGACTTGCTCTTTCAACTGCTTACTGTTTTGCTCTACAGAATGTGTTGCCGCTAAGTTCTGCTCTGCTGTCGAAGCAATAGAATGAATGTGCTGATTTACGTCGCTAGAAAGCTGCAACTGCTTATTAGCAGAGTCCGCGACATTCACCATCAAACCACTCATGGTTTGCATCATCTGCTCGACTTCAGATAATCGCAATGCACTTTGCTCTGCAACATTTGAACAAGTGTCCGTTTGTTCTTTGTTGGCAATAATGTCTTTCTGCCAACCTTGAATCGTTGTAAGCATGGTTTCAATGGATGCTTTAATTTGCTCAGTCGCATTCGAAGTACGCCCTGAGAGCGCTCTTACTTCATCAGCAACAACAGCAAAACCACGACCTTGTTCACCCGCTCGCGCAGCTTCAATTGCAGCATTAAGTGCTAGCAGATTAGTTTGGTCGGCAATCCCGCCAATCTCTTCCATTAATTGGCTTACCTTTTGCGCTTGATCGCTCAATTGATAGGTCGTTTCCGTCGCTTTCTCAGCTTGTAAGCTAAGTTGCGCTAAGTTGGTATGAGTTTGGTCGATGGTCTCTTTCGCCATCAGACATGACTGCAACGTATCGTCTATCAGTAGATGCGCGTCGTTAGTGCTGGATGAAACTGAATTTGCAGACGCTTCCATCGACTCTGTCGCATCGCGAACTTGCCGAATGTCTATATTCTGCTGAGTTAGCGCTGATGAAACTTCTGCCGTCGTGCTGCTAAGCTCTTCCGCGCAACTTTGTAAAGGCAGAGCTGAGTCCGTCATACGTCCTAACACGGTGCGAATACGGGCAGAGAGCATCTTGATATGGAAATCTGCAATCGAGAATGGTTTATTTCCGGAATACACCAGACGACTTACACTGTCGTACTGCGCTTGTAACCTTTTAAATTGCAGAGGCGTATCAACAAGTTCCTGGCGGAAGAGAACAGCTAAAACACCTGCCGGTAACAATGTCGTTAACCAAGCAAGAGGACCTTCAAGTGACAGAGCCAAGCTCGTTACTGGTGCTACTAACGCACCAAGAAGAATTGCATAGCGTAAGGTGTCATTTAACTTCAACGCCCACGCTCGACCAGATTTCTCTGCTTTTAGAAGCCCTTGGTACGCTTTAGAAGCGATATCCACCCACTCTCGCTTGGGCTTAACACGAACCGATTGATAACCCACAACTTGATGGCCTTCATAAATTGGGGTTACGTAAGCATCGACCCAATAGTAACCACCCGACTTCGTACTGTTTTTTACAATTCCGCGCCACGCTTTACCTTGTTTTAGGCGAGCCCACATATCACCAAAAGCGGCTTTGGGCATATCTCCGTGGCGAACGATATTGTGGTTTTGTCCGAGCAGTTCATCGTGACTGTATTCAGCAATTCTGCAAAACGCATCATTGCAATAAGTGATAACACCTTTGAGATCGGTGGTGGAGACCAGTTCGTCAGAATCTCCTACGAGGTTTTCTTGAGCTTTATTGGAAGTTGAGGCTGACATAGATGAGACTTCTATAGTTTTTATTAAATTGCGACAGGATATATACACGATTGTTATATTTATTACAAAATGCTAGAGAAAAAATCTTACCAATGCGACATTTAAAGCCCAAAAAACTCACTTAGATAACAATAATTAATCAATAATGTTACGGGTTGTGAGCTGATAGACAAAAAAGACCCAGCCTTAATAGCTGGGTCTTATAAAATTTTGAACTCAGTTTATGCAATTTGAGATTCAGAATTATTATTCGTTTTAACAATAAAGATTGCCATCACCAATAAGACAAAAGGTAAGACGTACAAATTCAAATTTTGCCACCCTACTGTCGACTCCAACCAACCAGACAAAAGTGCAGTAATGGTGACGCAACTAAATACGAAGAACTCGTTGAACGCCTGCGCTTTGCTTTTATTTTTCACTTCATAGCTCTGACTAAACAAACTGGTTGCGGCAATGAACATAAAATTCCATCCAACACCAAGTAAGATCAACGCCGTACTGAAGTGCCAAATAGATAACCCATGCATGTTAATTGCTATGCACGCGATGAACAGCACACCACCAGCTAAAATCATTTTCTTTGCACCGAATAGTTCAATTAACCGACCAGTAAAAAAAGCAGGCACAAACATGCCCAATACATGCCATTCAATAACCCCAGCAGCTCTTGTGAAATCAAACCCACAGCCAATCATGGCTAACGGTGTCGCTGTCATTAGTATATTCATCACGGCATAGGCAACCATCGCTGCTAACACCGCAATCATAAAGTTAGGACGATAAATAATGTCCTTGAGAGAGTCTGGTTTTGCATAGCAATTTTGCGTATGCGCCGCTGGAAATCGTATCGTCTGTAGTAAAACTAATGCCGTTATATACAAGACAATGAGTACAGCAAAAGCACTAATATAAAGCCCATCTGTCGACCACTTTTGCGAATAGATAGCGAGGTTTGGTCCCAAAACGGCAGCTAGCACGCCACCTGCCATAGAAATCGAGATCGCTCGATGCCGTGCTGATTCATCACACACTTCTATCGCAGCAAATCGATATAAAGTACCAAAGCCAATCCCTACCCCTAGCAAAAAGGTGGAAGCACAAAACAAAGTAAAGTTTTGCAGAGATAGCGCATAGGTTGCCAACGACGCTCCAGCTATACCTATGATGTTACCTAAGCTAAAACCCAGACGGCGTCCCAGCTTTCCCATAATTAAGGACGCCGGGATCGTCGCAGACATTAATCCGAGAAACTGCAACGCTACTGGCAAAGTGATCATGCTTGAAGAAGGCGCAATTTGTTTACCGATAAGCGCAATGACAGAAATCAGAAGTATGTTTCCCGTCATCAATAAGGCTTGGCAAAGTGATAATAGCCAGACGTTTCTATTCATCTCATTCCTTGAGTGTTTTTTAATCTACCCAGACACCTTAACGGATTTAAGGCTAAAACACATGGGTTATGTGCGACAGGTTAAGCCATGACATAGCTAACTACTCTCTACTTAAACTAAAAAAGCCAGCAAGAAGCTGGCTTTTTGTGAGTGTTATTCGCTCAATTTTTATTTGGCACGACGCGCTTTTACTGCGTCGGATAGCTGACGTAGAACTGTTTCCGTATCTTCCCAGCCGATACATGCATCAGTAATCGATTGACCGTAAGTTGAAACTTTGCCATCAACCAAGTCTTGACGACCTTCAACAAGATGCGACTCAATCATCACACCGAAAATAGCATCTTCACCGCCAGAAATTTGCTCTGACACATCATCAGAAACTAACATTTGGCGTTTAAATTGCTTAGAGCTGTTCGCGTGGCTGAAGTCGATCATCACTTTCTTAGGCAGACCGGCAGCATCCAGCTCATCCTTAATTTGACCTACATGAGATGCGCTATAGTTTGGCTCCTTACCACCACGCAGAATAATGTGGCAATCAGGGTTACCTGCCGTTTCAACGATAGCAGAATGACCGTACTTAGTGACTGACAAGAAATGGTGAGATGCGCTTGCCGAACGGATTGCATCACTTGCGATCTTGATGTTGCCATCTGTACCGTTTTTAAAGCCAACAGGGCAAGACAGACCAGACGCAAGCTCACGGTGAACCTGAGACTCTGTTGTACGAGCACCAATCGCCCCCCAACTGATCAGGTCGGCAACGTATTGCGGCGTGATCATATCTAGAAACTCGCTTGCCGTTGGAAGCCCCATATCAGTTAGATCAAGCAGAAGCTTACGTCCGATGCGAAGACCGTCGTTAAGTTTGTAAGTATCGTTTAGGTACGGGTCATTAATCAGACCTTTCCAACCTACCGTAGTACGTGGTTTTTCAAAGTAAACGCGCATCACAACTTCTAGTTGCTCACCGAGTTCATCACGAAGTACTTTCAGTTTTTTACCGTACTCTACCGCCGCCTCTGGGTCATGAATAGAACATGGACCAACAATCACTAGTAGGCGATCGTCTTTACCTTCAAGAATATTGTGGATGGCGTTACGACATTCAAAAGTAGTTGTGGAAGCAGTTTCGGTCGCCGGAAATTTTTCAAGCACTGCAACAGGTGGCAATAGCTCTTTTACTTTATTAATTCTTACATCATCAGTTTGAAACATTACTTCTACTTCCTAATTACTATCCAAGTCCCACTATTTTGCTCAAACTTTACTCACTGCAACATTGTTCACAAAGCAAGCAATAGTAAGGGCTGTGGGCTCATTTAATCGTGTCAATGCAAGTAACTTATCGACTTCGCCGACCGCTTGCAATCACTTTTTTTAAAAAAATGCAAATTAACCACTAATGTTCAAAACAAAACACAGCGTAAATTTTTATGTACACGGAAAGTTCAAAATTATCATATATTTTCCTGTAACTTTGAAAATCTTGTCTACAATGTAAGAAATATCAGAAGTTTGTGAGGTATTTGGCGACGAAAAGTGTAGCAAGATCTAAGATATTGTTGCTTGATGTTAATTTAAATGAATATTAAACTTATTTCTTATTAAACTAATTTCTTATAACTACCTAGTTTTACTCAAGTTGTAAAAACAAAGTAGAAACTAATATGCAATCAATACAAGGAAACATTATGAACAAAGTAGCAATTGCAGTAGCAGCAGTGGTAGCTGGTGGTTTAATTAACTCTGCTCAAGCTGAAATGTATATCGGGGGCAAAGTGGGCATGACTACGCTAGATGATGCTTGCTATTTAAACAGCCCTTGTGATGATGATGCTTTCGGTGCCGGAATGCACATCGGTTACGACTTTACCGATATCATTGGCCTTGAGTACGGTGTTGATTACTTAGGTGACTACGAAGCTAATTTCAAGTCAGGGGCTAATACAGTAAATACGATCGACGGTGATCTTTGGGCATTAACGCTTGCGCCTAAATTCAACTGGCATCTAAACGATACGTGGAATCTATTCGCGAAAATCGGTGGTGCTTACATGATTTCGGGTGACGAAAAAGATTTCGTTCCTACAGGCTCGCTTGGTGCTGAATACACTATCGATAGAAACTGGAGTGTTCGTGCTGAATACCAACGTTACCAAGATATCTCTGACGATGTCCTAGATGATATGGATGCAAACTTCTTTGGTATCGGTGTTAACTACAAGTTCGCAGCAGCACCTGTTGTCGCAGCAGTAGTAACAGAAGAAGTGGTTGCAGAGCCAGAACCAGTAATGATGACGAAGACGCACAAAGAAGAGTACGGTACAGGTACGTTTGAATTCGACAGTGCGAAGCTAACTGATTCAGTATCTGAGCGTCTAGACAACTTCGTAAACTTCTTGAACGAGTACCCACAAGCTCAAGTTGAAATCACTGGTTACACAGATAGCTCTGGTCCAGCAGCTTACAACCAAAAACTGTCTGAGCGTCGTGCTCAATCTGTTGCGGATTACCTAATCGCAGCAGGCATCGATGCAGACCGCTTCACAGTTACTGGTATGGGTGAAGAAAACCCAGTTGCAGACAACAGCACTCACGAAGGTCGCGAGAAGAACCGTCGTGTTGAAGTTGTCGTACCTGAGTTCCAATACGAAGAATTGGTACAACCAGAATAAGAGTTCCCGCTCTAATCTAGTCTAAGGGGTGCTTCGGCATCCCTTTTTGTTTGCTTCAGCTTTACCCTTCACTCTTTATCAAACTCATTCAGTTTCTCTGTTCGCCCTTCTCCATCCTATCTGGTTCCGACTCTTATACTAAAGGCGACCTGACGGTACGCTCGATTAAATATTTGATTTCAAGTTTGGTGAAAAGTGGCAGTTTTCTCAAAGACTCATAGTTCATCGTTCTTGGTTCCAAAACCAATATACCCAAATGATTCCACGACGCCGAATTCAGAGCATTGCCATCGCTCCCTTGATTACCGAAAGTAAGTAAGGAAAACAAGGTCGTGTCATAGCCGGTTCTTTCCATGTTGTTTGACACAGTAATCGGGTCAATCAAACGCTCCCGAAGGACGAGTTGACTGGGGTATAAACATTATTGGGAACGACAGCAGCAGACCCTAGTATTGCGCCGTACAAACAAAAACTGCACCGGAGTTCGGTGCAGTTGTGAGCTTGCCCTTGTGTGGCTCTAGATCATAAAAACACACCAATATAGTGATCCACCAATAACGCAACAAACAGCGCCAATAAGTGATAGATGGAGAATTTAAACGTTTCCATTGCGCTATTTAATTCCGGTGAAAACTTTAACTTCCACGCTTGATACATAAAGCCAGCATTGAGGAGCAATGAAGAGAATAAATATACAGAGCCGACCATCCCCACCAGCACAGGCAAAATACAGACAAGCGTGAGTAGAATCGTATACAAAAGAATTGATGTCTTGGTGTACTCAATGCCATGAGTGACTGGAAGCATTGGGATATCCACTTTGCGATAGTCTTCGACACGATGAATTGCGAGCGCCCAGAAATGTGGCGGCGTCCAAATAAAAATAATCATTACCAATAGCCAAGCATGTGCGTGTAACTCTCCAGTTACCGCCGTCCAACCGAGTAGTGGCGGCATTGCGCCTGCAATCCCTGCAATCACAATATTCTGCGGGGTTGCTCGCTTAAGATACATGGTATAAACCACCGCATAACCTAACAAGCTTAAGAAGGTCATCCATGCCGTCAGTGGGTTGACCAAGGCATGAAGCAACACAAACCCAATTCCCCCCAGAGCAGTAGCAAAAATCGCAACAGACAAAGGGTTAGTATCACCGGAAGGCAAAGGTCGCTTGTGCGTGCGAGCCATTCGCGCATCAATACGGCGATCAATCAGGTGATTAAACGCTGCAGCAGAGCCTGCCATTAGGCCGATACCAGTAAGACCAATGGCAGCTTGTAACCAAGGAAAGTCAGCAATCGGAGCTAAGCTCATCCCAACAATAGCCGTAATTAACATAAGAGCGACGACTTTTGGCTTTGTTAGTTTTAAATAGGTTGACCCAATCTTTCTCTTACCACTTTCTAGAGGTAGCGCGATCTCTTTACTCATAGCGAACTCCTTTCGCTTGATGACCCCAACGAGCTTTACCCTGCCATAGGTAGAACTGACTAACGCAAATAAGTGTAAGCATAATGGCAGCGCCGAGGTTGTGTGCCACCGCAACAT
Source organism: Vibrio sp. NFR (assembly GCF_027587095.1). Taxonomy (NCBI): domain Bacteria; kingdom Pseudomonadati; phylum Pseudomonadota; class Gammaproteobacteria; order Vibrionales; family Vibrionaceae; genus Vibrio; species Vibrio sp. NFR. The sequence goes on from NZ_JAPPTN010000008.1 coordinate 7,313, forward strand.
AAATAGGGAGCTGGAACACAACGTTACTCACGCCCAATAAGATCTGACACACCAAGGTGAATCCAATCCAGATACCGAGGCGTTGGGAATGATGTGAATCTTGTTTTAATAGTAAGATGCAGTAAATCAACACCACGCATGCGGTAATAATGGCACCAATACGGTGGCTAACATGAATAGTCATTCTGGCAGGGTAATCTAGGACACCGAACTCATAGTTATCAAAACCTGTCTGCCAAAACGAAAATGCCTCTTTCCAAGACAAATAGCTTGTCCAGTTACCTTCACATATTGGCAAAGTGGTACACATTAATGCGGCATAATTTGATGATGTCCATCCGCCAAGCAACACCTGCAACAACACCACACCAAAAGCCATCAAAGAGAACGTTCTCACGCTCTTGGAAGAAGGAGAAAAGTAGAGGCTGTTTTTAGATTGTAATTGGCAGTAGAACAGCGCTTGAAGTGCAAGCAACGTAAAGCCGCCAAGTAGATGAAGCATAACTATCACTGGCATCAGCTTTAACGTTACCGTCCACATTCCTAATGCCGCTTGGCCCAAAACAAGAACGCAAAGCAAAACCGGAATTGTCGGATCAACTCGCTCTGCTCTCACCGCCATGATTGCCATCATCAGAATGACTAAGCCTAAAGTTCCAGCGAAGTAACGATGAATCATCTCTAACCACGCTTTTCCTTGCTCCACTGCTCGCTCCGGAAACAGAGCATTTGCCTTAGTAACTTCAGCTTCAGTTTGGGGTACAAATAACTGACCATAGCAACCAGGCCAATCTGGACATCCCAACCCCGCATCAGCCAAGCGTGTATATGCTCCCAACATAATGACTACAAGAGTAAGACACAGGCTGAACTTAACCAAACGACTTAACGTCATATTGCACTCTCCCTAGCCTACGCGTGATAACTTCAATAGCTTTCGTAAGTCCGCCAATACATCTTTACTTAACCGCACCAAATCCTCGTTGGCTTCTGGCGTATAGGACATAACTAGCTGCCCGAGAGGGTCGACGATCAACATCTGCCCTGCTTTCACTCTCGATGACAACGAATCATTCATTTGCATCACCACAATGCTCTTGCTCTGGGCAACATTATTGGTCTCTTCCGAAGTCCAGATAACTGGCACCACACGCTCCTGATATTTACCTAATGCAATGTGGCTTTGTTGCATCAAATGTATTTGTTGTTGGCACTGTTCTTTACACTCCGGAGGCAACACATACGCTAATTGCCAACCTTTTTCGTCTAATGGTGATGGCTGACCTAATTGTTCGAGCGTGATATATGGCTCAACCAATTCACCTCGATTGGTTACCCCCGTTTCGTACCAACCTTGACTCAATACAACCTTGGCAATAATCGCGGGGAGCGCAAATAGACAAATCAGAGACACCAATACAATTCGTCCTTTCGTGACTGCATTTGTCATTTCTCACCTCCTTGTGAGCGTGGTTGTCGAATCCAACGAATAAAAATCAGGATTGTGATAAACAAAAATACGCCAGACATAGCAAACCATTGAAAAGAATAACCAAAGTGCTTTGCACTGGTTAACGGTAAGGGATTCCAAGGAAATGGGTACGACCATTGCGTTAGATTGTCAGGTTGAATGACCGTAGGCATTAACTCAATATTAAGCAGTTGGCTAAGTTGATTAATGTTGAGGTTTTGCACTCTTATCGTATCGCCCATTTCAGCCATTAGGTCTGAACTTAGTGGATTAGTAGATTTACGATACAAACGCCCTGTGATGTCATATGGCGTTGTCAGATATTCAACCTTCGGAAGTACGGCTCTGGATCTTTTCCCCTTCACAAATCCAAGTTCAAGCAGCGTCAGAGTCGCCGGATCATGAGACATCGATACGATTTGAAACGCTAGGTAACCCACTTCACCCTGATAGGTCTGGTTATCTAATAAAATAATTGGGAGTGATTCAGGCGTCACATTTGCTTTTACTTTAATCCCTATAACACTTTCTTCTCGCCAATCGTTCTTTTCCAGTACTTCAGATATGTCCTGATAAGAGGTATTTTCCCTTGCTAAAATCGCTTGTTCCAAACGCTGCTTTTCATTACCACGTTCCAATTGCCAAAAGCCCAGTTTGACCAATAGAGAAAACACAGCCACAGTTAAAAATACAGCAACCCAAACCCATTTCGATAATATTGACGACGAAACCGGAGGTGCCATGTCCACCGTATTTCTGTTTAAGTTAACGCTTGTCCTTTTGCTGCTTTTCATCATCTTTAACCTCGCAAAAGCGCTTATCGAAATGGTTCGCGAAGACCCAGAGGATTCATCGAAGAAAGGCAAACCAATGAGCCACTATCTCGGTCGTCGTGTCATGTTTTCTGCGTTAGTCGTGATTCTCCTTCTCGTAGCGTTAGGGGCAGGATGGATAGCCCCAAATCCTCGCCCTTACTAGCTTTACAGCACATAAACGAAAACAAATAAGCATAGCCAAACCACGTCAACGAAGTGCCAATACCAACTGCCAGCTTGGAATGCGAAATGGTCTTTCGGAGAAAAGTGGTCCTTGGCGATGCGGAATAACAGCACAATGAGGAAAATGGTACCGAGACAAACGTGCAAACCGTGAAAGCCCGTGAGCATAAAGAAGGTATTACCGTAAATACCGGACTGCAACGTCAGCCCAATATCTTGATAAGCGTGTGCATATTCAACGGCTTGGTAATAGAGGAAGAAGCCCGCCAAGACGATGGTGATTTCCAACCAGACAATCAGTGCTGTTCGTTTATCTTGCTCTAAACTGATGTGTGCCATATGTAACGTAATCGATGACAATAGCAGCAAGATGGTGTTGGTTAATGGGATACCCTGCCAAGGCATTGCTTGGGTCGTATCACCACCCGGCGTGGTGGTGAGTGGCCAGATTGCTTCGAAACTCGGCCACAATACCTCATGTGTCATTAAGTTATTATCTGCACCACCTAACCAAGGCACGGAAATCATTCTTGCGTAGAAAAGAGCACCAAAAAAAGCACCAAAGAACATCACTTCCGAAAAGATGAACCAGCTCATCCCTTGTCGAAATGAACGCGTGATTTGCGCACTGTACTTTCCGGTAAGAGACTCTGTGATGACGTTGCTGAACCACCCTGCCAGCATATAGAGCAAAAACAACATACCAATGGCGAGAATGATGCCGCCTAACGTACCAACCGCGCCATCACTTTGAGTACCTTGAACGGTCATTCCGGCACCGACAGCAACGAGGAACAGCGCAAAAGCTCCTACGATTGGCCAACTGCTTTGTGCGGGAACATAATAGGTCTCAGGCTTGTTACTCATAAGTTCTCTCCTTACAGACGCGCTTTGGTTTGCGGCGTTAAGGTCTGTTTCTCGCTCCCTGAGAGGCTAGCTGTTGAAGACTCGCCCGATTGAGGAGGAAATTTGTAGAGTGTGTAAGACAAGGTCAACGTATGAATTGAATCCGGCACATCCGGCTCAATGTAGAAAATCAAAGGCATACTCGCTTGCTGCTTACCTTCCAATGGCTGTTGATTAAAGCAAAAACACTCGATTTTATTGAAGTAAGCTGCACCAGTACCCGGCGATACGGATGGCACAGCTTGCCCTACCAAATCTTCACCGCTCTGATTAAAAGCAAGATATTCGGTTTGAATCACTTCACCAGGGTGAACATCCATAAAAACGACTTTTGGTTTGAACTCCCAAGGCATGTCCGGGCTAACGTGCGCCATAAATTCCACACGAATCGTTCTGGTAATATCCGCCTGCATACCCGTCGGTTGAATTGCGGCCACATCACTGGTTTTACCGTTAATGCCCAATGCATCACACATGATGTCGTAGAGTGGCACAAGAGCAAAACCGAAGCCGAACATCAGCACTGTCGCTAGCAGCAACTTGATAGTGAGTCTCTTATTGGATGAATTACTTGGCATCTCACTCACCTCACTCTTCGGTTAATCGACTTTTGGCGGAGTTGTGAATGTATGATGTGGGGCTGGGCTAGGTACCGTCCACTCTAAACCCTCTGCACGTTCCCAAGGTTTTGCCGTTGCTTTTTCACCACCACGAATACATTTGATGACTAGCCACAGAAAGATCAATTGAGACAGACCGAAGGCAAAGCCACCTATCGATACGATTTGGTTAACGTCGGCAAACTGGATAGCGTAATCAGGAATGCGTCTTGGCATCCCTGCTAAGCCCAAGAAATGCATTGGGAAGAACAACACATTGACCGAAATGATTGAACACCAGAAGTGCCATAGACTCAGCTTGTGGTCATACATATTGCCTGTCCACTTCGGTAGCCAGTAATACGCCGCGGCCATAATCGAGAACACCGCACCGGATACCAAGACATAATGGAAATGCGCAACAACAAAGTAAGTGTCATGGTATTGGAAATCCGCAGGTACAATCGCCAACATCAAGCCTGAGAAGCCACCTATTGTAAATAAGACAATAAAAGCAATGGCAAACAACATCGGCGTCTCAAACGTCATTGCGCCCCGCCACATAGTCGCCACCCAGTTAAACACTTTCACGCCAGTTGGCACTGCAATCAACATGGTGCAGTACATAAAGAAGAGTTCGGCGAATACTGGCATCCCCGTCGTAAACATATGGTGTGCCCACACTAGGAATGACAGCAATGCAATACTGCAGGTTGCGTAAACCATCGAATGATAGCCGAACAGTTTCTTGCCACTGAAAGCCGGAATGATTGCCGAGATAATCCCGAACGAAGGCAGGATCATGATGTATACCTCAGGGTGACCAAAGAACCAGAAGATGTGTTGGAACATCACAGGGTCACCGCCACCAGCGGCATCAAAGAAACTTGTACCAAAGTATTTGTCGGTCAGAACCATGGTGACCGCACCGGCTAATACGGGCATAACCGCGATCAACAAGAACGCCGTGATTAACCAAGTCCAAACAAACATTGGCAGCTTGAACCAAGTCATGCCTGGTGCACGCATGTTTACGATAGTCACGATAACGTTGATGGCACCCATAATGGAACTGATACCCATGATATGGACTGAGAAAACAAACAACGCCGTACTATCAGGACCATAAGTTGTGGAAAGCGGCGCATAAAAAGTCCAACCGAAATCAGGGCCACCACCCGGTAAGAACAAAGAGCCGATCAAAATAAGGAACGCAAAAGGTAAGATCCAAAAACTCAAGTTGTTCATCCGTGGTAAAGCCATATCTGGAGCGCCAATCATCATTGGAATCATCCAGTTGGCTAAACCAGTAAACGCTGGCATGACGGCACCAAACACCATCACTAGTCCATGTACGGTCGTCATTTGGTTAAAGAACTGAGGGTCAACCAATTGCAGACCCGGTTGGAATAGCTCAGCACGGATGATCATCGCCATCGCACCGCCAGTGAGGAACATAGCAAAGCTAAACCATAAATAAAGCGTACCGATGTCTTTATGGCTGGTGGAATAAAGCCAACGCGCTAGCCCTTTTGGTGCGTGATGATGATCGTGGTCGTCTTCAATCGCAATGGTCGTGTTTGCAGTAGTTTGCGCTTCAGCAGGAGCAGACTTCACCACTTTTTCAATTGGCTTACTCATATTTCCTCCTTGGCACTGTCTTGTGCCTTAAAGGCGTTAACATCGGATGCTTGAACGGTATCGCCAGTATCATTTCCCCAAGCATTACGTTGATAGGTAATTACAGCGGCAATTTCTTGATCGCTTAGTTGGTTAGCAAAAGCTTGCATGGCGGTACCAGCTCGACCGTTCACCAATACGTCGATGTGAGCAACAACCGGACCTTTGGCTATCTCGCTGCCTTTGATTGCCGGGAACGCGCCCGGAATGCCTTCGCCGTTCGCTTGATGGCACACAGCACAGCGCGCGGTGTAAACCGACTCGCCTTGTCCCATCAAATCTTCCATTGAAAGGTCTTGCGTCAATGCTTCTTGAGCAGCCGCCTTTTGTAAGGCAATTTCTTGTTTCTTGTCTGCTATCCATTGGTCAAAATCGTCTTCCGCCATCGCGTGAACGACAACTGGCATGAAACCATGCGCTCGACCACAAAGCTCTGCACACTGACCGCGATACACACCCGGTTCGTCAATCTTGGTCCAAGCCTCATTAATAAAACCAGGGATCGTATCTTTCTTAACAGCGAAATCAGGTACCCACCAAGAGTGAATTACGTCATCGGAAGTCATTAAAAAACGAACTTTACGGTTGATAGGCAAAACCAGCGGGTTATCCACTTCGAGCAAGTAGTGCGCCCCTTTCGCTTCGATGCCATCGATTTCTTTCTGGCTGGTAGCAAGTAGGCTGAAAAATTCGACATCCTCGCCGAAATAACTGTAGTGCCACTTCCATTGAGAGCCGGTGATCTTCACAGTAAGGTCAGATTGGCTGGTGTCTTCCATCGCCACCAGCGTTTTGGTCGCAGGAATCGCCATAGCGATAAGAATAATGACCGGAATAACGGTCCAGATGATCTCCACTTTAGTGCTTTCGTGGAAATTAGCGGCAACTGCCCCTTTTGACTTGCGATGTTTGAAGATGGAATAGAACATCACACCGAATACAACAAAAGCGATAGCGCAACAAATGTAGAAGATCAGCATATGTAATTCATACACTTGCTCACTGATCCCCGTAACACCTCGCGTCATGTTGTAATCACTCTGCTCTGACCAACTGGACGAAGAAAACGTGATAAAAATCACATTCGTTAATAAGGCTAGAGTAGTTGCTAATCTTTTCAAAAGATCTCTCCTCTGCTCAGCCGCTGCGCTTGCGCGAGCTTCCTTGCTTCCCGATGCAAATATCGAACAAATTTACGAAAAATCACAAAAACTACGATTTCAGCACTCTTTGTTATATTTATGTTAAAAGGCTAGTTATAGTTCAATAGTTCTTCAAGAAATTAACTGTGAATAAATTCCGTACAGACTGAAAAATAAATTCGGTTTATCGATTGCCCTCTTTGAAATGTAATTGAGAACCATTTACATTAATTAAAAGAAAACATTGGGACGCTTTTAAGCAAAGAAGTGTCTAAACAAGTAGGCTCCCCCTACTAAGGAAAGACGAATATGACAGTACAAATTACTCAATGGCTAGCACGAGACCCAGATCCAAAAACTCGTGAAGAGCTTCAACACCTAGTCGATACAAATAACGAACAAGAACTGACAGATCGATTTGGTTCACGCTTAGCATTTGGTACCGCAGGTCTGCGCGGTAAAGTCGGTGCGGGTCCAAATCGCATGAACCGTTTAGTGATTCAAGAGACAGCAACAGGTCTCGGTCACTATCTGATTGAACAAGTGAAAGACGCATCGTCTCGCGGTGTTGTTATTGGCTACGATGGTCGCCCAGATTCTAAACAGTTCGCACACGATACAGCTTCTGTACTTACTGCTTTGGGCATCAAGGTTTACCTAACCTATAAAGTAGCAGCAACGCCAATTGTTGCTTTTGGTGTTCGTGAATTAAATGCAGCCGCTGCTGTGGTTGTTACCGCAAGCCACAACCCACCAGAATACAATGGCTTTAAAGTGTACTGGGAAAATGGCGCACAGATTATTCCACCTCACGATTCTGGTATTGCTGCAAAAATCGATGAAGCAACAACAAAACCGCTTCCTCTGATGTCACTGGACGATGCAAAACAAAAAGGTTTGTTAGTTTGGCTTGAAGACGAGTACTACCAAACCTATCGCAAAACAATGAACGACAATGCCCTGCTAACACCGGACAGCAACACAGATATCTCGATTGTTTACACGGCAATGCACGGTGTCGGTGCGGACATGGCAGAAACGTTGCTCGCAGACGCTGGCTTTAAAAAAGTCGCAAGCGTTCCAGAACAGCGTGAACCGGACGGTACGTTCCCTACCGTAAACTTCCCGAATCCTGAAGAAGCAGGCGCAATGGACATGGTGATGGCACTGGGTAAATCTGTCGATGCGGACATTGCTTGCGCGAACGATCCTGATGCAGACCGTTTTGCTGTGGCTGTAAAACGCCCAGATGGCGAATATCAGATGCTAACAGGTGACCAAGTGGGTTCATTGTTTGGTGACTACTTACTGCAAGGTCAACCAAATGCGCTTGTTGGGAATACCATTGTGTCTTCTCGTCTATTGAGCAGTATTGCGAAAGCACACGGCGCAGAATACTACCAAACGTTAACTGGCTTTAAATGGCTAACTAACGTAGCAATGACACAAGAAACTGAAGCGAACCCATTCCTATTCGCTTACGAAGAAGCACTAGGCTACACAGTAGGTAATAAGGTATGGGATAAAGATGGTTTGTCAGCACTGGTCGCTTTCTCTCAATTGACAGGTAAATTGAAAGCACAAGGCAAAACGCTGTGGGATAAGTTAGAAGAACTATACCGCCAACACGGTTTCTACTTCAACGCGCAGCGCAGCATTGCACTTGACCCTAAATCACCACCAATCGGTGACAAACTTCGCGCAAACCCACCGAAAGAGATTGCGGGTAAGCGCATCGAAGTCATTGAAGATCTGAAGTCATCACTTCGCTTCGTGACCGATGGTCCAACAGAAGCGATTAACTTGCCAGCAAGTGACGTACTGGTTTACCACTTAGAAGACAAATCACGTGTGATTGTTCGCCCTTCTGGTACTGAGCCGAAGTTGAAGTGTTACTACGAAGTGATCAGCGAGTTCCCGGCAGAGATGGATTACGCGCAAGCTAACCAAGCAGCGGAAGCGAAAATGAACGCACTTATCGAAGCGCATCAACAAAGCTTGTAATTCGAGTTTGAAACATCGATTCTTTGACAGCTACAAATAGCAAAAGAGGCGCATCGAGCGCCTCTTTTTTATGCAATTCAAACCAACTCAAGCAATCTGTTTTTGCAGGAAATGTTTATCAATGCCTGCTGCTGGGTAGCCTGAATATTGCCCGACTTTTTCAAAACCCAATTTCAAGTAAAAATCGAGCGCTTGAAAGCTATAGGTATCGAGATACAAATGCGTGACTCCACGCAGTTTCACTTGCTCTTCCAGTAGAGCGATCAGCTTTCTTCCTAATCCCGAAGTGCGTGCCTCTGCATCAACCCACAGGTATTCAACAAACACGGTGTTATTGAACATCTCTCCCGTGAGTCCACCAATCACTTTACCCTCGTCATTACGGGCAAAACAGCCAATGGCGTCTACATCCCCATCCGGTAGATGCATGTTGTTATAAGCTCGGATGCCATCACGGATAAAATCGAGATCGTTTTGTTCTGGATTGAGTTTAAATTCAAGTTTCATACTGCCACTCCTTGGAAATCAGAGTGATACTAAAACAAAAAGCCAGCGAGTGCTGGCTTTTGTTCAAAAATCTGATTGTTCCTACACACTACATCACGAAGCTACTGAGCATCCATACCGCAAGGATAACGAACACCAAGCCCATTAGCTTACCTTGGTACATGCGGAATTTATCGTTTTCCAGCAACCCTTTGCCTAATGTCCCCGCCAATGCAACTAACAAAATATTGAATAGCAAGCCTAATACGTTTAGCAGCAAACCAAGCGCGAGCATTTGCTCACCCGACGATGCGGTAATGTTGCTAGAGACAAACTGAGGTAAAAACATCACGAAGAACACTAAGGCTTTTGGGTTCAGCAGGTTACTCATCAAAGCGCGTTGATAGTAAGTCGATGCCATCTTGTTTTTCTGGTCAAGCTCTGGTGCAGCAGAAACGTCCGCTCGTAAACAGTCCCACCCCATTTTGAGCAAGTACGCGCCCCCCAGTAGATGAAGCACTTTTAACGCGATTGGGCTCATGGAAATCAAGGTCGACACACCCATAGCTGCCAATAACGTTAAGATCACGCCGGATGTCGCGTTGCCTAAGCTTGCAAACAGACCAACTTTTTTGCCATAACTCATGCTAGAGCTGGCAATCAACAACATGTCAGGTCCAGGCAACAAAAGAAGTGCAATAACAGCGGTGAGATAAACAGGGAGTACAGATAAATCGATCATGGTGGAACTGGCTTTCTAAAACAGGCGGCGGATCTTATACCAATGAATAGATAACAACCAGACCAAATATCTTTCTACGAAGCAATATTCAGAAAATACAAAAGGTTTAATGCTCAATTTAAAAACAATTAACCTTTTTGATGTTTATTTTTAATACCAATAGCAATTTTGTACAAAAATAAGCAGGATGGATCCGGTAGACTCCAAATGATGTGGTGCTACTGTTTACGCTTGAGCTATTTGGACCGAGATGAAAGAAAAGAATAAGGAAATCGCGACTTTTAAGATTGCTCAAGAGTTGGGCGGGTTAGAGCTGCTCGATGCAAAATACGAAAAACAAAACTTCTCTCGCCATAGCCATGAAGGCTACACCATTGGGGTGATTGAAAAAGGCGCACAGCAATTCTTTCGTACCGGTGGCAACCACATTGCACCGCAAGACAGTATCATTCTTGTAAACGCTGATGAGGTGCATAATGGTCACTCAGCGTCAGAAGGTGGCTGGGAATACAAAGCCATGTATCCCGTACCTGAGCAGTTTCAAACGCTTGGGAAAGAACTTGGCGCGCCCAATGTCGCGCAGCCCTACTTCCCGCAGCCCGTCGTTTACGATCCAGAGCTCGCAAACCAACTGCGATTAGTGTTCGATACTCTCGAGAAATCCGATAATCGCTTGCTAAGAGAGACACTTGTCTACGGCACACTGATCAAACTTGCAAGCAAGCACAGTACACATCGAGCTCCCCTTAAAGATACGACAAAAGCGCAAAGGCAAGTGCACCTGGTCAAAGAATTTCTTGAAGACTTTCCTCAAACCGATGTCTCTTTAGAAGAACTTGCGAAGTTAGCAGGGTTGAGCCCCTTCCACCTGTTGCGTGAGTTTCAAAAGCAGTTTGGCTTTCCGCCGCACGCGTTTCAGATTCAACAAAGGCTAAGAATGGCGAAAAAGCTGCTCAAGCTAGGACAAAAGATTTCCGATGTTGCTCAAGAATGTGGTTTTCACGACCAAAGCCACTTGCATCGTCATTTTAAAAAAGCCATGGGGGTAACGCCTGGGCAGTACATCAAGCACTGTTAGCAATTTTGTACAAGGCAGCATGCTTAGGTCAGCCTACCTTAACAGCATGTTTTTCTATTCAAGTTGAAGTTATGGATACTACTTTGCCAACTCATCAAGACTCAAAATTCTCACTCTTTTTACAAGGTACCATCGCAATGATGCCATTAAGCATCGCCGTACTGCCTTGGGGATTACTTGCGGGCTCATTTGCCATCGATACTGGCTTACACCCGCTAGAAGGTCAGGCGCTTTCCGCCATTCTGTTTGCTGGCTCCGCACAACTTGTTGCCATGGGCATGATTAAAGCTGGTGCAGGCTTAACCACCATGTTGCTGACGACCTTTTTCATTACCTCTCGCCATTTTCTTTATAGTGTTTCGATGCGCAGTAAAATTTCGCCATTGCCCTTAAAGTGGCGTCTTTCACTTGGCTTCTTACTCACTGATGAACTGTTTGCCATCGTCGGGCACCAATCCGATAAGCAATTTGATCGATGGTACGCCCTTGGCGCTGGATTAAGCTTCTACTTATTTTGGAACTTCGCAACACTTGCTGGCATTGTCGCTGGCAGTTTGATACCTGAATTGAATGAGCTCGGATTGGAATTTGCCGTTGCTGCCACCTTTATCGCGATTGTGGTGCCAACGATAAAAAGCATTCCCGTGCTATGCAGTGTATTGGTAGCATTAGTTAGCTCAGTGACGCTGAATTATTACCAAGTGGAAGGAAGCTTGATGTTCGCGAGTATTCTCGCCATGTTGGCGGGCTATTTGGTTGAACAGTTTACGACGAAAGCCCCAAACATTGAGAATACACCGGAGGAACGCCAATGATCTTTTTGTCTATCTTAGCCATGACAGCCTTGGTATTCACTAGCCGTTATCTATTTCTCGAACCAAAATTGCCGCTTAAATTGGGGGTAAGAACTCAAAAGATATTAAGCTACGCAAGCCCTGCAGTGCTCACCGCGATCTGGGCTCCTATCGTGTTTATGCCAGAAGGTGAACTGAGCGTCACATGGCAAAACCCATTTCTATTGGCTGCCCTATTAGCTGCTGCGATTGCATACCTCACAAAGAATGTATTGCTCACCACCATCGTAAGTATGGTCGCGTTTTTACTGCTTCGAATTTGGCTATAAGCTCGCGACTAAACAGCCAACCATTCAATCTCTAATAAGGTGATGTCTCCACACTTCAAACGTCCAAGGAAGACATCGCCTTGATGCACTTCACCCACGCCCTTTGGTGTCCCTGTCATCACGACATCGCCATCTTCTAGCGTTGTGTAGCTCTTCAACTCATCGAGAATGTTCATCGGTGGGTAAAGCATTTGCTTAACATGCCCTTTTTGAACATGAACACAGTTAATCAAAAGCTCTAAGTTGAGATCGTCAATATCGACACCTTGAAGAGAACGGAAACGGCTGAATACCGCTGAGCCATCAAACGCTTTGGCACGTTCCCAAGGTAATCCTTTTTCTTTGAGGTTAGATTGTAAACCGCGTTTGGTCAGATCTAAGCCGAGCCCAACCGCGCAGTATTGACCGTTTTTGATCACAAAGCAGATTTCGGCTTCGTAATGCAAAGGCTCTTGATGGAATGAGGTGAGTTTGGTTGAAACGGAAGTCGCCGGTTTATTGAACACTACCATTTGCTCTGGTACGGCATTATCTAGCTCTTGAATATGCTCAACGTAATTACGCCCGACACACAGAACTTTGCCGACTTTGATTTTCTTCTCTTCAACCTGAACGACGCTCATTGCTCTTCCCTGCAAAACAAAAAACGCATAATAATCCAACACGTTACGTTGTTGACACTAGTTCTCGTTTCGAGGTGTTAAAAACAAGACATTCAGCCCGTTTTGAGTGAATCATCACTAAATTGAACTTCGATGAGGTAAGAACCACAGACAAAAAAAAGCCAGCACGAAGCTGGCTTCCATAGTAACTAGGACAGGTTACTATTATAGGTAGTAACGACCACCGATAGCCCACTTGTCGTCGGTTTTACGATCGTTCGCATCGTTTAGGTCGAACTGGTAACCAGCGTAGCCAACAAACTTAGGAGTGAAGTTGTATTCAGCTTGTACCGCCATCTCTTCACGAGCTGTTTCAGTTGAGCTAGCTTTAGTTGCTTTACCTTCAACCATTTCGTAGTTGATGCTTAGGTTTAGGCTGCTTGGAAGTGCGTAAGCTAGTAGCGCTTCGTACGCATCGCTCTCAACTAGACGTTGTGAACCGTTAAAGTTCATGTATTCATTTGAACCGTATACTGCAGCAACGTATAGACCTTGACCGTAAGAACCGTAAGATGCAGATACTAGGTGTGATTCAGCCGTTTCTTTCTTTGGTGCAGCGGCAGATGCAGTGATGTCACCAGTGTTGTAGGTGTAGCCTACTTTTGCCCCTAGCACTGAGTAAGTAAGAGCAAGTTGTACGCGGTCACCGTAGTTGTTACCAGCGTACTGAGTTTCGTAAATTGGGTTGCCACTACCGTCATCAACAATTACTTCATCTACGCTTGATTGATCGTTGCTACCTTGCCAACCTAGACCAAAACCAATAGAGCCCGCTTCACCTAGTTCGATAGCGTTACGGTAAGAAAGCATCTTGTCCGCACGACCTGTACCTAGGTTACCGTGATCGTCGTAGATAAAGTCGTTCGCAAACGCGATTGGCATATCAGCAACGCCAGCTACATCGTAGTATGGTGCCCACTGAGTACCACCAACTGCGCGACCATAAACATCGTGAGTAATACCGATGTAACCAAGACGAGTAGAAAACGTATTTTCACCACCATCTAGGTAGTTTAGTTGCCATTCACCGCGAGCGTCAGCAGTAAAACCGTTGCCTAAATCCTGAGTTGCTGTGAAGTTGATACGTGGAGAGTTAGAGCCAACATCAGTATCACCTTGCTCTGAACCGTTCACGTTAATAGATACGTGACCGCCAACAGAGAACGTTGTGCCATCGTTGTTGTAAAGCTCCACTGCTACTGCTTGTGTACCGAATGTTGCTGCTGCGATCGCTGCTGCTAGGAATTTTTTGTTCATTATAAAATCCATGTATTTATTCATTAGTTTATAAGTCAGTTTTATACAAAAGTAGATTGGGGCATCTTCTCCACCAATGTGCGTCACTTTTGATTAACAACTGCCAATCAATGTATTTCAGAAGTTCCCCAGAGCAGAGTGAAAAGATGTAATAAAAAAGAAAAATCGCAAACGTTTACCTTTTTTCTTTATACAAATTCTGAAAAATACACCCAAATTGGAAACAAATGCTTACATGTAACAACAAAAAATCCAGCTAAATCATTGTTAAAACAAACAATGAAAATTCAAACATGAAATCTTGAATTACAATTCGAGAAGAAAAAAATGATTAGGATCTTTTTTAAAAATATGTCGTTCGGTAGTCATTAGAAAAACATAAAAAAACATAAAACCCCCTTTTTCTCTTATTTTCATAAATAAGAAAGCATTCATACATTTGAAATAAATATGCAAACAAATCATAACTTAATAGAAATCTATCTTTAATTTTCTCGGTTTACCTTAGCGTCATCAATACACCGAGCAAGAAAGCTCATCGATTACAACTAGGGTAATAAGAAAATGAAAAAGGCAGCACTAACTACTGCAGTGTTAACAGCATTGGTATCAGCACCATCTCTTGCGGCGACAGTGTACAAAGATGGCGGCACAGAATTGAAGGTTGGCGGTCGCGTCGAGTTTCGTGGTGACTTTATTGGTTCAGGCGGTGCTGAAGTAGACGGTTCTATGGAAGATAAGTCACGTGCGCGTCTAAACCTAAAAGGTAAGGCTGACATCGGTAACGGTCTGTCTGCATTTGGTGTTTACGAAGCGGAACAAAAAACCGGTAAGAGCGAATTTAAAAATCGCTACATGTACGCTGGAGTAAGTGCAGATGCAGGTAGCTTCTCTGTAGGTCGTCAAGACATGGCTGCAGTTATCATCTCAGACATGACGGATATCACCGAGTTTTCTGGCGTTCAGCAAGTCATTGACTCATCTTCGGATAAGCAAGATAGCGTTTTCGCTTACCGTGGTGAATTCGATGCTCTACAAGTTCAAGCCACTTACCAAGCTAACTCCGAGGATAGCCAAGATAAATACGGCATTTCTGGTCTTTACTCTCTACCAATCGGTCTTGACCTAGGTCTTGCATACTCAGGCGGTGATGTAGACAAAGACAATTCAGAAGACCAAATCCTTGGTGGTATCGCTTACTCACTGGATAACCTCTACCTTGCAGGTACGTACTCACAAGGTGCACTGACAGATTCTGAAGACTTTACCGCTTATGAGCTAGTTGCAAGCTACAAGATCGCAAGTAAGTTTACCGTCGCTGGTCTTTACACTTTCCAAGAAAACGATCCAAATGGCGCTGCAAAGTACGATGCAGTTGAAGGTTTTGAGCTTGTGGGATACTACAAACTGAATAGCAACTTCCGCACTTACCTTTCTTACTACATGAACCAACTTGATGAAGCGAAAGACGCGGAAGGTAAAGTAACCGAAGGCGAAGATACACTTCGTCTTGGCGTACGCTACGACTTTTAATTGCGGCTTCTGCCCAAGCCAGCATCGCAGCAAGTTTTTGACCGGCACTTCGTGTCGGTCATTTTCTATTTATTGAGATAAGACCGACAGCTTTTCTACTTAAACCTAACTGCCCTCTTTTAATGCATTTACTCCCGAAGTTAGTGCAATTCCTCTAGTAGCCGTTAGACACGCCCTTCTCACCCTTTAAAAATCAACACGTTAAAAGTTGGCACACTAGCTGCAATATTAAAAACGAGCAAATGCATGGCAGCGTTTGTGCTTCTCGTTCTTTGTACCTACTTCGGTAGGCACGTCCTTTGAATTGGTAATGTCGCCTCCCTCTGGGAGGCATTTTTTTATTGGCTACCCCAACATTAGAACGTATGATCCTATCTATTGTTTAAAACCGGAAATATCCAATTGAATCATCATCCTGTCCAAGGAGCATCTTGGATGCTTACCGCAGGCTTGGCTTTTGCCATCGTTAATAGCTTTGCTCAAATCGCAAGTATTCACTTTGGTGTGTCATCCACGACATTTGCACTCTTCCAATACGCTATCGCCTTTTTCGCTATCTTGCCGTATCTGCGAACATTAGGAATTCGTCAGTCTCTACGTACTAACCACTTTGGGTGGCATGCATTGCGCATCTTCTTGGCGGTTATCGGTATCCAGCTTTGGTTATGGGCTCTCGCTTATCCGGTTCCTATCTGGCAAGGCATCGCTTTGCTTATGACTTCACCGTTGTTTGCAACGGTAGGTTCAGGTTTAATTCTGAAGGAAAAAGTAGGTGTTGCTCGTTGGATCGCGACGCTTACTGGCTTTATTGGCGCAATGATCATTCTTGAGCCTTGGTCAGACTCTTTTACCTGGGCAACGTTACTGCCTGTCGGCGCGGCTTTTTTCTGGGCATCTTATTCTTTAATGGTGAAAAAGCTGTCGGTGAACGATCCACCATCAACCATGGTGGTTTACTTACTGCTCTTGATCACGCCCTTTAATATTTTGCTGGCGGCACCTACATTTGCAATGCCTGAAGGCTGGAACATTTGGGGAATCTTAATCGCCGCAGGCATACTTACGGCACTAGCCCAGTGGGCAGTAGTCAAAGCTTACGCTGTCGCTGATGCATCGTTTGTACAACCATTCGACCACGCGAAACTGCCCTTAAATGTCTTTGCAGGCTGGCTAGTATTCAACTGGGTGCCACCAGGTCGACTATGGCTTGGTGCTGCAATCATTATCGGCTCCATTGCTTTCATTACTCATTGGGAAGCGAAAAAAAGAAAGTAATTTGAAAGAAATTTCTCGGTTTTGAGTTCTATATTTTCAGGAAAGGAAATGAGGAGCATCTTATGACACAGCCAATCAAAATTACATTGTATCGTTGGGCCGGCAGTTGGGGACCATTCAAAGTCAATATCCCATGCGGGGAATGTACATTAACCAAAGATATTCTTGCTGACACATTTGAAAATGAATTAGCAGATGTGCCAGTCGAGCTAGAAGTGAAAGATTGGTTGTCTCATTGGTGGGAGCCATTAAAACTTGGAGCATGGCATGCCCCTATCCTAGTCGTTGAAGGCAAAGTCGTCAGCCAAGGGGAAGCGCTAAACCGAGGCGTGCTTGTTCAATCTGTCATTGCTGAATGGACCAAGCGAGATCAGCTTAAAGGCAACATCGTTTATGGTAAGGCGACATGCCCTTACTGTGTTAAAGCGAAAAAGTTGCTTGATGAAGCTGGCGTTGACTACAAATATCACGATGTAGTGAAAGACAGCGCAGCCCTATATCGTATGATCCCTGAAGTGAAAGCCATCATTGGCGAAAAAACACCAGTGACCGTGCCACAAATATGGTTAGACGGTAAGTACATTGGAGGCGCGGATAATCTGGAAAAGTGGTTGGCTGAGAAAGGATTAGATAGCGTGCCAGATAACGTTGTCGAGATCCCAAGTCAAATGGCCTAAATATATCGATTGAGATACCTAGAGCGAAAATGCAAAAAGCCCCGATATGACATCGGGGCTTTTCTTATTAATTCGCTAGTTTTTTCATTACGCGAGCAAACATAGAAGGCTTTTTCTTCTTCGCTTTACCGTAAAGCGCTTTGTGCATCGCGTCTTTAGCCATCATTTGACCAAAGTAAACACCACCAAGTTCGTAACCCATGACCTTCTCCTAAGAAGCAATTAACTGGTTTATGTTGTAATTTTACACCACATAAGCCACAAAACAAGACGTGAATCACATTTATTTTGTAATTTAATTACAAAGTTTTTTATCCTAGCGAATAAGAAACGTAATTAACGTTTAGGTTGCTGGTATGTTTTACCTGCTGCTTTGTAGGTGTCTTTCGGTTTAATTTCAAAGAAAGTCTCGAAGAACCAAGCCGCAAACTTGATCAGGTGGTCACCTTCATTCATTACATGCTCAACGAACTCTTTCTCTTCACCAGACTCATCTGCTTGAACCGTAATGTGGTAAATGCGTTTTTCACCTTCTACTTCAGCAAGACCGAATTGACCTGTTAGCGATTCAGCAGCCTGAGCGACTTCTTCTTCCTCAGATGCTTTTAATAGCTCTAGCGCTTGAGGTAGGTTTTCTTGTTGACCGATTTCTTTCAGTAGAGCTTCAAATTCGTTTTGTTGCATGATTTCACCTAACAATGAACGGGTGTTGTCGATATGCCACTATTAACCAAGTGTAGATAACGACACAATAATTGGTTGCGCATTTTAGAGAGGACAACATGCCCTTGCAACCACATTCAACTAAGAACGCTCTGGTTGGACTAAACCACCAGAAGGGGTACGGAACTGTCCAACCACCAGCACCAAGCAAGAAATCACTGCAATCGAAATATAAAAGACGCCGAGTTGATGTTGAGTTGTTACCCAAGTTTCTACCAAATAGCCGCCAAATAACCCTGCTAAACACATCTGAATAGAACCCGACAATGCAGATACCGCACCTGCCTGTTGTTTATGAGGCGATAGCAGTAAACTGATCGAAACAGGGAAAGACATGCCTTGCGCGAAGCTCAAACACGTAAAGGCAATGAGCAAAGATGTCGCTGTAAACGGCAATATAAGAAGCATCACTCCTGAAAAGGCAACAATGACAAAACTCATCAAAAGGATCTGTTGCTCTTTGTATCGAGCATTGATGATGTTGAGAACTAAACTCCCCATCAATAAACCTGCCGAAGGCACAATCATCAAGGTACCGTAATCGGCAGCAGTGAGACCAAGCTCTTGTTGCATTAAGAACGGATAGAGAGACAGTGTCACCAAAGCTGATAAGTAACTCAACCAGTTGTAGCTTGCGCTGCCTATTACTTGTTTGTTGGTCAACAACTCAAAGTAATTGCGCATCACACGCTTTGGCTCAAAGCGGCGTTTGGGGTATGGCAACGTTTCATGCAGCACAATAAAGCCAAGGGTAAAGATCGCCGTAAGATAAATAAGAACGAAGACAAAAACCGCATGCCAACTAATGTGATAAGCAATCCATCCACCAAACAAAGGCGCAACAATCGGCATCACAGAAGCAGTCACCGAGATGTATGACAACGCCTTTGTGAGCTGCGCTCCATCATAGCTATCTCGCAACACAGAGCGCCCAAGAACAGAGGCACTCCCAGCCCCAAGACCTTGTAGTAGACGTCCGGTCTCAAGTGCAAAAATGTGGTCCGCAAAGGCAATACAGATGATGGTTCCGACGAGATACACACTTTGTCCCAAGATAAATACAGGACGGCGACCAATTGCGTCGGATAAAGGACCATAAATTAGCTGTGAGACACCAAATCCGACAAGAAACAGCGTAACCAAGTTTTGAATCGTATGCTGAGGAAGATTCAAATCGTGACCAATCAAAGGCAAAGAGGGAAGATAGATACTGACGCCTACTTGACCAGTCGCGATGATCATCATCGCCAACAATAATGGTGTTTTACGCAATATACCCTCCTTACATCATGACAGTTTCACGACAGACAGTGTATATTTGATACTCAAAGATGATAATAAACCAAAATGGAAAGGGATTATTTCCCCTGAGGATGGAATAAGATGGATTGGATTCAGAGCGTTAATAGCTATATTCGCGTAGTCGAGGAAGGTAGCTTTAACGCAGCAGCGAGAAAACTCAACACCACCAGCTCCGCCATCAGTAAACGTATCCAATGGTTAGAGGATAAGATTGGTGTTCAATTATTAAAGCGAACCACTCGCTCGATCAGCCAAACTGAAGCAGGCGCTTTGTTTTATGAACGAGCCAAAGTCCAACTCGACTCTTGGCAATCCGTTTTAGATGAAACCCGCTCTGTTAACCAATCACCAGCAGGACTACTTAAAATTGGTGCGACTTTGGCGGTAGGCTCTAAATTTTTAGTACATTATCTTGATGATTTTCTTGAAAAATACCCTGATATTAAACTTCAGTTGATCACCACGCTACCAGGTCAGATACCAGAACTTAGCCTAGATTTGTTTATCAGCCGTGAGTTGGAGCAACTCAATTCCCTCAGCTTTAAAGCCAGCCCATTGTTCGAGCACAAAGCTCAGTTTTATGCTGCGCCGAGTTATCTAGAGAAACACGGTACACCAAAAACAATCGAAGAATTGTCGCAGCATAACGTTTTAATCTGGGGTGAGAAACCAGTACGAGAAATCAAGACCAATCGTGGAAAACGTGTCAGCCTATCGGGAAATTTCGCCACGACGAACCCAGAAGCCCTCTTCCATGGTGCTAAACGAGGCATGGGAATCTTGCTGTCTAATAACGTGATGATCAAAGAAGACCTAAAATCCGGCGCTTTAGTACCCATTCTTCCGGAAGTGACCGCTGATGAAGCGACTGTATATGCCTACTACCCAAAGCTGGACTATCAACACACCCGAACTCAACTGTTTCTCGACTATCTAAAAACGCGCTTAGAAGAAGAGAAACGTGCCTAAACTTTTGACTCTCTGGTGCTTCAAGTACTAGAGAGTAACTAGCCTTCTCCAAAGCGACTACCACTTTGATGAGAGTTAGCTCCCCTAGCACCTCACCCTATGGTTGAAAATCACCAATAAAACGTATCTTGAGTTTGAAAAATCACCTGAAGTAAACAATAGTTAACGTGATGCATATCGATTAAATGAGAAAAGATCGTGTAATAAAGCCAACACAAACACGATATGGGTAAACACAACGTCGGGTGAAATGTTCAATGGATCATGAACAAAAAAGTATCCAGTTACTTGATGAAATTCTAAAGCTCAATGGTAGCGCACTACTCGACAGAGTAACGCTTGAGCTCCATCAGCAATTTCAAAGCTACTGTACTTGCGTAGTTGAGATAGCACACCTACAACATTGTGCGGTGACACTTTCCAACTCTAGTGGCGGAACCATCGCAGACAGCATGTGTTACGGATTAGAAGGCACTCCTTGTGAGCAAGTCGCACAAGACATTGGCGAACTCATCTTCTATCAAGATGAAGTTTACAAGCTATTTCCTGAAGACCAAATGTTTCAAGACGCTGGCATTCAAGCGTATATCGGACTTCCTTTAAAAACACATACAGGTGAAGTGTTAGGCATCTTAGTGTCAACATTTACTCACTCCATCAGTGAAGCTGAAGCCGAAGAAATCATCTTCCATCACCGTTTTTATGCAAACATCATCATCCATAGTTTGCGAGAAAAGTGGATCAGTGAACGCTCAGACAAACTTCTCAACCAACTCAGTTACGAAGTCTCTCATGACAATCTAACAGGGCTGCTCAATCGCAGTTGTTTAGCTGATACGTTGGAGACCTTAACTCAGCAGGCAACTCGCCCTTTT
This sequence comes from Vibrio sp. NFR, assembly GCF_027587095.1. NCBI lineage: Bacteria > Pseudomonadati > Pseudomonadota > Gammaproteobacteria > Vibrionales > Vibrionaceae > Vibrio > Vibrio sp. NFR. The sequence goes on from NZ_JAPPTN010000008.1 coordinate 28,815, forward strand.
AGTCTTGCGTATCTAGATATCGACAACTTTAAATCCATCAATGACATCAACGGTAACTACATCGGTGACCAAATCATTAAGTTCACTGCAAATGCGATTCAACAAAGCTTAACCTCGCCCAACAATGCGTTTCGAGTCGCAGGTGACGAGTTTGCTTTTATTACCTATGACGAAGATCCTGTTAGCGTCTGCCAAGAAATCCTCGATAAAATCGAAGCAGGCTATTCAGACAAATCCAATCGTATTTCTTTCACTGTCAGTATCGGGATCGCGAGAGCGCCTGTGCATATGCTGAATAGTGATGACTTAATACTGAATGCGAGCCTTGCACTAAAAGACTGTAAAAAACGCCGAGATACCCGTATTCAACATTACGACACCCACTTAAGTGCACTTTACCATCGCCAGACACAACTGATTGAAGCACTGCGTGAGCAGCTTCGTTTAAGCATTGATGAAAATGAAGAGCTTTATGTCGTAGTCCAGCCAATTGTTGACATCACCAGTGACCGTTGGGACTACTTTGAAATCCTCGCGCGTTGGAACAGCAGCGTTTATGGCAACGTCTCGCCAGTGGAATTTATTGAAGCCGCCGAACAATCAGGGTTAATCATTGAGCTAGGCGAGCGCATCGTGGAACTCGCCTGCCGCGCAAAACAAAACTTAGAACGACAACTGGGTTACACCGTCAAGCTTTCAATTAACTGTTCAGCTCATGAACTTATTGATTCTAATCGCTACATGAACTTCCTTACTCGGATTCTAGAAAAATACCATCACCAAGCTACAGACTTTGTTATCGAGCTTACAGAGACAGTCTTGCTGTCACAAAGTGGTCGAGAACAGATGGTATTGAATTCGTTACGCTATCTAGGCTTTAAGGTCGCATTAGATGATTTCGGCACAGGCTACTCAAGCTTAAACTACATTCACAACTACCCTATCGATAGCATCAAAATCGACGCGACATTTGTACGCAACATGCTCTCAAATACGACGTCAGAACAAGTCGTTTTGTTGATCGCTCAACTGGCTCAGTTGCTTGAGGTTGATCTTATTGCTGAGGGGGTTGAGGATGACAGAGCCTTGCAAAAGCTCATTGAAATGGGTTGCCACCATATTCAAGGTTATTTTTATTCGAGACCACACAATGTTGACGAGCTAATTGGCATCATCAACGAAAAGCAGATGAAAAGCGCTTAAAAAAAGACCAAACAATGTTTGGTCTTTTTTGTGATTTATAAAACGGCTTGTTCTTTGTCTTTAAGCAGTTTGTCCATCTCGTCTCGAGTAGCAATAAAGCTCGCCATTTCCTTTTTAGGCACAGAGCTTGCCATCGGGATCTTCGCTCGCATTGCATTAACAGGACGACCGTATTCGATCAATTCGTAGTGAAGGTGCGGACCTGTTACACGTCCCGTTTTACCCGATAAGCCAATACGTTGACCACGAGAAACTTTCTGACCTTTCTTCACTAGGATCTTACTTAGGTGCAGATAGCGCGTCTTGTACTTACTGCCGTGCTCAATCACTACGTAGTTACCCGCATATGGGTGTTTACGTGTCATGATAACCGTGCCATCCCCCGTTGCTTCTACTGGTGTACCGATAGGCACAGCCCAGTCAGTACCGTTATGAGGTGCAACTCGACCCGTTACAGGATGAAGACGTTTCGGGTTAAAGCCTGAGCTGATACGCCAGCCTCGACTAACAGGGTAACGTTGGAAGGCACGCTGTAGGCTCTCACCTTTCGCATTATAGAATTGACCGTCGGTATGAAGATAAGCAGTCACTTCACGACCACGGTTGTAGATCTTAATTGCTTCGATTTCGTTCTTGCCAGTCGGTACGCCATCAATACTTTGAGAACGACGAACCACTTCGAATCGGTCACCTGCGCGTAAGTCTTTACCGAAGTTAACCTGCTCTTTTAGTAGGTTCACCACTTGGCTGATTTCCGCTGAGCTCAAGCCCAAACGATTTGCTGATGACGAGAAACTACCATGAATCACGCCAACTAAAGGTTCTTGATGCCAAACACCTGGGATTGAGATGTCCGAGAAATCGTAGCTGCCATCAGCATTACGACGATAAACGACTTTGTCGGCGATAGAAAATTGAAGCTCCATCTTTTCCAATTCACCCGTCGACTCATCACGCCAAAAACGCAATGTGTTGCCGGGTTTTAAAGTATCAAGAGCAAGGAAGTTCAAATCCGTCTCCATCACTTTCATCAACGAACTGTAGCCAAAGCCCAGTTGGCTAAAAATGGAGCTCAGGTTGTCACCTGCTTGGATTTGGTATTCAAAATTTGGGGGAGAGACAACTTCTGCTGTTGTTGCCTCAAGAATATTTTCTACAACTCGCGATTCAGGCAAGTTAAGGGCGATGGTTTTAGTAAGGGAAGACTCTTTGAGAGAGTTAGAAACACCAATCGCAACTAATACTGGCAAGGAGTACAACAGTAGCGCTTTACGACTTGTCAGATTCGGCAACCGTCTTGTTGTAATTTCATTTGTAGACACGGGAATTACTATCTCCTTTATAACAAGGCTCATAGCTTATGCATTCCCGCATAAGAAATCACTATGAAATTACGAGATCTAGCGCAGAAAACACTTATTTTTTACAGAAGACAAAAAAATTCATTACTGTTGCATATGTAAGTTATTACCTACACGTTTAAGAGTGGTTGTAATCAATTGATTTGGTTGTTCTGCCATCGCTTGATCTTCTCCATGTTGAAGATATGAAAGCGAAATTTGTGTATCGCTGTTCCATTTCAATGAAGACATCTTGATTCGATCACCAATGAAAACGCTGTTAAGCAATACAACACGGCTTGGTACAGCATCAAACTTAAATAAACCGATGTAGTAAAACACCCCAGAACCTTGTGTTGTCACGATCACAGGAGCCACAATCCAAGGGGTCTCACTTACGTTACGCTGCGCAATAAACTCGGTAGGTACCAGTACCTCGCCTTTTGTTGCACCAGCATCATACTGACCTTTTAAAAAACCATGCTCTTTATCCCACTCATCAAGAAAAGTCACCGCACCCTGCTCTGGAACTTGAACAGTCCACGGATTTCGTGACTGAATACCCAGCACTTCCGCTACGATTGAATTAGATTGTGCCTGCGCTTGAGGAAACTTTGCCATGATCTCATCATCAGAAAGGCTAAACCGGTAAATGCCCGCAATAATAACCACAGCTAACAGTACGATTGGGATCAGGAGAATGAGGGGAATAGGTAGGATTCTCTTACGAGTCATGAAGACTTCCTTGTGTTCTTGTTCTCTGAATTATGTTCGGAGTATATACCATTTATAGAGCGAAGACCGCTCTGCCTATCCGTTCATTTTGACTCAAGTGTTTCAAAATTAAACTAAACTGTTTGGTGGGCAACCAATAGGTAATAACGATGACAAAAATCACCCACACATGCGAGTGTGCCTGTGGCTTAGTCCAACTGCGTTGCACGGCGGAGCCCATTCGCACTTCTATTTGCCACTGTTTCGAATGTCAAAAGTGCACGGGGAGTGTGTTTGGTGTTCAAGCTCGGTTTCACAAAGACCAAGTAATATTAGATGGCGATACCACCAGTTATACTCGTATCGCCGATTCAGGAAATCAAGTGCATTACGAATTTTGCCCGGCATGCGGTACAACAATGCGCTTACTGCTTTCAGACGTCCCAGACTACGTGGTGATCCCAATGGGATTGTTTAACAATAAAGAGTTTCCACAACCCACTATTTCCATTTATGAGCAAAGAAAACAGGGATGGGTCAGCTTTGATTGCACCATGGAACACGTTAGATAAATATTTGTTATGCAGAATTTGAACTCTCTCAACATTTGAGTTTGCTCAACAATAGTTGAGACTTTATTGAGAATGATCAACCAAGTAATCGCGTAAGTACTTTCGTTCCGCGCCACGAGCGCTATAATCTGCTCCTAACATTTGGTGAGGCTTTATTGTGATTTCCAGACTTCCTCGTTGGGTGGAATATGGCGCTTTTCTGCTTGCTCTTCTCGCAGGTTGCGTCAATGCCGTGGGTCTTCTCGGCTTTCAACATCAAGCGATAACGCATCTTTCCGGAACCGTAACTCAGCTAGGGAACAGCTTGCTAACAGGTGTGGATACAACCATTCACCTGCTCCTTATTGTATTTAGCTTTTTGATTGGCTCTGCATTTAGTGGATTCTTTATCGAAAGCAGCGCGCTCAAGCTTGGTCGTCGCTATGGTGTAGCTCTTTGCATAGAGGGTAGCCTGCTGTTGCTCAGCTTGGGCTTTCTGGTACAGGGTAATGTTTATGGTCAATACCTTGCCTCTGCCGCTTGCGGCTTACAAAATGCGATGATCACAACATTCAGCGGAGCTGTCGTCCGAACCACTCACATGACCGGTATTATTACTGACCTCGGTATTATGATTGGAGAGAGCTTGCGAGGACGTCAGTTTGACCGACGTAAAGCCAAGCTGTTTATCTTTATCTTCCTTGGCTTCTTATTAGGCGGTACAGCTGGTGCAGGTTTATTTAACGTTTACGAGCTGTACGCATTAGCCTTCCCGGCTCTGTTAGCTTTTATAATTGCCATTGCATACTGGAGTTACCTCTACTTGCAGAGCCGCAACCAAACCGTCTAGTTTTTAATGACGGTTTAAGCATTCGACTTAAACCGTCTTATCTCTCTTGTCACTCGGTTAGCCTATAAACCCTATCTACTGGCAGAAAACGCTGTCATTGGCTTGAGATCCCAATCACATTTGCTAGGCTTTTTATTGCTCTAGTCACACTGTACCCCTTAACACTCTGCACTGAGCAGCTTACGTGCTACAATTTTCTAACACGAGCAACAAATTCATATACAAGATTCTAGGTTTAGTACTTTTAGCCGAAAAAACGGCTGAATAACTAGATGTATTTAATGAATAGTATTGCAATGGATGCAGTTTGCGGGTAATCTCCGCACACTGTGATTAAATACGGATGTTTAGTGAATATTTATGTCATGGAATATGGCGAGTATTGACTAGTAGTAACACGAGACAAACAATGCATAACAACACTAATGCTGCTGAAGCGCCTAAGGGCAACTTTTGGATGTTCTTCATCCCATCCCTAATCGGTCTTCTACTTTTCATGGCACCAATCTCTTACGATGGTGGTCTGACAATCCCTGTCGCGGTAATGGCAAAAGTCATTCCTGCAGTTCTTGGCGATACTTTAATTGCTATCGTAACCGCTATTGTTGCTTTCATGGCGCTAGCTTCTGTTCTTTGCAAAATTTTCAAGCCAGCAGCAATCCTACGTAACGGTTTCTTGAACGGTCTATTTAATCCGTCTCCACTTTGGTTGTTGGTTCGCCTAATTGGTGGTGCAGCGGTGCTGATGACGTTCTTCCAAGTGGGTCCAAAAGCAATTTGGGAAGAAAACACAGGCGGTCTTGTTCTTACTGGTCTGCTGCCAACGCTATTCGCGGTATTTATTTTTGCAGGTCTATTGCTACCTTTATTACTTAACTTTGGTCTATTAGAACTGTTCGGTGCCCTACTAAGTAAAGTAATGCGCCCAGTCTTCAACTTGCCAGGTCGTAGCGCGATCGACTGTATGGCTTCTTGGTTGGGTGATGGTAGTGTGGGTATCCTACTAACCAGTAAACAATACGAAAACAACTTCTACACTCAACGTGAAGCTGCGGTTGTAGGTACGACTTTCTCAGCAGTATCGATTACCTTTAGTTTGGTTGTCCTTGCTCAGGTTCAACTAGAGCACCTATTCCTGCCTTTCTACGGCGCAATCTGTCTAGCTGGCGTTATTGCAGCAATTATCATCCCTCGCCTACCACCATTGAGCCTAAAGAAAGACCGTTACATGGATGGCAGTGAACCGAAAAAAGATGCGGACGCAGTACCTGCTGGTCACACGACTTTTTCTTGGGGTATGGATCTTGCGCTAAAACGCGCTGGTCAAGTGACTTCTGTACAGTCGGTATTTAAAGAAGGCGTACATAACGCAATCGACATGGTGTTTGGCGTACTTCCTGTGGTTATGGGTCTTGGTACCGTGGCATTAATCATTGCAGAATACACGTCTGTATTTGAGATCCTAGGTCAACCATTTATCCCTTACCTAGAGTTGCTACAAATCCCTGAGGCAGCAGCAGCGTCTCAAACTATCGTTGTTGGTTTTGCAGATATGTTTATCCCAGCAATCCTAGCGGCATCTATCGATAACGAAATGACTCGCTTTGTAATTGCAGCAATGTCAGTAACTCAGCTTATCTACATGTCAGAAGTGGGCGCTCTGCTTCTAGGTAGTAAGATTCCAGTGAACATCGTAGAACTGTTCGTAATCTTCATTCTACGCACGCTGATTACGCTACCAGTCATTGCAGGTGTAGCTCATCTTATTTTCTAAATTTGATGCAATTAATAAAGGCTCCGCTCTGTCGGGGCCTTTTTTGTATTTGTAACATCAGTTTGTTTTCTTAGCTCAGATTTACCATATTCTTTGGTTCTTCCCTCGCTTTCTTTACGTCTCATTTTTGATACATAACTTATAAATATCATTTCAAATTCATCTATTTAAATTAGTTAGACACCCAAGATAAGACTTGTTTCTATAAGGCTCAGTGATACCATTCTTATGTTTTTAACAGTTTAATGACGAAGTCCAACAATTCAGATCAAAGTCACAACTTTTAAATTCATCTAGGCTTTTTATCCCGTTTCGACAATAAAAGCCGTAAATAGCCTTCAGGTTTCTGATAAATCTGTCGATAAACAAAATAACAAACACAATTCTGTGTTCACATCTGCCAAAATCACCCAGGGAAGAAGAGGTGAAAGCAGAGTAAACCAGCCGGGAGACTCGAGAGGGAAAAGTATGAAATTCAGACATAAGGTTGTAACTGCCTCTTCTATTTTACTGCTTGTTACTGTGGCATTGCTGTCGACACAACAGGTTATGACTATCCGTTCGCAGATCGAAGAAAACATTGATACGAGTGTGAACGAAATTCTCTCCAGTGTGGGGAACACTGTAGAGTCCGAAATGAACGCGAAGAAAGATCTTGCTCAATCGATGACCGAGATCTTGGAAATTAATCCAAGCGATCACGATTACGTAAAAGATGTACTAGAAAAGCCAATGCCAAAATCAAGCTTCTTGGCAATCGGGTACGCATACGACCACGATGGTTCCTTAATCGAAAACGATGACGGCTGGGAAGCTGGTGCCGACTATGATCCTCGTGTTCGCCCTTGGTTTGTCTCTGCAAAAGCACAGGGCAAACTTATCGTCACTGACCCTTATGTTGATGTCTCTTCTAAGAAGGTCATTATTTCTATCGGTACGCCAGTTCGCGAAGCCGGTCGATTCCTAGCAGCGATGTTCTACGATATGGAGCTGACCACCCTTTCTGACTTGGTAAACCAAGTCAATCTATTTGATGCCGGCTACCTCTTCCTCGTTACTGCAGACGGCACGACGATTGCTCACCCAGAAGCGAAATACAATGGTGAGAAGCTATCGAGCTACTTGCCACAAGTCGAGATCAAACCTGGCGCTCAACACATTGAGATTAACGGCAACAAATACATGGCGAGCCTGTCGCACATTGCGGGTGAAAATTGGTATGTAGGCGCGCTTGTCGACGAAAGCATTGCGTATTCTGCAGTAGGTAAGCTGCGTAATAGTGCAATCATCTACTCATTGATTGCCGTGATTGCCTCTATCATCGCACTGACTATCCTTATCCGTACCTTGATGCGCCCTCTTGATGAGCTAAACACAGCAATCCAAGCCGTCGCATCAGGCAAAGGCGATTTAACGCAGCGTTTGGACACCAATACCGATCAAGAATTCTCTGAACTAGCAAAAGGTTTCAATACCTTTATGGAGAACTTGCAGCACCAGATCATCGAATCGAAGAGTATCTCTGATCAGATCCTCAGCGGAACGCAAATTACTGCTGAAGGTGCACGTGACTCTGCGTCTGCGATTCAGACTCAACTTCAAGAGCTAGAACAACTTGCAACAGCTATGCACGAAATGTCAGTAACGGCAACCGAAGTAGCTAACAACGCGCAAGGCGCAGCAAGTGCAGCGAAAGAAGCGGATGAAGCGACCATGCAAGGCTCCTCTATCGTAAATGAGTCGACAGAAACGATTAACCTACTTTCTGACAGCATCGATCAAGCGGTTGAAGAAGTTCAAGGTTTAGAGTCTGCGACAGCTAACATTGAGACTATTCTTAAAGTTATCAACGATATTGCAGACCAAACGAACCTACTTGCACTGAATGCGGCAATCGAAGCGGCGCGTGCAGGTGAATCTGGTCGTGGCTTCGCAGTGGTAGCCGATGAAGTACGTACTCTTGCACAACGTACTCAAGAGTCTACGACCGAAATTCGCAGCATGATTGAGCAATTGCAATCAGGCGCATCTTCTGTTGCAAGCGCAATGCACCAAAGCAAAGGCAGCGCAGTAGAAGCGGTAGAAAAAGCAGGACACGCAAATGACGCTCTACAACGCATCCGCGATGCAATTCAACGTATCTCGGACATGAACTTGCAGATTGCTTCGGCAGCTGAAGAGCAAAGCTTGGTAGCAGAAGAGATCAACAACAACACGGTCAACATCAAAGATCTATCGACTCAAGTTGCTGACTCTGCAAACCGCACCAACGATGCAATGCAAGCGCAGAATGAAGACGTTCGTAAACAAGACGAAATCCTTAACCGCTTTACGGTGTAACACTTCTCTTACTTACAAATGCAAAACAGCGAGCACAGTGCTCGCTGTTTTTTTATCGATTACAACACCACATGAACATAACGATCTTTTGAACGCTTGTAATAGTGCTCATCCACCTTCAGGTAGGTAAAGTTCCCGATCTGGATATACGTACTGCGCGGTGGAATACGCTTGTAGTGATAATAATAATGTTTTGGTCGTTTGTGCTTCACCACGACGACCTTTTTATGCTTGTGTTTATGTTTATGGTGATGATGACCGTGTTTATTATGATGATGCTTTGGATGCGCGGAAACATCAGCGCTGAACACTCCTAACGAAAGCATCATTCCAATCATGGTAAGAGAAAGTCGCTTCGACACTCAATTCCCCTTTTCTTAATAACTTGGGCGTTATGATAAAAAGAGAGGCAATCGCTCTTGTCAGGCGCTAGCGAGACAATTTCATCCCATGGTCAAATATCATCACGATTTATCAAGCCAAGGCCAATCCGATAAGAGCTACAGATGTATCACTCGCCAAAAGGTATAAAAAAGCCGTTTACCCCACGAGGCAAACGGCTTTTTAAAATTTGAGTCGCTTAAGCGTCAATCAATCAGTGGATACTACACCGCTTGTGCAAACAACAGGAAACAACCAAATAGGAAGATCACGCTCATGCCCATCGCACCGCCACCTGCTTCGTACACATTGTCATCATCCACAGGCACACGACGTACTTTCATCGTCATTGATAGTGGGACAAAAACTGCTAAGAACACGAGGATAATACCTGCGTAGCTTAGGATTGCGAGAAAGTGTTCTGGAGCAAACACGGCACCAAGCAGCGGTAGGATGAACGTTGTCACAAATACCACAGGCTTGCTAGCTTTAAGAAGGTCCGCATTTTGGTCATACAACGCCATTGCCACACCCAAGAAAGACGTTAGAAGCGCCAGACCAGTGAACATCGATAGAATGAATTCTAGACCCGAGTATTGTTGACCAAGCACAGAGATCAACTCAGATACGTTAGAGAATTGAATAAGCTCGTGTGGAGGTAGGTTACCCACGACTGCAAACAACCAAAGTAGGTAGCACACAAGAGGAATCGTAGAGCCAACAATGATCATGTTGCGCAGTTGATTCTTACTTGCTTCTTTGTTGTAGGTCACCAAAGAAGGAATCACCACCATAAAGCCGAAGCTGGTGAATAGAACTGAGCTCTGTTTAATCAATGCCATTTTGTCTGCGTTTACCACTTCACTTAGACCTTCAAACGACACATTTGGCGCAAGAGAGAATAGCGTTAGAATGAGCGCGACAATCATACCGATGAACAAGCCACGGTTTAGCTTATCCACCACACCAGTACCCGCAGATACGATAAGACCAACCAGCACAGTAAAGCCAACTTGGCTAGAAATCGTAGAAAGTGGTAGTCCCATTGACGTGGTGACTTTTTGTACCAAGTCACCCGCACCAATAATGTAAGCCATTAGCAGGCAAACAAGTAGTGCATACAAAAGACCATTAGTAACAAGCTGACCACCTTTACCAAGGGTTTCGCGAGCGATTGCATTCATGCTGACACCACCACCTACTTTGCAGCTTGCTTCTAATAGAAGAAGTGCAGCGTAAGTTGTACCTGCCCAAATGAACAGCATAAGGAGAGTGCCCCAAAGAAGGCCAAATTGAGCAAGCACCATTGGTATGGCAAGCATACCAGCGCCAAGAGCAGTACCTGCTACGATCAGGGAGCTGCCGACAAGTTTTAGGTTCACGGTTAATACCTCTAAATTTAATCCGTTTTATTGTGACTTATCGTACTTTGGTTCGAAGTACGATCTACGGAAACGCCCTACCTTACAGCCCCAGAACTCAGCGCGAAACCGGAATTCAGGATGCAAAAAGCTTAGACTCAAGACGGATCTATCCTGTCTGAGCATATAAAGGGGGTAGGGAATCATTTCCGGGCAGAGTTCGATTAACGGAACGTCTCACTTTGGGTTCGAAGCAAAATCAGCGCATCCTTTTTCGTCAATCCCATTCTCTGCTGAATGGATTTGGTTCGAAAGGATTGTAAGGCATAAATAGGACGATTGAAAAGCAAAAGCTCCATCTTATAGCCATATATTTTAACAACTATCAGTTGATGCAACAGATATGTTGTAAAACCGCCGTTTATTTAGCCTTTTGTCGTTATAAAGAATAGAAAGTGAGCGATGGCACTCAATTTTTGAGGTGTACATGAAAATGTACACTTTGTTGGAAGGTGTTAGAAACCCGGAACATAGCCTAGATTCAGCAATATCGTTATTATTCGCTCCGTACCGACATGTTTCGGTTCACATACCTCTAAACACTGATTTACGGTTCGAAAATATAGGTAAATGAGTGTTCCGAATGCTGGGTTTGGTTCCCCAGCATTTGTATCCTTTCGTTAATTATTCCAAGTGCTTTTATTTCACACAAACGCCTTTGTGGGATTTCGCTCGCCCGTATTTTGTTAAACGAACCAAACCTTCAACGCATTACATCTCCTTGTCTAGCGCATCAATAATGTATGTCAGCACAGCAATCCCCAAATCAGCAACCGAACGTTCCATCAAACTCAAGTGTTCATATGATTGAACCAACTCCTGTTGTTCAATATCACTGCGATGTAAAAACAGCTCTTTATAGTTCATCAATCGCTTTTGGGATTCTCGCGTTAGCCAAGTAACATCTAATCTTGTATCCCGGCTACGATTGCGAATTTCATCAAGAAGTTGATCTAAAATGCGTTGCATTTTGCGAATATTAACTTCGCCAGAAATTGATTTATAAAACTGATATTTTTCCATTTTCTGAAACTGACTGAATTCACGTTATTTTTTTGTGGAACGTCATTCTTATCACTATATCCATTCGGGTAAATATGGGGTGGTTAAACTGGTCCGGTTATTGCGTGCTTCAGGACAAAACTGTCCACTAAGGAGGAGCGATGCAAGTAGACCCGTTGATTGAAGTTCTGATTAGGCGACGCAAAATGAAAGGCGTGTCACGCGAACAAATGGCAAAAATTGCCGGAATGAGTGAAAAGACGTATCAGCGAATAGAGCGAGGCGAATCTGATTTAAAACTCTCACAATACCGTTCAATTTTGCGTGCATTAAACCTGACCGATTTAGACATCGCATTGGATGCAAGAGGTGTTGATAACATTTCTGCAGAAGACGTTGCGTCTGCGGCAAGATTACTTCCCCCAGAAGCACAGTCTATGCTGACCAAGCTTATCTTCTTAGTGCTAGAGCAAAAAACTAAGGCATCCCAAAAGTAGTGCTCTAGACGCATGAATCAAACACAGTTATGGTGAGCTAAACTTAAAGATTAGCGCTTCGATACTCCAAATTATGGGGGAATGTACTATGAGAAGCATCTGGGTAATCGCCACCACCCTACTCTGCTTGGTTGGGTCAACAAGCCTTTCAGCACAGTCACAGGTGAAACCAGCAGTAAAACCGATAACTCAACCGGGTAACAAACACGATTTACGCCCAGTAAACCGCCCTTACCGTCCCATTAAGCCACCGCACCATTACCGTCCGCCTTACTACCGACCACCCTACTATCATCGACCTCATTATGTCGTGAGACCACCCCGTTATCATTCGTCGTTTATCTATGTAAGACCGGGGTATTGGTATCCACCTTATCGTGGACGTTACTATTATTATCACAGTGATTTAGTAGACATTGCGACCTTTGCTGTCTTCGCTGGTATTACTTATGCCATTGTTCAAGATTCCTATTACCGTCGTGATGGTGTCCGCTATGTGTACGTTCGTTATCCACCAAGTGGTAACTACACCATATTGCGCGATGACCGTGTGATAACGTCATCGACGACCAATGATGCTCCGCCTTCAAGGCAGATCGTTTCGCCATCATTAAGCTCAAACACAGCAAGAGTGAGTCCAATACCACCAGCGCCAAAGCCTGAGCCAAGCCCCTATAAACTTGGTGAAATCGTAGACTCGCTGCCTCACACTAAAGAAACTGTCGTCGTTAACGGGCAAAGTTATTTCAAATATAAAAATACTTGGTTTGCACCACTCAGAGCCGAGCGCAAATTTGTTGTGGTAGAGCCACCGTTGTAGTGCTTTTTGTTTCATCCTAAACAAACAAAACCCGCACGCTGCGGGTTTATGTCTCTTAGCCGATAACCATTTGGATCAGTCGCTTCTCAATACAGCGCTTCGAACTCTGGAATTTTCGCCTTGCCCCTCAGCAGTAAGAAGTTCAAGAACCGGCTCGTTGATGTAGTGAGTATTTTCTCTTCTTCAACACCATGTTTTTCCAGCAAAGCAATGGCCAACTCTAACTTGGAAATCTCTTCACTGAAGTGAGCATCCGATCCTGTGGTGAAGTAAACGCCAATTTCTTTACCTAGCTCCACAATACGGTCACAGCGACTATCACTGCCCTTACGGCTTTTACCTGTCAAAGACGTATTGTTTACTTCTACCGCGACATTGTGCTCTTTTGCACAACGCAGAACCTGCTCCATATCGAATGGGTAATTCGGGTTACCTAAGTGACCGAGAACATCCACTCTGCCACTTTTGATTGCATTAATCAGAGCGGCGGTATGCTCAACTTCCGATGCAGGCTTAAACACGGGTTCATGAAAGCTCGCTATCACCCAATCAAGATGTTGATCAGAAGAAGGCGGTAAATCGATCTTCCCCTTCACATTCAGCGTGTTGGCTTCGACGCCACGAAGAATACCAACCTCATGTAAAAAGCGGGGCAAAATTCTTTGATTATTGAAATGCCAGTAGTGAGGGGCGCCTGGCATCTCAGGAGCATGATCGGTGGTACAAAGAAGTTTTAGCCCCTTATTCTTGGCAGCCAACGCATTCTCTAAAATTGTGCTATAAGCGTGTCCACTGGCAATAGTATGGGTGTGGCTATCAATCACGATATCCATGGTAACCTCCTGAGATTGTGGACGAACTATCGAATTTCGAACGAGCCGTTTTGATTAAGGAACAAAGATAAGTCAGCAGGAACCGAATGATTCAGAACTTTATCAACGTTGACCGCATCAGAACGTAAATAGAACTCCAATGCCGCTTCTGGGTCTGTACCGCCGCGGATTTTACGATTGACCAAACGATCTTGTAGAAACTCCGCTTGGGTATCAATAAACACCGTAAAATCTGCCAAACGATGCAGTTCTTTCCATACTGGTTCATCAAGCAGCAGCCAGTTACCTTCAACAACGACAATGTTGCGATTAACTTGAATGGCATCATCAACTGGGTCATGTAAGTTGCGGTCGTAGTAAGGCCACTTACTGTCTTTCACTTTCAGTTGTTTCAGCTTGTCGATAAGCTCCGTGAGATTGAACGTCTCGTAAGAGCCTTTAATGCTGCGCAGTGGAACACGTTCACCATTACGCTCAATGGTGTTGCTGTCGAGGATTTCATTCGGGTAGTGAAAACCATCAAAAGGCAGAACCTGAAGTGGCTCTTGGTTTTCATCTTGTTCTGATAAATATTCCCAAAAGGCTGCTAGCGTAGACTTTCCACTACCCGGAGGGGCGCACAAGAACACAACAATACGCTCCTGCTTCTCGTGATAAAGGCGGGTAAACTTTTCGATAAGAGGTTGATGGATTCGCTTTACGTCGGCTTCAGGAAAGGTAGCTTCGGTCTCAAAACCACTGACGTTTAAATTCACTTTCATGGTGAACCCTTATTGATTTATCTCCCCTTCGATTCTTTCTATCAACATTTCGCACGACAGCTTTAATACTGTTTTGATGAGCGCTTCGTATCTCATTTGCGAAAAGGACTCAAACGAAGAGAACTTAAGCTGATTGATCGACTCAAGATAAAAGCTGTCTTGCTGGGAAGAGAGTACTGATTGGTTTTTGATGAAGTCGTAAATCATGTCATCGGCAAACTCGACCTTTTCCGGCTGAGTGACCACAAACTCCAACACCTGATCGTACAACCCAATGTCAGCGTAAGTTTCCAGTGAGATCTTGCCCATTGCAAACATCAACTTAGACACCACATCGGTTGTTGCTAACGGACCATCTTCTTTCAATAAAGGATCCACAGCATACTCCTTCACGAGGTCGTCTTGAACGAACACTTTCGGAAGCAGTGCTTTTAACTTGAGGTTAATTATTTTGTTAGAAACCTGAAGAAACGCAGTGGCATTTTCGCACTCGTCCAGCTTCTCCAGTAATTCATCTTCACGTGACAACGTCTTATGACCTCTCCATTATGTGGCAGCACAGAGGCTACCACACAAATTCGTTGCAACTAAACCGTTAAGCTCACGTCATAAAACTCAAGTAACGCTTTTTCTGCATGAGCATTCCACACATAGTTGTTTGCGTTCAAAATTGCGTCTAATTCGACGAAGAACGGGTCTTGGTCTGCCAACGATAAAAAGTCATCAATCGCGGTCAACGGCAGGTCAATATGCGGGTAAATCAACTTTTTACCACCCGGAATATCCAACTGATTCAAAATCGTATGTGGCGCAGCTTGCAGACCACCAACGTGTGTGATCATGAACGATGGATTGATCTTACCTTGTGAAGACAAGTCGATAGACTCCACCATGTCGCCAGTTGAGCCACCAGACGTGCCCACAATATGCGTTGACTCGTAATGCACATTGTAGAAGTTAAACGGTACTTTAAATTTCTTATCGGTAGGTCCTGCGAAGAAGTTCAAGCAGCCGTCGTTACCCAACAGCTCGTCGGCTTGCTCTAATACTTGCGATACTGCTGCGTATACCATCACGTCATCGTAGCCTTTGCCGTCGTTAAGCGCTTTCAAATAAGTGACAGGATCATCAACTTGGGCTGTATTCACGTAATGCAGCTCAACGCCTTGCTCTTTTGCTTTCTCAACCGGAATTAAGCACTCTGCTCGGTCTAAACGTGCGGCGTCGATGTCTGTTACCACAATCAGTTTTGGCTTCACAGGTCCGTTAATTGCGTAGTCAATCGCACCAATGCCCATTGGACCAGCACATGCGAGTAGCGCTAATGCTCCGCCCTCTTTAATACCCATATCGTGCTCATACACGTACTGCGTCGTGTGGTAACTCGCATGGTAAGCACCGATGATGCATGACATTGGCTCAGCCAGAGACGCATCTGCAAAGTAGTCACCGTGGTAAGGCAGCACACATCCTAAGTCGATAGCAATTTTAGGAATGATGGAATACGTTGCGTTGCCACCAAAGGTTTCGTAGCTGTAACCCGCAGAGTAACCAGTAGGCAAACCCATTGCTGGTTGTAGAACAAAGTAATCGCCTGCTTTGTATTGGTCTTTTAGGTTCTCACCGACTTCAACAATCACACCTGCGTATTCATGACCCGTCATTACTGGCACTTCATCAATGTTCTCAGGGACGCGTTTGTGTTTGCTACCTAACAATGCTGCTTTGTAAGTGGACAGGCAAATGCTGTTTGAAATGTTTTTAACCAGAAGTTCATCGGCTGAAATGCTTGGCAAATCAAAGGTTCTTAGTTGAACGTCTTTCTCACCACAGATAACCGCTGCCGTTGTTTGTACCATGATTTCTCTCCTAAATGGGGCGGTAGGTTCCGCCCCATACTGCATTGTTAGGCTGGTTGCTCAGTCGCGACCGTTTGTTGCTTAATCTTATCCATCAGCTCGTCAAGCGCTGGGTCATTAAGGAAGTTCTTAATTGTCACGACAGGCAAGCCTGTTGCGTTTACTGCGCGGCTTTCTAAACTTTCGTGTGTCACGACAATGTCGGCCTCACTTGGCACTTTTTCGATGGCAAAGTTCTTCACTTCAATATCAATCCCGGCTTGTACTAACTTGCGCTTGAAGGTTGAAGCCCCCATTGCGCTTGAGCCCATACCAGCGTCACAAGCAAATGCGACAAATGAAATTGGTTTGTTTACTTGTTGCGTTGCAGGTTTAATTGCACCTTCCGCTTTCATGTCTTTCATCTCAGAGACAGACTGTTCAAACTCGTCTTCTTTGTTTTCTGCTTTGCTCATCTTCAGAATCGCACTTGCGACAAGGAAGGAAACTATTGTTGCTGTTGTGACACCTGCGATGGTCGCTAGGAAACTGCCTTTTGGAGTAAGAGCTAGGTAAGAGAAGATTGAGCCTGGACTTGGACCTGCTACCAAACCTGCATCCAGTAGGTTGAAGGTTGCGATACCAGTCGCCGCACCTGCAATCATTGCCACAATCATAATTGGCTTCATTAGCACGTACGGGAAGTACAGCTCGTGAATACCACCAAAGAAGTGAATGATGATGGCACTTGGCGCAGAACGTTTAGACAGACCTTGACCAAACTTCGCGTAAGCCAACAGCATACCAAGACCCGGACCTGGGTTAGATGCCACCATAAAGAAGATAGATTTGCCTGTTTCAGCTGCTGCCTGCAGACCTAACGGGTAGTAAATCCCTTGGTCGATGGCATTGTTAAGGAACAGCACTTTCGCTGGTTCATTGATGATCGCAAGCAAAGGAAGGAATCCCGTTGCAACCAAAGCTTCAATGCCCGATTTAACGAATAAGTTAGCCGCCGTTACTGCAGGACCAACAATCTCATAGGCGAATAGACATAAAATCATGCCCACAATACCCAATGAGAAGTTGTTCACCACCATCTCAAAGCCCGAAGGGATGCGATGTTGGATTCGTTTATCCATTTGCACCACAACCCAAGCACTGAGCGGACCCATAATCATTGCGCCGACAAACATTGGAATGTCAGCACCAACAATAACGCCCATGGTACCGATGGCACCAGCAACCGCTCCGCGTTTGTCACCAACAATCTGACCGCCCGTATATCCAATTAACAGCGGCAATAAGTAAGTGATCATTGGACCAACAAGTTCACCAAATGCTTCGTTTGGCATCCAACCCGTTGGAATAAAGAGTGCAGTAATAAAGCCCCAAGCGATAAAGGCTCCGATATTTGGCAGCACCATGGCGGTCAAATGACCCCCGAAGGCTTGCACATTGGCTCGCATGTTTGGTTTCACGTTATATTCCTTTTTAGTATGCTTTTATTATGTCTAGCACTTGCTCCTTAGATGAGGCTTGTGCCAGCTTCGCAATGTTCTCTTCGTCCACAAACATCTCGCTTAACGCTTGAATCACCTCAATGTGGGTATCAGAGTCTTTTGCAGCTAGGGTAATAAGAATATTGGCAGGACCAAGGTCCGAACCAAAATCAACTGGTGAAGGGAAGATATGAATGCCCAAGCCCGTTTTTAGCACACCGGTTTCTGGACGAGCATGTGGCATTGCCAGTCCTGGGCACAACACATAGTAAGGACCATTTTCTTCGGTCGATTGGATGATGGCATCCGCGTATTGCTGAGAAACGTAACCTTTGTCTTCTAGGTATTGCGTTGTCTTTTTAACTGCGTCTTGCCATTGGTAAGCGCGGTCATTAATAACATCTACTAGTTCGTGGTCGATTAATTCATACAGCATTTTTAAACCCTATCAACAGTTCGGTTTCGATGGGTTAATTATCAATAAGAGTAGCTAAACCACGCAACCACGCTCCTTTTGTGCAACAAATCACAATTAAATAGCTGTCAATTTGTTTTAATCAACGTAGTTCAAAAATAGACAAAGAAAATTAGCAACAAATTTTCTTTAAGCAACATGTCAATAGGCATAGTTTGAACCCACGCACCAATCCAAACATTTCTAAAATTTACCAATAATATAACTTGATCACATTACGACTCTTGACTCACTATTTATCGTGATTAAATTCAAACTTCATTTTCCACTGATTCGGTGCCAACACGTTTCGAACAGGGACAATCATCACACTTGTTTGCGAAAAGAAATCGAAACGTTGCTTAGTTTCAGCAAATAATGAATAGCAAGTAGATAGTGAATAGCAGATACAGAAAACCCGCCGAGTGGCGGGTTTGAGAAGAAGTGAGTTGTATCGCACTTACGACTTATGACGTTTCGCCACCAGCGTAAACTTATAGTCGGTCGATTTAAAATAGTTGCGGCTGTATTCAAACACCACATCACCTTGTAAGAAACCACGTGTGCGCTTCTCAATGATCGGTTGTGCTGGGTCGATGTCTAACAAGTCTGCAATGTCTTGCGGCGGCAATACCGGGATGATTTCTTGTTCGCTGCGATCAATCACCATGCCCTTCTCTTTCTCGATAAAGTGATACTTAGAGCCTTGCATCACTTGGTAGGTGAGATCAGGGAACATCTCTGTTGGTAGCCAGGTTTCTTCTACTGTAATTGGGTTGTTATCAAGATAACGAACACGCTTCACGTAAAAGATTTTGTCGTCCTCATTAATGTTCAGAGCTTCAGCCATAGTTAACGACGCTTTGGTGATCTCGAACGCAACCACGTCACTGTGCGTCACCGCATTTAAATGTGCCCACTTCTCTGCAAAGCTGGTCTGCTGGTAAATATCGTAGTTAACCTTGTTCTCTTTCACATAGGTACCACTACCCTGCACGCTTTCCAGTTCACCATTTTCAATCAGCAATTTTAACGCTTGGCGAACCGTGACTCGGCTACAAGAGAATTCCTCGCGTAACTGGGCTTCGGTAGGAAGAGCGGTTCCTACTTCGTATTCGCCATCGCTGATCTTTTCACGAATCGCATCCGCAATCTGGCGATACATTGGCAGTCTTGCCATGTTTACCTCTATAAAAACAATACAAATGATCGTTCAAGTGAGCTTGTTTGAGACAACTCAAGAACCGAACACACCAGAGTGAACTATCATTGCAAGAAAGACTTGGTTTATAGACTCTATAATACGAATTCAGGTCAACATGACAAGCACTTGTTCGCATATCGGCATACAAAAACAAGCCAAAACAATACAACAATAATACATATTTTAATTCAACTGCGATCCTGATCACGGATCATTTGTATTTAAAAGGTATTATTCACATCATTGTTGAATGCACAACAATGTCGAATGTGACAATGGGACAAAAGTTATGAAATTAACCTCTCTTACAAACCCATCGCTGATAAACCTACAAACGACGTTTGAAAGTCGTGACGCAGCGATTCGTGCACTTGCCGACCAGCTAAACCAGGAAGGCAAACTGCATAACAAGGAAGAATACCTACAAGCAGTGTTTGCTCGCGAAGAGCAAGGTCCGACGGCGCTAGGCGAAGGCTTAGCAGTACCGCACGGTAAGACAGATGCAGTAAAAGAGGCGGCATTTGCCGTAGCCACACTAAAGCAAGACTTAAAGTGGCAAGGTCTGGATGAAGACGAAGACGTAAACCTGATCTTCTTAATCGCAATTCCAAATGCGGAAGCAGGTTCAACACACATGCACCTGTTGACCGAACTGACCACAACCCTAGTGGATGACGATGTTCGCGAGGCAGTGCTAAATGCTACAAATGTAGAACAAATTTTCGCTTTGCTTGATGGTCAAACAGAGCAAGAAGAAAAACAAGACCAATTAGATACAAATGCACCAACCATCGTTTGTGTGACTGCTTGCCCTGCGGGTATTGCCCACACCTACATGGCAGCAGAATACCTAGAGAAGACAGGTAAGAAGCTGGGTTACAACGTACATGTTGAAAAGCAAGGTGCGAACGGTATTGAAGATCGTCTGACTGCCGAACAGCTAAACAGTGCAACGGCAGTCGTTTTCGCGGCAGAAGTGGCGATCAAAGAACTTGAACGTTTTGAAGGCATTCCTCGTGTAGAAGTGCCAGTTGCGGAACCAATCAAACACTCTGAGCGCATTCTTAACGAAGCGATTGAAGCAGGTAAAGCAGGTCGAAGCGCAGGCGCTGCGGTTGCAACCAATGACAAACCGAAGAAGCTACCGCTTAAGACTGAACTGAAACAAGCACTGCTATCAGGTATCTCTTACGCCGTTCCTCTTATCGTCGCTGGCGGTACCGTACTTGCTGTTGCCGTGCTATTGGCACAAATGTTCAACCTACAAGATTTGTATGCAGAAGAAGGCTCTTGGCTGTGGATGTACCGCAAGCTAGGTGGTGGTCTACTGGGTACATTGATGGTTCCTGTACTGGCGGCATACACCGCTTACTCATTGGCAGATAAACCAGCACTTGGTCCAGGTTTTGCCGCAGGTATCGCTGCGAACCTTATCGGCTCTGGCTTCCTTGGTGGTGTTGTCGGTGGCTTGATTGCCGGTTACGTCATGCGTTGGGTAAAAGAAAACGTACGTCTAAACCCTGCGTTCAACGGCTTCCTAACCTTCTACCTATACCCGGTTATCGGTACTTTGGTTGCTGGTTCATTGATGCTGTTCGTTATCGGTAAACCTGTTGCTTGGCTAAACCAAGGTTTGACGGACTGGCTAAACGGCATGTCTGGCACCAACGCCCTACTTCTAGGCGCAGTAATTGGTTTATTCGTATCGTTCGACCTTGGTGGTCCAGTAAACAAAGCCGCTTACGCATTCTGTTTGGGTGCAATGGCGAACGGCGTTTACGGCCCATACGCTATCTTCGGTTCGGTGAAAATGGTCTCTGCGTTCACAGTAACGGCTTCAACCATGCTTGCACCTCGCCTGTTTAAAGATTTCGAAATCGAGACGGGTAAATCAACGTGGTTGCTTGGTCTAGCGGGTATCACTGAAGGTGCGATTCCAATGGCTATCGAAGATCCAATCCGCGTCATTGGCTCATTCTTACTTGGCTCTGTCGTAACAGGCGCAATGGTGGGTGCTGCTGGCGTAGGTCTATCGACTCCGGGGGCAGGTATCTTCTCAATCTTCCTACTACACGATGCAGGTCTAGGCGCATTCACCGCTGCGGCAATCTGGTTTGGCGCTGCGCTGATTGGTGCAACTATCTCGACCATCACTCTCATCATGTGGCGAGCACACGCAGTAAAAAAGGGCAAATTTGTCACTGAGGCTGCTGCTCAGCCATAACCCGAATTATTTATACCCAAGTAACTTCAAGCTGCTTGGTTCAGCGAGAATGACTTGGTTTGTAGACGCGGCGGCGATTTGAAGGTCTAGTGGGTCTAAATCAAAAATCGGCAACAAAGTATACATGCCAAGGCAACTCGCCCTTTGGGAGCGTGTCATTGACCCGATTTCTGCTTCAAACAATTTGGAAATAGAGAGCTATTACACTGCATTGTTTTCCTTGAACTCGAATCAATGACAACGCTCTGAATCCTGCAGTTTGAAATCACTTGGGTATATAGATTCGCTCAACACAAACTTTGGGCGTGGGATTTCTGCGCCCTAAATATTCGTCGGCAAGCATAAACGCCGCAAAAACGAATAGAAAACAATCAAATTTAAAACAAATTAACGGCAATTATTGCCTAAGACGGTAAAAGTTATGACTACATCTCGCGTTCATATTACTCCTCACATGCACTGGGATCGTGAATGGTACTTCACTACAGAAGAGTCTCGCATTCTGCTAGTGAACAACATGGAAGAAATCATGACTCGTCTGGAAAACGATCCAGACTACAAATACTACGTTCTAGACGGTCAAACCGCAGTTCTGGAAGATTACTTCGCAATCAAGCCAGAAAATAAAGAGCGCGTACGTGAGCTAGTACAAGCAGGCAAACTGATTGTTGGTCCTTGGTACTCTCAAACGGATACGATGCAAGTATCTGGCGAATCGATTGTACGTAACATGCTTTACGGATTGCGTGACTGTCTAGCGCTAGGCGAGCCAATGAAGATTGGTTACCTACCAGATTCATTCTCTATGAGCTCTCAGCTGCCAGCTATCTACAACGGTTTTGGCATCAATCGCGCTATGTTCTGGCGTGGTTGTTCAGAGCGTCACGGCACAGATAAAACCGAGTTCTTGTGGCAATCAAACGATGGCAGCGAAGTCTCTGCGCAAGTTCTGCCACTGGGCTACGCGATTGGTAAATACCTACCGCAAGACGAAGAAGGTCTGCGCGCACGTCTAGATAAATACTTCCCAGTGCTAGAAAAACCGTCGGTAACCAAAGACATCCTGCTACCAAACGGTCACGACCAAATGCCTATCCAAAAAGACATCTTCGAGGTGATGGATAAGCTACGTGAAATCTACCCAGACAAAGAATTCAAAATGAGCCGCTTTGAAGAAGTGTTCGAGCGTATTGAAGCCGAGCGCGATCAGCTTGATACCATCAAAGGCGAGTTCAACGACGGTAAATACATGCGTGTTCACCGTACTATTTCTTCAACGCGTATGGACATCAAACTGATCCACGCAGAAGTAGAAAACAAGATCGTAAACATCCTTGAGCCATTAGCGTCTATCGCATGGACACTAGGTTTCGAATACCACCACGGTCTAATCGAGAAGATGTGGAAAGAGAGCATGAAGAACCACGCTCACGACTCGATTGGCTGCTGCTGTTCAGACAAAGTACACGCAGAGATCTTGAACCGTTACATCCTTGCTGACGACATGGCGACCAACCTGATCAACTTCTACAAACGTAAGATTGTTGACCACATGCCTGCACGCGAAGGTTGCGACAAGCTAGCACTATTCAACCTATCGCCATACGCTCGTGAAGAAGTGGTAAACACCACCATCACTATCCGTGCAGAACAGTTCAACCTGTTTGATGAAAACGGCACGCCAGTTGAATACTTCATCCAAGATCAACGCGTAATCGACCCAGGTAAGATTGACCGTCAAATCGTTCACTACGGTAACTACGACCCGTTCATCGAATACGACATTCAAATCAAGCACACTGTGCCAGCGATGGGCTTCACTACCCTACACATTCAAGCGAATGAGAAAGGCACGCAAAAAGTGGCTGAGCAGAAAGAGTTCCTTCTTGAGAACGAATTCTACCGCATCAACATAAACGCAAACGGCACTCTGAACATCTTCGACAAAGAGACAGAGTACCTTTACGAACAAGCGCTGCGCATTGAAGACGGCTCTGACGATGGCGACGAATACGACTACTCACCTTCTCGTAAAGAGTGGCTGCTGTACTCAGACGAATTCGACGCTGAAGTGAATGTGAAGCACGAAGGCTTCCAATCTGTCGCAACCATCAAACTGCGTATGAACTTGCCAGAGAACCTACAACAACGTGAAGAGCGTACAGGTCAAAACGGTTACCTAGACGTGAACTGCCAAGTGGTTCTAAAACAAGGTACACGCCGTATTGAAGTTCGCATGGAGCTAGACAACCAAGCAGACGACCACCGCGTTCGCGTATTAGTACCAACACCGTTTGTGTCTGAAACCGTGGTAGCGGACAACCAGTTCGGTTTGATCACTCGTCCAACGAACGATCCAGAAATGGCGAACTGGGAAGCAGACGGCTGGAAAGAAGCACCAGTGCCGGTTTACCAGCTAATGAACTTTGCTGCGGTTGAAAACGCACAAGGTGGTATGGCGCTAATGAGCAACGGTCTGCGTGAGTTTGAAGTGATTTCAAGCCAAGGCAATGAAGAGCGTGACACATTCGCCCTAACCCTTCTGCGTGGTATCGGCGTGTTGGGTAAAGAAGAGCTGTTGCTTCGTCCGGGTCGTCCATCTGGTATCAAGATCCCGACGCCAGATTCACAAGTACGCGGCAAGATCGTTTGTGAGTTCGCACTATTCGGTTTCGCGGGCAACCACATCGAAGCAAACGTAATGGCAGCGGCGCGTGACAACGTGACTCCAATCCAGTGCTACAACAAAATCCCTTACAACGCGATGAAGCTGAACGTAGGCGAACAAAACCTACCGCTAACGCACAGCTTGCTAAACAAATCGCTAGAGGGTGCGGTACTGAGCGTGCTGAAGAAGGCGGAAGACGAGGATGCACTCATCCTACGCGTCTACAACCCATCAGAGAGCGAAGTGATTAACGACACAGTGGCGTTTACTTCAGAAGTAACGTCATGGAAAGAAACACAGCTAGACGAGAAAGTGCTACTAAATGAAGTGGACACTGCATCGTTCGGTACGCTGAAACCGTGTCAGGTTAAATCTTTCCAAGTGAAGTTCTAATCCGGTTCTCAGGATAAGGTCATCAACTAGATAACCCGTCCAAACCGACTCAGGCTTGCTCTCATCGTGGAGCAAGCCTCTCCTCTTCTTTCGTTCCAATCAAGAGAATATCGCCATGCAACACGCTCTATTCAAACTGGACAATGTAATTCAAAACTACGCTTGGGGCAGCCACACCTCGATTCATGATTTATTCGGCATCGACAATCCAGCAAACGAGCCACAAGCAGAAATCTGGATGGGTGCTCATCCAAACGGCTGTTCAAAGCTTGCTGACACCAAACAACTGCTGTCAGAAGTCATCAACCAAAACAAAACGCAATCGCTGGGTGATTACACCGCAGCACGTTTTGGTGAACTGCCGTTCCTATTCAAAGTACTGGCAGCTGAAACACCGCTGTCTATCCAAGTACACCCTAGTAAGCACAAAGCAGAAATGGGCTTTGCTCGTGAAAACGAACAAGGCATTCCACTTAATGCTGCAAACCGTAACTACAAAGATCCAAACCATAAACCGGAGTTGGTTTATGCGCTGACATTTTACAAAGCGATGAACGGCTTCCGCCCAATTGAGCAGATCTTATCTCTGTTTGAACAAGCGAACATCACTGCTCTAGAGACTGAAATCAACGCACTGAAAGCGACACCAAACAGTGAAGGTCTTAAAGTGTTCTTCTCTGCAATTATGTCGTTAGAAGGCGAGCGCAAACAACAGGCGTTGAATGAGCTTTACGCAATCCTAGAGCGCCCGGCGAAAACCGCTATGGCACGAGAAGCTTACGGTTATATTCAAGACTTCCGTCAGCATTACGCGGACGATATTGGTCTGTTTTCGCCATTGATGCTGAATACGATTGAACTGGCTCCGGGCGAAGCAATGTTCCTCCATGCTGAAACGCCACACGCCTACGTTCAAGGGACAGGTTTGGAGATCATGGCGAACTCAGACAACGTGTTGCGCGCTGGCTTAACTCCGAAGTACATCGACGTTCCTGAGCTTATCGACAACACCATCTTCAACGCGATTGACCCAGAGCAGATCAAGCTCGCGCCAGTACATAAACAAGGTAAGCTTAGTTACCCAATTCCGGTGGATGATTTCGGTTTTGAAGTGATGGCAGTTGAAGGCACTGCACCGACTCAATTCGTACGTAGCGCAGAGATTTTGTTTTGTATCGAAGGGGAAATCTCGGTTTCTAGCCAAGACGATCACATCACTTTGAAAGCGGGTGAATCGGTATTCGTCTGCAGCAACTCAGTGAAATACGTTTGCCAAGGTCAGGGCACCTTAGCTCGCGCCTTTAACTGATTGGCAAAATGAACTGACAGCTTATTGGATAGCAGCTTTCTGTTATCCAGTAAGCACGCTCCTAACCTAGGTTTGCGCTGATTTTGTCAGTGGTCAGCAATAACCACCTTGTCACGCTCCACTTCGATGACGCTTTTCGAAGACGAGCAGACCGTTACCGTTAATATTCATGGTCCACTCCATCACCAAGACTTTTGACCATACCCACCAGTGTCGAGCAAAGCACATTGGTGGGATTTTTTTACTTTAATCTGCCGACCACACCGAGCGAATATCCGGCCAGCCCCAGTTGGTTAGGGCAACGTCTTCTAGAACACCTTGAAAGCGTAAAGTTTGCGTATGATGGAACATAGGCGCTATCCAATACTCACTGACCAGTGTTGAGGCGATCGGCTCTAACGCTTTGAGATAATCCTCTAACGCCGTATAGCCACGTACATTCTCTAGTTGCTCATTCAACCATTCGGCATTCTCTTCTCCCAAGGTGTGATGTAATACGACGTTGCTGAAAAAGTTAGTAAACGCCGAAGCGTGGCGATTGTCATCCAAGTTGATATTGGTGATCACTAACGTCTCATCAAGGGTACCATTTCGAGCTTTTTCACTTAACTCTCGGTAGGTGTACATGACGATATCAACCTTACTTCCCGTTCCCTCTAAACGACTCGCGATTGCACGCGCGCATCGACGCAATGCCGTATAGTTATAGCCGGCAATGGTGATGTTTTTTGGTAGTTTGCTCTCTTCACCAAACGGACGTAATACAGGCTTCCAGTTTGGTAGCAAGTTGTAAGCAGGCACGCTTCCAAACACAATATTTTCTTTGCGCATGACCTCCGTAAGTCGCTCCGGTTGGATTAACTCTGCAATATAGCGACGTTGACTCTGAGAAAGCGGATGCCTAGCATGCTGATTAAACAGAGCGAACAAACATCCATCCTCTGTACGACTATGTTGGCTTGCAGGTGCAGACTCTGCATCTTGGGTCGACATATAATGCCCACACATGCTCTCAGAAAGCTCATCTCTGACTTTTTCCACCTGCTTTTGAGGGGGATTTGCGGCTAAGGATGGGTTTTCCATCTTCTCGTCATTGACGATCCAGATCGTCACCATATCAGTCAGTACTCGACATGCGTAATAACCATCGAACGCCTGCAGCTTTAACCGATGAGCACTGTGCTCAATCACAGAGAACGGGCCACTACCAACGACCAAGTTGTTGTTGGCAACGTTGACTTGGCTAACGGGTTGAATGCCATATTTCACACCAGAGATTAGCCCTGCAAACCCCAAGTCTGGTTTACTAAGGGTAAAGACCACTTTTAGAGGATTTGGCGCAGTAATGTTTGCCACATGGGCAAGTTCTTTTTCATACAGTTCGAGTGAACTGAGTTTGGCAAAAAGACTAACGAC
The DNA here is from genome assembly GCF_027587095.1 of Vibrio sp. NFR. Taxonomy (NCBI): domain Bacteria; kingdom Pseudomonadati; phylum Pseudomonadota; class Gammaproteobacteria; order Vibrionales; family Vibrionaceae; genus Vibrio; species Vibrio sp. NFR. Next base: position 56,310 of record NZ_JAPPTN010000008.1, read on the forward strand.
TGTATCGGCATTTATCGGTGTGCCATTGTGGAATGTTAGCCCCGGACGGAGATAAAACGTCCACTCATAGCTTTTCTCATCATATCGCCAATGGTGTGCCAGCTCTGGCTTCACCACACCGTAGTAGTCACTCGATACCAAGCAGCAATAAATTTGGCGCAAGAAAAAGCGTTCACTGCTGCGGTGCAATTGGTGCGGGACAATACGTTCAAACATGCGTTTATAAGTGAGCTGAATATTGAGTCGACCTTCTTGAACGGATGCACCTGATGTGGTCTTGAGTAGTCGACCAAATGCCGCCTCGTCTTCATCAAGGATCGCTAGCGCTTTTTCATATTTCCCTCGTTTGATCCGCTCCAGTGCGAGGCTTTCCTTTAGTGCACTCAGCTCAATATTTAACAGAAGCGTCGAACGTTGATTTCGCCCTGCTTTTGGTTGCCAACTCAACCATTCTTGCTCCTGCATTTGAGACAGCAAGCTGCGTGCATGGCGAGGAGAAGTAAACAGCAAGTCAGCAACTTCCTGCAATGTGGTTTTGACTTCACCACCAATGCCAAGTGGAGTAAGCCGTTGGTAATAACGAAACAAGTTGAGATCAGACACCGAGCGCCCTCAATAAGTGGGTATAAGTTTATTTTACTCAACTTCATCCGTAGAAAATAAGAAAACTTCCTATCACTTTGTTCCTCTTTTTGTTCCCCTGATAATAAAAATTGGTGATTTAGCGCACTTCCCGCACCTAATTAGGAATAAACACCAGAAATCTACTCTCTTTTTCAGCTCCTCTTTTCTTTGCATACTGAACTCATCAGCAACAAGGAGGAAATGTCATGCGATGTAGAAGCACAACTCAATCGACTGAAACGTTGCCTACCATGGCAGCTTATTTCCAAAAGCGCGTAGCGCAATCAGAAAACAAACTTGAAGTTTTAGCTCTGACTTACATGATCGAATTGTTTAATTGGTCATAACGGAAAGAACAACACCAAGCAGAACTTAGCTCCTGATACCACACCCCCACTTCGTTGTATCTTTAAGTTCTGCTTTTTCTTTTTCCATCTTTTATTCTTGCCATTTCCGACTAGGTTACTAAAAGTTAACTAGTTGAAATGCTTCGAAACAGGGTCTACATTGAAGCTTAAATCTCCAACCCAATAGCTGCTATTGAGAAAGGAGGTTCATGGATAATGACCGATTCAGGAGTCAATATGGCAACTTCAGTAAAACTTAAAGCGGGCGACAATTTCCCTTTTCTTCAAGCAACTTTGCTAGATGGTTCAAGCGTGACATTAGGTCAGCCGCAAGGTGATGCGACTTGGCAAGCTGTATTCGTTTATCGTGGTAAGCACTGTCCTCTGTGTACCAAATACCTCAACGAGTTAGAGGGATACAAACAAGCTTTCGCGGAAGCGGGCGTTGATATTCTTGCAGTTTCAGGCGATTCAAAAGAGCAGCTAGAAGGACACCTAGAGAAACTCGAAATCAGCTTCCCTATTGCTTACGGACTCACCGAAGAGCAAATGAAAACGTTGGGTCTGTACATTTCCATACCGCGTTCAGAACAAGAGACCGACCACAATTTCGCAGAACCCGGTTTGTTTGTGGTGAATGAACATGGCAACTTGCATGTCGTCGATATCTCAAACAACCCGTTTGTTCGACCAGAACTTGGGGCGTTATCACGTGGTTTAGCTTGGATCCGTAATCCAGATAATAACTACCCTATCCGAGGTACGTTAGATTACTAAACACCTCTCGCTAGACAACAATCAGACATAAAAAATGCCAGCAATACGCTGGCATTTTTATTGGCTTAAACGGTGAATTCGTAGTGCTAAACCACTATTCGGCTATTACTTTCGTAACTCAATTTGGTGTGTTTCAGACCAAATTCGCAAATCATCAAGGATCTTAAGTGCCGTACGCCCAAATTCGGTCAGCTCGTAACTGACTGCTATTGGGCGGTCACTGATAACTTGGCGTACTACCATGCCTTCGGCTTCCAACTCTTTTAAACGTTGGTCAATCATCTTCTTACTGGCACCGCCAAGCATTCGCGCTAAATCATTGAAACGAACTGGACCATCTTTCAAGTGATAAATCAGAGAACCTTTCCATTTGCCACCAATTAAGCGCATCCCTTTTTCAATAGCACACGGCTCTGAGCACACATTCGCCACAGACTTGCGACCTTTGTTATCCACACTGATTCTACTTTCCACGATTCACCTCAAGATACGCACCTAATCTAGGTAACGAAAAGTACGTTAGTTACATTTCGTGCTTTAGAGTAATAAAAACATTCCCTCGCCGCAAACAAATAAAAATGGACCGCATATAGCAGTCCACCTTAATTCATCAATTATTCTAGGATAATTAGAAGTTTTCGTTTATATGCGCTTCGAAACGAGCAAAATCATTTTCAATGTCGCCATTTTTCATTACGTCATAGCAAGCAAAAGTCGGTAGTGCACCCATACCAAAGAAGCGGAAGTTAGCGTGCATATGAAGCATTAAATCGTCCACACTTTTACCTTGGAATAAGTATTCGTTCTCATCATCAAACGATTCTTTTGGTGCATTGAATGTCAGTGACAGCATGTATTTGCTGTTTGTTTGAGTACCACCCGTACCGTAGTTTTTCTTTGGGTATTCTGCACTACGTCCATCGAAAGCACATAGCGCGCCCCCCATGCCAGCAGTAAACACGTCATCCATGTATTTTTTGAATGACCAAGGCACAGACATCCAGTTTATTGGGCTTTGGATGATCACTCGATCAGCCCATTCAAAGTGCGCGAGTTGCTCCTCTACGTTGATTTCATCTTGCATTGTCACAACGCGAACCTCATGGTCTTTTGCTTGTAGAAGCGTCTGTGCTTTGTCGACAAGAGAAGCGTTTAGACGACCTTCAGAGTATGGAGATGGCTCGTGTGCATTGATGATCAGTACATTGCTCATGGGATTACCTTTAAATAAGTTCACAAGATGACGCGATAACCGTGGTGCGCCTCATGCGGTTTATTATGGTAACCTAGAACTACAATGCAATTAGTTAACTTTTAGTAACCTACTAAGATTTTTCATATAACTCTGTTTTTGAAGGAAATATTTCTTAAACTTTTTCTTTATCGTGATTTCCCGATTAAATTTCCATTGAATTGTTGCATCTTACATAGAGCAGGCGTACACTTTATCGCAATTCGACGATTAACTATTAAGGCTTGTCAATGAGTGATAAATGCAACACGACTTGCGGCGTAGCTTTTGAGACCACACAGCAGCAACTTGAGAAGGAACAAGCGTTAGCGGCTCAAGCTAAGGCGCTGTCACATCCCGCTCGTTTGCGCATCCTTCATATTCTGCATACGCTTGATACCATGGGCGGTTGCCTAAACAGTGATTTGGTCTCTGAGCTTGGTCTTGCACAATCTACCGTTTCAGAGCATTTACGCATTCTTAAGCAGGCTGGCTTTATCAGTGCAGAGCCAAATCCTCCTAAGGTTTGCTACCGCATTCAGCGCGACGCGTTTGATCAATTCAATCTAGATTTTTCCAAACTATTTAACTAATTGTCTTTGTGTGCTGGTACGGCGCACAAAGATAAACTATACCTTTAACTATCGCCTTTCGACGATAAACGAATAAGAGAACACTATGACTACTCAAGTTTTAAATAGTGCCAGCGACAAAATGAGCTTCTTGGACCGTTACCTAACAGTTTGGATTTTTGTGGCAATGGCAATCGGTGTAGGTATTGGCGCTGCATTCCCTCAAGTTGCAGAGTGGAACGAGTCAATGTCTGTTGGCAGTACAAACGTACCGTTAGCGATTGGTTTGATTTTGATGATGTACCCACCACTCGCAAAAGTGAACTACAACCTACTAGGCACGGTGACTAAAGACAAAAAAGCCATCACGCTGTCCTTGGTCATGAACTGGATTGTCGGCCCTATTTTGATGTTCATCCTTGCATTGACTTTCCTAGGTGATCATCCGGGGTACATGGTCGGCATTATTCTTATCGGTCTTGCTCGCTGTATCGCGATGGTATTGGTGTGGAACGACATTGGCGGCGGTAACAAAGAATACGGTGCAGCTTTGGTTGCGTTGAACAGTGCATTCCAAATCGTGACTTACAGTGTGATGGCATGGCTATTCATTACTGTTTTGCCACCTGTCTTTGGTTACGAAGGTTTCGTGGTTGATATCTCAATGATGGACATCGCTGAAAGCGTGCTAATTTACCTCGGTATTCCATTTTTAGCAGGCTTCCTAAGCCGCAAATGGCTGGTCGCAGCGAAAGGTGAACAATGGTACAACGAGGTATTTATTCCGCGCATTTCACCAATTACTTTGATTGCCCTTCTGGCGACGATCGTGCTGATGTTCAGCTTGAAAGGCGAAATGATTCTAGAACTGCCAATGGACGTATTCCGAGTGGCCATTCCGCTCGCAATCTACTTCGTATTGATGTTCTTCGTGAGTTTCTTCGTTGGTAAGAAAATGGGTATCGATTACGACAAGAACGCATCAATTGCCTTCACCGCAACGGGTAACAACTTCGAACTTGCTATTGCAGTTTCCATTGCAGTATTCGGTCTGAACTCAGATCAAGCGTTTGCAGGTGTAATTGGTCCGCTTATCGAGGTACCCGTATTGATTGCTCTGGTGAACGTTGCGCTTAAAATGAAGCAGAAATACTATAAATAACAACTCGTAATCATCGCTCAAAAACGCCTTTCATAAATGTGAAAGGCGTTTTTTGTTTGTGTTAATAGGCATAACGCGCTCAACAAATTCTAATATGCTAACTTGAGGGTTAAACAATGTTCTAAATTGAAGATTCAAAAGGAGTTTGGGTATGAATTTAGAATATAAAAAACTGAAGTGGCATGCTGTTCTCAAGCTTTCCCAAGAAACGATTAAATACTTGAATGAAGAAAACAGCAGCAAGCTGAATGACACCGATAAAGTCAGGGCGAACGTTCACGCAGCACAGTTACTTCAGCAACTCTTAACAGAACTCGCTACAACCGATTTAACCCCGCTCCCACCGCAACAAGGGTTCAAGTGACCTGAATGTTGTCGTCGGATTTAGTTCACAACAACCGTTTTGATGTAATCGCTTGGAGTAAGCCCAAACTTCCCTTTGAAGCGTTGGCTAAAGCGTCCTTCGGATTGGTAACCACACAATTGTGCCAACATGGCAACGTTGTAGTGACCGTTTTGCATTAAATACAGAGCATGATTTAAGCGTACTTCCGCGAGAACTTCTCGGTATTGCGTTCCCTCTTGCTTGAGCTTTCTGATCATGGTTGCTCGGCTCATTGCAAAGCGCTCAGCGACCCCTTCTAGTGAGTGCTCTTCGCCAGGTGAATGTGATAAGTAACGGCTTAATTTTTGACTGAATGTGGTATTGGCGCTGGCAAACAAGTGGTGCAAAACACCTCGTTCCGCGAGTTGTTGATACAACCCCATCACCCAGAAGGTCTGGGTTTCTTGACTCATCGACTGCTGGTCAAATGAAAACAGGGCGTTTAACGTATCTTCCAATGCTTTATCCGCCAACAGTGTCGGTTGTTCGCCTTCTCCACCAATGCTCATACTAAGTTCAAGCATGGTCTCTGTTGGCAAACAGTGGAAACTGAACATACGCGAAAGGAACTTTCCTTTCTGTGGCAAGTTCTCAAAGCTCAGCGATGCAGAGGCTTCACACAACAGTAATTCAGAATGAGAGAGATCCAGTGCCGACTCTTTCCAAAATAAACGCTTACTGCCCGTGATGATCTGCACAATACTAGGGGAATGAATCCTCACATTACGCAGTTTTTGTAACTGCTCTGCACGAAACAACGTGACTTGATATTGGTGGCTCATCGATTCCCCTCGCCCTAATTTCTGCTGCACTTTAGCGGGTGTAAGTCGCCGTCAGCTTAGCTTTGTCTAACGCCATGCTATTCAGTGTGAAACCAACCACAGCTGCTGGTGTATTTTCATCTAAATTCAGTTTATCTGTTGGCAGTGCCCAAACCGTAAATTGGTAACGGTGCATGCCGTCAGCTTCTGGAGGGCATGCGCCACCGAAACCAACCGTTCCATAATCGATGCGAGATTCTTTACCACCCAATTTAGCAATATTAACATCACGAGGTAACTCACTTACCGACGCCGGGATATTGAATGCAATCCAATGCCAAAAGCCACTACCTGTTGGCGCATCTGGGTCGTACGCCGTGATAGCAAAGCTCTTTGTACCAGCCGGTGCATCTTTCCACATTAATTGTGGTGAATGGTTTCCACCATCACATCCCCAACTGTTGTATTCAAAAGTCTTCGCCATTGGGTGACCTTCTTGAATATCTTTACTCGACAGCTCAAACGCTTGAGCCGAACCAATGGTAAGTAAACTGAGTGCCAATACAGATTTAGTCATTGCTTTCATGATAATGTTCCTATTTCTTAAGTTCGGAGTTAGTGTATTCCCGAATAGAAATAGCAACCTTTCAATAAGTATCACACTAAATCAGTTTAAGCCAATTTTTGACACTTTAAGTTAAAGCATCACTTAAATGCTTCTCGACACCGAGTACAGACTGATCTGGTTAGCTCATTACCAATGAACAAGGAAGAACGGATGGAATTAGATATTTATATCGTCGACGCATTTACTGACACTCAGTTTAAAGGTAACTCTGCTGCAGTCGTCCCATTAAAAGAATGGTTAACCCCAGACCTCATGCAGAGCATTGCTACTGAAAATAACCTTTCTGAAACTGCTTTTCTCAAGTCCGTCGGTGAAAACCAATATGAGATTCGCTGGTTCTCGCCAATGACAGAAATCGATTTCTGTGGTCACGCCACTCTCGCCGCTTCACTGGTGTTGTTTGAGAAATTAGGCGTACAGGAAAAAATCGAGTTTCATACGTTAGAAGTGGGAACACTCAGCGTAGAAAAAAACGCATTGGGTAAGATCGAAATGACCTTCCCTTTACGAATCCCTCAACCTATTTCCGATATTCCACAAGCACTGATTGAAGGCTTAAACTGCAAAGTAGAGCGCGTGTTATTGAGCCCACAAGCGTACTTTGTAGTGCTCGAAAACCAAGACGAAATACTCGAGGTTCAATATCAATCCGAACAGCTTAAAACACTTGCTCCTTATGATGTTGTCGTCACAGCAAAAGGAGAAGAGCATGATTTCGTTTCACGCTACTTTTGGCCAGCTAACGGCGGTGATGAAGATCCAGTAACTGGATCAATTCATGCCGGCTTGGCACCTTTGTGGGCAGAAGAACTAGGAAAAACCTCTCTCGTGGCGTATCAAGCTTCCACACGCGGAGGCATTCTTCATTGTGAGGTTAAAGCAGAGCAGGTAAAAGTCTCGGGCGATGGTGTGCTTTACATGCACGGAAAAATCTTCGTGTAATCGCTTTACTGCATATAGAAAAAGTATCACTTTCGCGAATTAAGATTATCTTCATTTCGTTGAAAGTGATTTTAAACTTTTCGATGTTCTATCCCTAAAGTAGATAGGATAAGGTTTATGAGTTACAGTTTGTTACAGCAATTAAAAGTCTTTCATTCTTATAGCAAAAATAGTTTAGACGCTTAGCAAGGATCCTCATGATAAATAAAAAAGTCCTCATTCTCTTTGCGCATCCTTCCCAGCATCGCTCTGAAGTGAATGCTCCTCTTTTTAAAGCAGCTAATACCGTTGAAGGCGTGACCTGTGTCGATCTCTACGCAGAATACCCGCACTTCAATATCAACATTGACCGCGAACAGCAGCGATTGCGTGACCACGATGTGGTGATCTTTCAATTCCCATTGTACTGGTACTCCACACCAGCCATTTTAAAAGAGTGGCAAGATCTCGTGTTGGAATATGGCTTTGCTTATGGCTCTGAAGGCACAGAGCTTCATGGCAAAACCCTACTTTGCGTGTTATCTGCTGGCGGTAAAGAGGAAGCGTACAAAGCTGAAGGTTATAACCATTTCACCATTCGAGAGCTGCTTGCTCCAATCGAGCAAATGTCAGCACTCACGGGGATGAATTACATCGCACCACTCGCGCTATTTGGTTCTCGTACTGCACAAGAAGAAAACCGAATCGATCAGCATGTTGAACGCTACAGAACACTGCTCAATGCGTTAGTTAGCGACACGCTAGACATTGAAGCCGCCGCTTCGCTTATTAAGCTTAATAGCGCACTACCACAACTAATTAAGGAAGCATCATGACAGGGATATTCTTACAAGCCTTTGTTTACCTTATTGCCGCCGTCATAGCCGTTCCTTTAGCAAAACGTTTAGGCTTAGGCTCGGTGCTTGGGTATCTCATCGCCGGTGTGGTTATTGGTCCAATCATTGGTTTAGTTGGTGAAGAAACAACGACAATTCAACACTTTGCTGAATTTGGCGTAGTGATGATGCTGTTCCTCGTTGGTTTGGAGCTTGAACCCAAAATGCTCTGGGCGATGCGTAATCGCTTAATGGGCTTAGGTGGACTCCAAGTTGGTGGTACAGCAGCACTGATCATGGCGATTGCGCTTTACTTTGGTCAGCCATGGACGATTGCATTAGCGATCGGTCTGATTTTTGCGCTTTCATCCACGGCGATTGTTTTGCAAACCTTTAGCGAAAAAGGGTTAACTAAAACCGAAGGGGGTCAAAACGCATTCTCGGTACTGCTTTTCCAAGATATTGCCGTTATTCCAATGTTGGCATTCATTCCACTATTGGCACTCCCTGAACTTGTTGAGCAGGCACAGTCTGCAGCGCAATCTGCGGCGGAGCATCACGAAGAGCTCAGCTTAGTTGCTGGACTTCCTGGCTGGGCGTACGGCATGGTCATTACGGCTTCCATCGCTATCGTAGTCGTTGGTGGGCATTTCTTAAGTCGTCCACTGTTCCGCTATGTCGCAAGCTCGGGATTACGTGAAATCTTTACTGCTACAGCATTGATGCTAGTGATCGGTATCGCTGCGTTAATGAGCCTAGTCGGTCTCTCCCCTGCTCTAGGCACTTTCCTAGCAGGCGTAGTATTGGCGAACAGTGAATTCCGCCACGAGTTAGAATCAAACATAGAGCCATTCAAAGGGCTCTTGCTTGGTCTGTTTTTCATTACCGTCGGTGCTGGCATCGACTTCTCTGTGCTGTTCAGCGACTTTGGTTTGATCATCGGCTTGACGCTTGGCGTAATGGTCCTGAAAGCGGCGATTCTCTTTATCCTTGCTTTTATCTTCCGTATCAAAGGCAGCAACCGTTGGTTGTTTACCTTGAGCTTGGCGCAAGCGGGTGAATTTGGCTTCGTATTGCTGAGCTTCTCAGTTCAAAACCACGTCATTCCGTTCGAACTTTCGCAAACACTGGCATTAGTCGTTGCGATCTCTATGTTCCTAACACCCGGCTTATTTATCTTATTCGACAAGGTTATTCTTCCTCGCTTCGAGAGTGAATCGAATGAGCGTGAAAGTGACACCATTGAAGAACAAGGCACAGTCATCATTGCAGGCATCGGTCGTTTTGGTCAGATCATCAATCGCTTGTTGGTTTCTAACGGCGTTCAAACGGTCGTATTAGACCACCAAGCAAGCCAAGTAGATAACATGCGCCAAATCGGCACACGCGCTTACTTTGGTGATGCTATGCGCCCAGATATGTTGCACACAGCAGGCATTGAGCACGCAGCAGCACTTGTGGTTGCCATAGATAACCAAGAAGCGAGTGTTGAATTGGTCAAATACGTTAAGCACACCTATCCGAAAGTGAAAGTGATCGCGCGCGCTTTCGACCGTGGTCACGGTTATCTGCTTCGACAGGCGGGTGCTGACATCATTGAATCCGAAACATACCACTCCGCTTTAGAAATGGGCGGTCATGTGATGAAGTCTTTAGGGATTCATCCGTTCTTCGTTGAGCAACAAAAAGCGACTTACAAACGAGTAGAAGATCGTAAGTCCGACATGCTTTATGAAGCGTGGGCAGATGATTCGGAAGGCGAACGTTACGACAATAACTTCCGTCAGCTATTTATTCATCTAGAAGAAAAAATGGCAGAGGAAATGCAGAAGGATCGTCACGATAAGCTTTCGCGTTCCGAACGTGGTTGGACTCCACCACCAAAAGGGTACGCGGACGACTTCAACGAAGAAAATGTTCAAGAACTTCACCTTCCGAAAGAAGACGCTCAATAAACGCGAAAACCTCCCACTGGGAGGTTTTTTATTGCCCCAAAAACAACCGCGTTACATAAGATCACTCATTAAGATCTCGTACTCTTCATTCGCTTCATCCACTAAATGGGAAAGCTCTAACGCATCGGTCTTAGCAAGATTAAACTGCCATGGGACCGTATCTTCTTTACCACAAATACGAGTTTGAGCACCGCTGCTTTCAAAAGAAAGATCATCAAACTCGGTGGTATGGTGCTCTTGAAGTTCGACAATTTCGACTTCCAATTTGCCGACGGGATTGACTTCAACATGGGCGTGTAAATCTGGGCTATTCGATAAACAATACTCTCGATGAACTGCAATCATGGCTACCTCCTTGGTCTGCCAACTGACAACTCATCAAACAGTGTAGACGAGGGATTTTGAACGTGGGGTGAAATAATGATGAAGATTGATCCCGAATAAAAATGCAGCGGATTAATGCTCCTTACATTCTCAATTCTGATGGAGTCAAACTCTTAGCTTCTGCATGTAATCACTTGCTCAATACGTTCTTCAATTGCTTGAATCGCTAATGTCACAGACATCGGCACATGAGCATGATAAGGATGTAATACGTAAATTGGATTCACTTTTGAGGCTTGTGCATTAGGTACTGGTTCAAGGAGTGGATTCGAGTCCAGAATAAAATCAGGAACAACCCCAAAGCCCAATCCCATCTCTAAAAGACTCACCACATCAAACACGCTGTTCGCTCGATGCTTCACTGGGTATTGAACTTGGTGGTCTTGTTTCTCCAAAAAGAACGTATGAACAATGGGTTCGACCTGCCAATGTTGAGCGATATAAGAAGCATCTTCAATGTCAGATTGCTCCCCTCTCGCGCGGCACAATACGTCACAAAACTGCCCAACTTTCCGCTGTTTAATGTTTGAATCACCAGACGCTCCAACTCGGATTGCAAGGTCAATATTCTGCTGAATGATATCGACATGTTTATCATCACTGATCAAATTTAAATGCGCATTGGGGTAATCGGCAAAAGCAGCCGTTAAGGCAGGTAATACGATCGAGCGCATTAATGCGTTGGGAGCCGTCACGGTGATCACTCCCACTGGGGTTTGCTTCAACTCTGCTGCTTCTAGCCACGCCTCTTCCGCTTGCTTCGTCATTTGCGCGCACTGCTGATAAAAGCGCTCACCAGAGGGTGTCAACGTTTGCTTTCTGGTCGTGCGTTTAAGTAAACACGTATCCAACTCCCCCTCAAGTTGTTTGAGTGCAGAGCTCAGTACAGATTTAGAAAGTTCTAACTTCTCTGCGGCTTTGGAGATCGACCCACACTCTACAATATGAACGAATAGAGACATCAAACGCAGCTTATTCATCACTTTTCCTCATTGTTCTATTTATCAGAACATTCCGTTCTTATTCGTTTGTTTTTCTAATTCAATTCTACCTCTATGATTGCCACATAAACAAACACCAAACACAGGAATTTCAGGATGACTCAATCAGTTTTAGAACGCGCTCAAGCAGGCATTTCAGCATGGCAAATCGCTTTTAATAATCAGGACGCTGCAGGATGCGCAGCACAATACGCCGAAGATGCAATCATGGTTGCCAAACCTTTTGGTACATTTGAAGGTCGTGAAGCAATTCAAGCATTCTGGCAAAACATCATGGACCAAGGTTTTAACAGCGTGGACTACACCAACACGAAATGGGAACAAGATAGCGAACAAGGTTACATTCTGACGTCCGATTGGACCATGAACAAAGCGTTTGGTGTGGTGCATAAAGAACTATGGGAGATCCAAGCTGACGGTCTTTCTCGTCTGACCTATGACGAGTTCGAAGTACTTGGCGAACGATAAAAGTTATTGATAGTTATCGCAAATATTTATTCAGTTACATTGACAATAAAATAACCAATCAATATCATTTCAGCCGGAAAAATGTGAACGAACATCACAATAATTATAATTATCCGTCTATTAATAAACAATTGGTTGAATATTTAATCATGTCAAAACTCTTTTTTGCGTCACTTTTGATGCTTTTATCATTTCAGTCTGCGGCGTTTACGCCCAAAGAAGTGTGCTTCGATCAAGATTCGGAGTTTATTGGATGGCTTACCGACGAAGAGTGTGCCGCTTTAAATGGCAACAGTCCTGATGACTTTACTCAAAACTCGGAATATTCACATCCTACGCGAGAGCCAATCGCAGAATCAGAAGAACCCGTAGTCATTGTCTTATAGTAATTAAGCCTCGACTATGAACATTCTTCCGAAAACAAAGAGCCCATTTCGCTGTATTTAAATGGGCTCTTTTTGTTTCCTTATCCCTGACAGGGGCATCCGGCAAACATAAAAAATCCCCAAGTCTGAATGACTTGGGGATTTTTGTTTTTAAGTAATCGTGCTTATCCCGTCTAACTTTTATTAAGCAAAGATAAAGCTGTATAAGTAACCCGCGCCCATTGCCATACTTAGGATGACAAATAGGAAAGCTGCAATCATTTGGTTCTTAAAGATAGATTTCAACAAAATCACTTCTGTAAGACTTGCGCCAGCGCTACCAATGATCAATGCCATAACTGAGCCCAATGCCATACCTTTTTGTACTAACGCCGCACTTAGTGGAATCACTGCCTCTGCACGGATGTACAATGGAATACCAATGATTGCTGCTACCGGAATCGCGTACCACTTCGCTTCACCTGCGTATTCTGCAATCAGATCCGTTGGGATGAAACCATAGATGAATGAACCAATCGCAATCCCCATCATTAGGTAAGGGAACACTTGTTTAAAGTCTTTCCAAGTTGAGTGCCAAATACGAACCCAACGGCTTGGTTGCTTCTCTTCGACAATCGTCGCTGTTGCAGTACCGTCTGATGAACAGCAAGATACTTCCACTTTAGGTTCAGCTTTTGGCGCATCACCACAACAAGATGTTTTCGCCACAACTGGAGCTGGTTCACCACAAGCGCTGGTACCACAGCTAGATGCTGGTTTCGCTTCTTCTTTTTTCTTGCTTGAGTCACCGCAAGAAGTACCGCATGAAGAAGAACCTACTGCTTCGTATGCTTCTGGTTTTACGTAGCGCTCAAACCCAAGTTTTTCAAGTACATAACCTGCTACTACTGATACTGTCATCGCAATAGCAAAGTAGAATACTGCCACTTTCCAACCAAAGGTCACCACAAACAAGCCAATGATCACTGGGTTAAGCAGTGGACTTGCAAATAGGAACACCATCATTGGTCCAAAACCCGCCCTTGCACGCAACAATCCTTTTAGGAAAGGAATCGTTGAACATGAACAGAAAGGCGTAATCGAGCCTAGCAACGCTGCAATAAAGTAGCCCTTACCCTTTTTAGAGCTCAGGATAGACTGAATTTTTTCTGGTGTTAGAAAGTCTTGCAACACACCTACGATATAGCTAATTGCTAGGAATAGAATGATTAGTTCGGTTGCAAGAAACGCAAACATATCAAGCGCTTCTTTGGCCATTGTCATGATTTCTGGATTCATATTTTATCTCCTACTGATGTCACATCAGTAACTGTAAATTTCCTAATGAAGCTGAATTCTTCATTTCTATTTTTCTCGAATTATAGAATTAAAAATCGATGCGTCAACCATTATATTTCGATAAATATCGAAATATATATTTAACCCTTACTAATCAATAAATTAGATATTGAAATTTTCTTGTTTGCTATTCATCTACACTTTCACTATCATCGAAATGTATTTATCGTCAGTCATTCCAAGAGGTCAGTATGGAACTCGAAGCTGTAGCAAAAGCGCTCAAAGAGCTAGGACACCCTACCCGTCTATGTATCTATAAAGAGGTGGTTAAAGCGGGCTATGAAGGTATCGCAGTTGGTGGCGTACAAGATAAACTTGGCATTCCAGCTTCTACTCTTTCTCATCACATCTCGAGCCTTGCCTCAGCTGGCTTAATCAGTCAGCGTCGTGAAGGTCGTACTTTGTATTGTGTTGCTGAGTATGAATGTTTAGATACGGTTATTGGCTTCCTGCGTGACGAGTGTTGTATCAATGAAAACTGCTAACCTTGAATCGATTTGGAGCGAATACGAACACGCTATTCACGCCTTCTTGCGCTCTAAAGTCAGTAATGAAGATGACGTAGACGACCTCAAACAAGAGATCTTACTTAAGACTTATCAGAATCTTGGGGATATTCGTGATGTATCGAGCATCAAGTCATGGCTATTCCAAATCGCTAATAACGCCATCATCGATTTCTACCGCAAACGTGCACGAAACCAGCGTGATAATGACCTCATCGCTGAAGATCTGTGGTTTGAAGAACAAGCAGCGAGTCTTAAACAAGAGTTGTCAAAGTGCATTGCACCGTTTGTGCAGGCGCTACCAGAAGAGCAATCGCAACTGCTCTCTTCTATTGAGCTTGAAGGTATGAGCCAAAAGAAGCTAGCAGAACAGCAAGGCATCAGCTACTCGACTCTCAAATCACGTGTTCAAAAAGGACGGGTAGAATTGAAAAAGCTGTTTGAGGAATGTTGTAGCTTCTCATTCGATAAACAAGGTCGCATGACAGATTGCAACCAAAACGGTTCTTCTTGCGATAAATGCTAAGCAGTTTTTAAACCTGCTTATCAAACCATTCGGTCACCAACGCCACCAGCTTTTGATGCACAGGGCTTAACGTATTGCCTCGCTTTAATAATACATAACCTGCACGACCTTCGTTCGCCATAAAGTCTATGTTTAAAGGGACAAATTCGCTCTTTTCATCATGAGCTTGCACTAAATGATAAGGAAGCAAGGCAAAGCCATCATTTTTCAATAGTCGCATCAACACATCAATGTTGCTGATTCGGGAGATATTTGGTGACATCACCTGTTGATTGCCAAGTGCACTGGTACTGAAATTCTCTGCAATGTATTGGTGATGTGATGCGAGGTCCTGCAGAGTCACAACGGGGTTCTGCGCTATCGAGCTTTTCCGATGCGCATAGAAGGTAAACCTCGGATAGCCCAAGTTTATAAAAGACATCCCTTCAGTTGGGAACGCTTTACCACTGTTAAGTACCACCGCAAAATCCGCGTGTTTCGCCATAAGCATGTCTAGCGCTTCATCTCGGCTGCGATGTAACCAATGAATCGCCGTATTTTTGTATTGCTTGCGCAGAGACAGGTCGATGTCTGCGATGGCATCACACGGCACCGACATGTCGTGACAAATCGTTATTTCCGGAACATCCCCTTGAGAGTAGCTATCACAAGAAAGTTCTAAAGCCTGCATTTGGTAAAGGATGTGCTTGGCTTGAGTAACTAACGTCGCCCCTACTTCCGTCAAGACTGGTGTTCTTCCTTTGCGTTCAAACAAGATCACATCCCAATCAATTTCGAGATCGCTGACTTGGTGATGCAGCGTCGCCCTGTCTTTCCCGATTACCCTTGCGGCTTGGCTAAACGATCCATGCTCCGCGACAGCAACAAATGCAGTAAGTTGGTCAAAACTGGCTCTGGGCATTGGAAGATCCTCAAACAATAAACCCGTTTATCTTAGCTCAACCGACATTCTTTTGTTGCAAAGTTTGCAACATAACTGAGATTACATGGTGAATATTCCACGTAATAATGACCTCGTATTGAAACGTTACGAGGGCAATTCAATGAAAGGTTTTAGCAAAAAAGTACTTCTAGCAGCATCAGTCGCAATGGCAGTCGGCAGCATCTCTACCGCAGCAAATGCGTGTTCACGTTTGGTTTGGGAGACTCAAGACCACGGTGTATTTGTCTCTCGTACCATGGATTGGATGGAAGCCAATCAGCCAACTATTGACGTTCGCCACGCAGGTCAAACCTACCGTGGATACGATAAAGGCGATGCGCTGACGTGGACATCGAAATACGCTTCTATCGGTGTGAGTATCTACGGCGTGGGCATTATTGACGGCTTTAACGAGAAAGGCTTTGCGGCTAATGCATTGTTCTTGGATGAAGAGAACCCTGGCGCGCCACAAGCGGGAAAACAACAAGTTGAAAACTCGCGCTTTGTCGCTTACCTGATCGATAGTTTTGCATCCGTTGATGAAGCATTGAAGCACCTAGATTCAATCCAAATACAACAGTTCAGTCACAATGGCATTGAAATGAAGGGACATTACTCACTAGAAGATGCAAGTGGCGATTCTGCCGTATTGGAATACATTGATGGTGCTTGGCAAGTGCATCATGGCAAACAATATGACGTGATGACTAACAGCCCAGAGTACGCGCAACACTTGAAAAACTGGCAAGAAGCGCAACCAAAAGCGAAGAGTGATGTGAATGGTGAGTTCCCAATTCCGGGTAACATCAACTCTGCTCAGCGCTTTATCTGGAACAGCTATATGAAGGATCAGCTTAAAGAGCCAAGTAGCTACACCAATGGCATTGCGAAACTCGACAGTGTGACCTACAAAATCCCATTGGATGCAGCAAACCGCCCTGTGAATGGTGAAATGCGCGGCTACGCGACCATCTATGGTTTGGTGTACAACTTAGACCAAAAAGTGATGAACGTACGCTATCAGTATGATGACAGCTACACACAGTACTCAGTGGACTTTAATAAGTTGAATGACGGTCATAACTACACGATCAAAGCCGACTTACCGGATCTGTTTGGTGACATTTCATCTCGCTTAGAAAAAGGCGACGGTGTAATGGGTCAGCACTTAGTGAAATAGCTCTGATTATGTAAAAAAACAGAACTTGAAAGGTGTGTGGACAAAAGCACCATTCAAAAAAGCGCCGACATGCTCGGCGCTTTTCCTTTCTATTCGTTTTGTACTCAATGACGCTGCTCTCGATAATGCCCAGGGGAGACTCCCCTCCAAGTGCTATACGCTCGAATGAATGAGTCGCAGGTAACTTGGCGTATGCCAGCACCAATTGCGGGTCGATATCCATATCGTTAAGCAGCACTTTCCAACTCTGAGGTACGCTGAACTGACTCGCTCGCTTGATCATATCTGATTCCTAAGCACTTTTTTCCATAGTTTGACGCGATATTTTTAGCACCAATTTTCTTGGTAGAAAAGGGACAATCCACTCAAGGATGAACTTCAAACCGCCTTCGTTGAACGCCACCAACTTGCCTTGTTCCATAGCGCTATAGCCACACTCAGCAACAGAACGAGGAGACTTAGCATTTTTGAAGACTTCCACTCCTTGTAGATCCCCTGCGGCAACAAAACCCGTCGCTACCGCACCCGGACACAAAGCTGTGGCAGTTACGTTGGTGTCTCTAAGCTCTTCTGCTATCGCTTGGGTAAACGAAGTAACATAAGCCTTAGTTGCGTAGTACACCGCTTGCAATGGACCTGGCATAAACGACGCCGTTGATGACACATTTAAGATCTTACCATGATTGCGTGCCACCATACCTTGCAGATACAAGTGAGTCAGATTGGTTAACGTCACCATATTAAGTTGCATCATGGCTTGGTCCGCCACGAGATCACGTTCATGGAATTTTCCGTGACCACCAAAGCCAGCGTTGTTAATGAGCATATCAATTTGCAACCCTTGCGCTTCGGTTTGTTCAAACACACGTGAAGCAGATTCAGCTTCAGTCAAATCTTCTGCAATGACAAAAACTTGTACCTTATGTTTGTCGCGAAGCTCTGATGCCAGTGCCTCTAGCTTGTCTTTAGAGCGGGCTACAAGCACTAAGTCTCCACCCTTTTCGGCGTGTATACGCGCTAATTCTTCACCGATACCACCTGATGCGCCTGTAATTAATGCTGTATTTGCCATGTGCTTGTCCTCTAATGTTCTGACTGATTCGCTGTTGGTCACAGCGTAGTTGGTATGGACACAGTTTATGCAATCCAATCACGCCACACACTGGCAAAAGATGCCACCTTGCTTGCCAATCGTGCCACTCATTAAGAGACCTTTGATTACAGAAATTTATTACATTTAAAACAAATGATAATTTTTAGCTCACTTATGCAATAGCTAACATGTCGAAATGACTTCAAGGTGCGTGGGAATACGCATCGAACAACATGGAAATTTCCAACTATTCTAACTTTGTTGGGCTGCATAAATCTGGGTTCCAAACCCTCTGGGGAAACGAATGAAAGCAATCACCTATCAAAAAGATCAAGATACCTTTACCTATACTGACATCGATACGCCAGAGATAAACGGCAGCTTCGATGTACTAGTGAAAGTTCATGCCGTTGGGCTCAATCCTGTCGATGCAAAAGTAAACCTTTGGCACGAGATGGTCGACGGGATAGATGATACATTCGTTGGTGGTCTCGATGTTTCGGGGGAAATCGTTGCCATTGGCGACAAGGTATCAGGTTGGCAGGTGGGCGATCGCGTACTCTACCATGGCAACATGCGTCGAATGAGCGGTGGCTTTGCCGAATACGCAATTCAGGACTCGCGCACGCTGGTTACGCATCCTGATGTTGATCCAGAAATCGCAGCCGCTTCTCCATGTGCAGGTTGGACGGCTTATCGAGCCCTTGTCGACAAGCTGAACATTTCTACCCGTAAGAGTATCTTTATTGCGGGCGGCTCTGGTGGTGTTGGTAGCTTTGCTATTCAGTTAGCTCGCTTCTTTGGCGTAGAAACCATCATAACCACAAGCTCTACTGCAAACCATGAGTTCGTACGTTCGTTGGGTGCAACACACGTAATTAACTACAAACAAGAGAATGTACGTGAGCAAGTTATGTCAATTACTGAAGACTTAGGAGTGGAAGTATCTTTGGATTGCGTTGGTGGCGACAACGACATCTTATGCGCCTCTGTGCTTGGCTTTGAAGGTGAAATGGTTGAACTAGTAAGAACAACTCGCGCAACAGAATACCCAGGCGCTTTCCTGCAAGGGCTCACTTTTCATCAGTTGAGTCTAGGCTCAGGGCATGTTCATGGTGAACAAGGCTTTGCTTCTATGGTTAACGCTGGGGTGGAATTCTCGCATATGTTAGAACGCGGTGAGGTTATGGTGCCAAAATTGGAAGTGGTAGAACTAAAAGACGTCGCTCAAGCTCTAGTCTTTATTCGTCAGCAACGAACGGTCGGAAAAATCGTCGCGAAGCTCATCGACTAAGCACTCAATCCCAAGCGACAAAAAGGAAAAGGAAGCGCAAACTCCAAAGCAGTTTGCGCTTCAAGGGGTATTATTTCTCTACAAGCAGCATCGCCGATTTTGCTGCCACTTTAATCTCTTCAGTACAAGGCACCTCTTCGCCTGTCATCATGTCTACCAAGGCTTTATTCAAGGTAAGTTGTAGTGATTGCGCTCGTGAAGATTTATTCAGCACTAAGATGCCCTTTTCACCACGTTGCAACACCAACATATCGTCGTTACCTTCAAGCACCGTCATCGGTTGACCATGCACTAGGTTATGGAACGCTACCATCTTCGCCATGCGCGCATCTTTCCACGCATTTTGCCATCTTGGTCGACCATCTGCGCCCTTTATGCCACTGGTATCCAAATCTGTGTAAACAAGTGGTACACCTCCATCACGGCCTAGGATATAGGCATACGCTAGCCACTCATTCTCTTCACCCATGACTAAATCCAAGAACACATCGTTATTTGGAATATCGTGAGTGATGGCAAAAGTAATGGCTCGACGGTTCGATAACGCTTGACCAAAACAGTACGGGTCGATCAAAGACTTAAAGCTGCCTTTCTTTGAGAACGCCTTAAAGATGGTTGAGAACAACGGAAAGTCATATGCACCCAATCGTGTCTCTTTCAAATACGGTTCCAAGAACAGCTCATACTCTTCTTCTGTTGCGCCACCATCGGTGATGATCTCACCAAAGATATGCACATCTCGCGTGATCTCTTCTGTCCAAACCAGCTTTAGGTGCTCTAGGGTCATATGCTTCGCAGCATCGATACGGAAACCTTTCACACCCATTGACTTAAGCGCCTTTAAATACGCTTTTTGCTGCTCAACAACGTGCTTGCATACACGCAAAGTTGGTAAGCCAGGATCGGTAGGACCACCAGTGATTCGACCGTTTTGCACTTGCCATTTGTCTTTCCAATCTTTGATCCCAAAGGCTTCAACAAAGTCATTTTCGTCAAATAGCGGCTCAGATAAATCGCCAAATAGAATCAGGTCTTGATACTTGCTCACATTTTGTTGGTAGTCGTCCATCACGCCTTGACGTGGATACTGTAGATCCGGACGAAGGTGCGCTTCGTTCGCCATATGATTAAAAACGACATCGGCATAAACCAGTACGCCTACATGATTGAGTGCTTCAATCATGTTTTTGAAATCTACTGTGTTACCGAGTGCATTGTCGATAATCCGATAATCTTGAGGTTGGTAACGCTGCCACCAGCGTTCGTCTTGTGCGCTTTTCATCGGTGGAGAAACCAACACCGAGCCATAACCTAGCTCGCTGATTTCCGATGCGCGTTGGGCAATGTCAGCATACTTCCAATCAAAAGCGTGCAAGATAACATTTGCACCTGTTGATAGTGTTTCCTGTAAGCCACTCATGTTTCTCTCCTCGTCGCGTTCGCTCACCCATTGTTACTCAAATTCGTCGTGAGCGAATCCAATAGCCGAAATTATAAGAACTATTGACGCGTCGCCCTCACCCCTTTTGTGTTTCTGCTAGGGGGAAAAACAAGGCGTAGCTCATCCCTTGTTAAGGGTTAAACGTGTGTTTAAAAGCACTTTAACACCATGGAGATAACTAGACATGAAAACATGAACCACTAAGCACCTGTTTTATAAACACTTTATTGAACTCATCATAACCCATGCTTAATCGAGCTAATACGCCTTTTCTCAATAAGAATGAGAGAAAAGAGCGCAACAAGACCATATGTAACAAATATTTAAGAAAGTGAAACTGCTGCTTACGTCACAGTTGGTGCGATTTATAAATTGATAGGAAAGGAGAGGAAGACTCGAAATGATGGCGAGAGGAGCACGAATAAAGAACGCTAGATACAAAAATAGCGCGATAAACGCGCTATCAATAAGAAGAAATGAACGCTTAACCTCAATCATTCAAGTACCTGACTTCACTTGTACCCCTTGCTCAACAAAACAAAAGTGGTATAGCTTTCCGCATGATCTGATACATAAAAATCGTAATGTTTAAGTACTAAGTATATGAATGTCGATGTATTATCCTAGTTGAATAAAAACGGACATAAAAGCTAAGGTTAAAAAATGGTTAACGACCTTACTTAGTGTTTTAGCTAGGAGAATTACTTTGACCAACAGAGCCGCTAACGCCACTATCAAAGGGTATCTATATCAGTTTGACTATAGCCTGTTAAAAATACTCGAGTCAGAAAATGATGATGATACTTTTGTAATCGAGGGTGCCGAAGACATCGATATACACGATGCCGACACGAGCATGCATGTACAATGTAAGTACTATGAGGGAACAGATTACAATCACTCAGTGATTAAAGAGGCTATTGTAGCGATGCTCACTGCCTACCATAAACTCTCGGTTACCGAAAGGACAGGTAGAACTTATCATATCTATGGTTTTTACAAAAGTGGACAAAACAAACTTCCTAATGCAATAGATGTTGAGTTTGTAAAAGACAATTTCCTAACTACAAAGAAACGTCCAAAAAAAGAAAAAGATGAGGAACCTAAAGAAGTCATAGAAAAGGTTCATGAAAAGTTAGGGATTTCAGATAACACAATAGAAGAATTCATCAAGGTTTTAGATATAAATTTAAACGCTGAATCGTATGATTCTCAGCAGTCATCTATACACAAAATTCTTAAGCATATTAATAAGGGTAGTTGTGATAATGAAATTGAAACGATTTATTATCCAAGAGCACTAACAATTATTACCGATTTGGCTAAAAATGAAAAGGAAATTGATAGGACTATTACAAGGAGCGATTTTTTAGATAAGTTGCCAAAAAAAGAAATAGTTTTCAATCAATGGTTAATTAATAAACTTGATGAAAGAAAATATAACAAATCAATTAAGAAAGAGCTTTTCACATATAAAGTTGCAAATATACCCAACGAAACTAGAATATTTTTATTAGATTTAAGCGGTGAGTATCATTTAGGTAACGTTACATCTTTATTAAAGTCGATAAGTGATAGATTCTCAAATGCTGAACATAAACATACTACTGATAAACAACGATTTTGTCCTTTGGTATTAATGAAAGGTGTTGATGACGAAAACATAAAAAAAATAAAACACTCTTTATATAGATCTAGCATGATTTTTTCAGATGGTTTTCCTTTTAAAGATTCAGATTTTATCATCAAGGAACTACTTAAGAAAAAGACGAAAGAAAATAACTATAAGGTAAGGTTTATTCCAAGCGAGCTAGAAATTAATAAGATAATAGATGAGGTTGAATCAGTTGTAAAAATATATGATTTCTATAAAGAGTCACCTATAAAATCTGATTTAATACCTGAAGAAGCAGAATATAAAGCGATTAGAATTAACAGCGTTTATTCAATAACGGAGATGATAAAGTAATGTCCAACGAAACCAGCAATGCTCAAGTTATAGGGGTTTTCCCTGATAAAGTTAGAATTTCTGTAGATGATATTGCAGAATTTACTAATGGGGAAAGTATAAAAGTAGGATCTTATATTAGAATTACGGATAATGAAGATTGTGTTCTGATTGCTGCTATTGAAAATTTTTCTATTGAGTCAACAGATAATGGTCATCCCAAGTACCTGATTGAAGCATTTCCTCTAGGTGTGATTGATGATGGAAAGTTTATTAGAGGTGGAGATGCGTTAACAATTCCTCCAACAGGAGTCGCCCCCGCTACTGAGGAAGATATTAGAAAGGTTTTTGAAGATTCAGTAGAAAAAAATGTTAATTTTTCATTTAGCAAGTTGTTATCTAATCAAGATATAACAGTCCCTGTAAATGGTAATAAATTTTTTAATAAACATATTGCGATCGTAGGTTCTACTGGGTCGGGTAAGTCTCATACGATAAGTAAGATCTTACAAAATGCTATATCTTCTAAAGATATAAAAAGTGGAGAAGATGGTTTTGAACTAAACAATTCACATACCGTTATTTTTGATATCCACTCCGAGTATAGAACAGCATTTCCAAATGCCAATGTATTAGATGTAAGTAATATTAAATTACCTTATTGGCTTTTGAATAGTGATGAACTAGAAGAAATATTGTTGGATACTGGTGAGAGAGATAACTACAATCAATCGGCAATATTTAGACATTTGGTAACTGAGAACAAGAGAAAACACAATTCTGGAAAAGAAAAAGTTTTCTACGATAGTCCATTGAAATTCAGTATCGAAGAAGTGCTTAATGCCATATATAACATTAAGAGCGAGACAGTAAACTATAAAAATGAGTCTCGATATATGATTGTAGATGATAGCTACGAAGTGGCTAAAGATGGTAAAACAAAAGAAGCTGATGGATTATTATTAAATGAAGCAGAACGGTTAGATAAGTACTTCTCTAGTAGATATAAGTTCCATCAACCGAAAGGAAGTAATATATCAAAAGGAAGCTATGCAGATGGTTCTCTGAATAAGTTCTTTAGTCGATTTGAATCAAAGATAGCACAAGAAAGGTTGAGCTTTATATTTAACAAAGACAATATGGAACTTACATTAGAAAGAGTTTTAGCATCTTTAATTGGTTATGGAGAAAATAAGTCAAACGTTACAATTGTAGATCTTAGCGGTGTACCTTTTGAAGTTTTGAGTATTACTGTTTCACTTATATCTAGATTGCTATTCGAATATGGGTACTATTATAAAGTTCTTCGAGAAGGAAAAGGAGAAATTCATAATAATGATGCTCCTTTATTATTAGTATATGAAGAAGCTCATAAATATGTACCACGTTCTGATCTTTCAAAATTTAGAGCATCCAAGACATCAATTGAAAGAATTGCTAAAGAGGGTAGGAAGTATGGAGTAACGCTCCTACTTTCAAGCCAAAGACCAGCAGAGATTTCTGAAACGATCTTTGCTCAATGTAGTAACTTTTTAGCGATGAGATTAACTAACCCTAATGATCAAAACTATGTTTCAAGGTTATTACCTGATACTTTGGGCAAACTTAAAGACAAATTGCCAAACTTGGGAGCAGGTGAAGCTCTTCTAATTGGTGAATCTGTGGTTATTCCATCATTGGTCAGAGTTGATAGATGTGAAGAGAATGAGCCATCATCAAATGATATTCCGTACTTTGAGCTTTGGAAAGAGAAGTGGAAAGACATTGATTTTGTGGAAATCGAAAATCAGTGGTTAGGTGATTGATTTCTTATATCAGAATGAAGAGGGTGACCATTCGGTCACCCCTTAACTTAATTTGAACAGCCTACTAACGCATTCCATAGTTCCTCGTTAATAATTTCCACGCTTACTCCTTCGTCTCGCAATGAGAGAGCGGATTCGATCTTTCTTCCGTAACTAGTAAAGCGCCAATCCCTACTAGCAATAGATCCTAATACGAGAATATCTATACTTTTTGAAACGGTCCCTTTTATTTCAGCACCAAGAGCATTAGCTCGCTGTTCTTGAACTTTACGAGTACCACTCAAGAATTTACCTGTAAAACAGACTCGCTTACCGTTGATACACAAACGACCATCTTGCGTAGTGGAAAAATCGGCAGTCATTCCATAAGCTAAGCCAGTATCAAGCATTGATTGACCAGAGACTGCTTTTATTAGATCTAACAGTTCTTTCCTTTCGTCTTCATCAACCAAGTCATCAGCTAAAATAGCATCTAATCTCTTTTTAATCGCATTAGCGGGCCAGATACTTGATAGAGTTTTATCTTTTTCAAGTAAACTCGAAAGGCGTTCAATTTCCATATCACAAATGGTGTCATCCGCGCTAATTCCACTTAAAAAGCCAAGAAGATGATTAACGGTACTCTCGTAGCCTCCATCCTCTAAATCTCCATAGTCGAGAATATCTTGAAGCATTTGTTGTATGTCTTTCAACTCGGAAGCTGATATCACGCCATCTTCTAAAATGTCTTCAATTTGCTCATGAATATCAACGAAGTCCCCATCTCTGAAGTTGAAAATGTCATTGTCTTTCCACGCTCTCAAATAGATTTCTTCAATAGGGTTTAAGTGCTTATCAGCATGAATTCCATCTAGAATCCCTTTTAGAGTCAAAATAGCTTTTGCTTTATTTCTTTTATAATTAAAGGCAATGCTTTGCGGTTGTGCGTGGTCATCCAAGTGCTTCAAGTCTTTTACAGTCATGCTCTTCACCAAAATAAACAACTAGATGCATATTTAATACATCATTGACAGTTCAACATTCAATATGAATGACGGTTAATTGTTAGAGAGGTAACAAAACGAGTCGTTTTAGGCACAAAAAAAGCACCTAACAAGGTGCTTTTTAAATGCGATTCAAACTAAGTACGGTAAAGAACCTTTACAACGTGCCAGCCGAATTTAGTTTTTACTAGGTGCGGAGTTAGAACCTCACCTGAAAAGCAAACTTTGTCGAACTGTGGCACCATTTGACCACGGCGAAACTCACCTAGGTCGCCACCACGTTTACCAGATGGACAAGTTGAGTATTTCTTTGCCAACGTCTGGAATTTAGCACCTTTCTTAAGTTGCTTAATGATGTCTTCAGCTTGTTCTTTGTGCTTTACCAGAATGTGTAAAGCGGCTGCTGTATTTGCCATGTGTTTGTCTCTCACTGTTCGGGTGGCGCAAGTTTACCGAAACGCTTCAATATCGCAATGATTTCTCAAATTCAGGCTCTATCTTCATCCATTAATGATCGGAACTCGCGGACAAGTTGATGAAAAGTTACCCATTATTGAACGTTATTTCTCTCTTTATTTGTTCTATTTCCTAAAAAGCTCATTTTTCCACGCTCTACGGTTGAAGCTGTCGCCTTATAAGATTAGATTAGTTACATAAATCAGTGATATTGATAAGGTTATTTTCATGGCAAAAGTCGCAAGTAAAGCGAACCAATCTCAAGGCATGTTGGTGTTTAAACTCACCCTGCAACAGAACTTCGCAATTGGCACACTTAAAGTCCGTGAAATTGTTCCTTACATGCCAACGACCAAGATTCCATATTCTCATCACCACGTGATTGGGACCGTCACGATTCGTGACTTAACGGTACCAGTGATTGATATGGCAGCAGCGATTGGATTCCGTCCGATTCAAGAAGAGGAATACAAAAACTGCTATCTGATCGTGACAGATTGCTTGCGCACGGTGGTTGCGTTCATGGTACGAAGTATCGAGAAAATCATCGAATGTGACTGGAAAGCAATTGAAACGCCACCAGAAAGTGCAGGTCACAACATCTTTGTTACTGGCATTACTCGCTATGAAGAGAAAATCGTCCAAATGTTAGATGTCGAGCTTCTGCTTTCGAAGATCTACCCTCAATATGAAAACACTAAGATTCCTATGCTGACAGACATTGAGCGTGAACGCCTGAAAGCCTTGAGTATCCTTTTAGTTGACGACTCTTCAATTGCACGCAAACAGTTAAGTGACGCGTTGGATCGCATCAATATCCCTTATCAAATTTGCAAAAATGGCTCTGATGCACTCGATTTAATGAAGCGAGAAGCAGAAGAAAACCGCCCTATTGATCTTCTAGTAAGTGATATCGAAATGCCAGGATTGGACGGTTATGAACTTGCATTTGAAGTTCAAAACGATTCCGCACTGAACAACTCTTACCGTATTCTTCACACCTCTCTCTCTAGCGAGATTTGTGTTGACCGAGCTCACCAAGTTGGCGCTCATGAAGCGTTAGAGAAGTTCAATGCAGGAGAATTGATTGAAGCTATGCTGCGCGGTGCAAAAGAGCTAGAAGCAAAAGCGATGGCATCATAACGACTTTAGTTTGTCTCGTTATTTACTTGGCATCGTGTAGCTGCGAGACACAAACTCCGTTTCTTCCACTTGATAAATGTGATTGATATAGGAAGCCAAGCTGTAAAGCACGTTAGCTAGCAGGTTTGAATAGCGGAACAAAATTGGGGCGGGTTGCTTCTTACCTGAATGCTCTACCGCAACCAATGCGCGAACGACCTTCTTGGCTTGGCAGCGACACAAATGTAATTGGCTGGAAGTTGGGTGACCACCGGGAAGTACAAACCCCTTAAAACCACCGTCAATGCGCGCTTTGATTGCGTCGTAATCAGCTTTTAACTCATCAACTTCCGCTTCTGTGATTGCGAGCTTGCCGCGGATAGAGCCGTTCACATGGTACACGTTTGGCTGCATGCGAGTTAGGACGTCGCGACTAAAATCATCTAACTCCATCGATAGCACAAGCCCAATTCGACTGCACAACTCGTCTGCCGTAATTTCAAAATCGCAGACCGGACTGTCTTCATAAATGAATGGGTAACAAATCTCGCCAAGTTCCTTACTTACTGGTCTCATGCTCTTTCTCTGTACTTTTGGTCTAATAAAAAGGGAGTCATTATAACCTAACTCCCTTTGGGCATTCACATCCGTTTAGACGATCATAAGTTAGAAAGCCAGCTTACGCTTTTTCGACTCTCTTGTGACCTTCTTGAAGGTGAACAAAATCAACCAAATCATCACCAGACACTTGGTAAGCCTGACCAAAACCTTTTACGAATAGACCTTGTTCTGCTTTTAGGTTAAATAGAACAAAGTCTTCTAGTTGGCTTAGACCGTCGATGATTTCACCAAAACGATCTTTCATTTGACCAACAACTTGCTGCCACATTTCAGAGTCACGTTCTACAACTGTCGCAACCGCATCAAACGTTAGACGCTTGCGAGCAAACAACTGCTTAGATGAATCCTCATCTTCAATCATCATCAAAGATACGTTTGGATTCTCAAGCAGATTGCGCGCGTGACGAGCAATCTGAGAAATAAGAACGAAGTAACCTTCCTGGTTTTGTACGTATGGAGCGTAACTTACGTTTGGACGACCTTCTGCATCAACTGTTGCTAGTTGAATCGTACGGCGCTCCTGACGAAATTCCTTAATTTCTGGTCCTAGACGACCTTGTAAACGCTCTTGTTTAACTTGCTGATCCATTTTGATACCTAACTTTACTTGTTTTGTGTTTCCGAATTTAAACTCGGTTATTCTTTGATAAACGACGCCACCCCACCTGTTGGCGGATGGAGCAAGCGTCGTATGCATTTAACATTATTAATTCTATGTTGGAACTACTGATTGAACTCAGCTTGCATTGCGCGAAATGCCGTTACTTGCTCTTCAATCAGTTCGCGCTTTTCATTACGACCGAGGTAGATCTTAAAGATGTTGCTACCGCACTCAGAGAAGAAACCAAAGTAGTGGCTTTCACGCCCCATAAACGGCTTACTTACTAGCGCGATGTTTTTCACGTTATCCAGTTTAAGGTGACCGTGAAGCTCCCCTTCTTTGCCCATTAAGTTGTAGTAACCACGTGCCACTTTGCCTTTCGGGAACGGTGCTTTCACTTCAAAGATTGAGCCGAAAGAATGAACAATCGTCGTTACAGGACCAAAGCCTACAAGACCTTCTAAAATGCTTTGAGCTTGCTCTCCCGGAGCCACCGCTACCATTTCTTGAGGTAGTGCTGAAACCACATCAAATTCCGATACGCCAAGGCGCTCTGCCATCGCCGCAGGTAGCAGTTGCGGTTCTTGTTCTAGTAGGCTTTCAACCTGTTGCTTAATTGATTCCATTGGTTTTTCCATTTCTTTTAGATGTTAGATACTTTTGGTACGTTTTCGTTCATTTCCGACGTTAGTACCTGAATACATGCCTGTGCGAGAGAAACAGCCCAGAAGCTCCCTGCAAGGGTTAGCACTAAGCTACGCTCTTGAAGCTCGACCAAACCCTTGTCGTGCCATACTTTGAACAACGGCATTAGGAAGTTAAAGGTGTCTTCACCCATGAAGTTTGGCAGTTTGTTCCCTTGAACAATGCCACGGTCGAAACCTGACTTTAGCGCAGCAAAGAGTGGCTCTAGCGGGCTTTGTTTCATCATCATCGCGATGGTGCTTTGCCCTTCATTGACGGCTTTGACATAAGTGTCTAGCGTGCGATGTTGCATCATGCCATAACCACCGATGTTACCGCCGGCACCACAACCAACCGGAAGCACTTCTGCATACGTCTTCGCTAAGCTGTTGTATAAGCTGCGTTCACGGTTATCGATCGCCCAATGGTTTACACTGAGTTGCTTCATATGGTGTTTCGACATGAATTTCGCACCGAGCTCGTACATACCAGCTTTTTCAGGCGTGGTTGCCGGTGGCGGCATCTTACCCTTCTCAACTAGGTTCAACATTGGGGCTGTCCCACCAACCACCAGTTGATATAGGTCCAAACCGTGCGCACCAGTAGACATAAAGTCGTGCAAATCTTGTTCGAGCACTTCCTTTGTCTGATAAGGCAAGCCATATAGCAGATCTATAATGACGGGAATTTTGTCTTCTTTAGCGAGCTCAGCAACGCGGTTCAAGACATCTTCACGATCATCTAAACGCTTAGCACTACGACGTACTTTGGTATTGAAGCTTTGCACACCAAATGAAAAACGGTTGAAACCTCCGTCTAGCGCTCCCTGATACAGCTCGTCCGAGAATCGGTTAATACGTCCTTCTAGGGTAATTTCACAATCGGCGGCTAAAGGGAAATAGTCATGAATTGCCTGACCAAGAATACGAACCTGATCTGCAGATAAATCTGTAGGCGTGCCCCCACCGATATAAACCGCATGAAAAATGCCACTTTGTGTCCATGGCAGTGCTGCTTTCTCTTTCAGCTCTTTCATCAGCGCTTCAAAGTACTCATCAACAAGCTTACGGCTCGCAGCATTTTGGAAGAAGTTACAAAAAGTGCAGCGCACACGACAAAATGGCACATGAATGTACAAGCAACGCTTATTGTTCTTTTGCGTTGTTTCAGAAGTGATCCGTGACAGGATTTCACCTTGTTGTGGCGGTGGCACAGGCATACTGCTACCACCCGCGTGCGCAGAGTGTTTTTTCACAAACGCAAAACGCAGCGGATCGGGGCTGTCACTCCCGAGAATTGATTCGTCAAATTTATAAATGTCGACGCTCATATTTACTCACTTAAAGCCCACCACACAAAGGATTGAGGCTCATTTCAAAAAAACTGTAAAGATCATAATTTGCACGTAATGATAATGCAATTGATAATTGATCTTATTTCCTTTTCAGGCAATAATCTTCCCACTTGATAATGATTCCTACTACCGAGATTTACCCGTGAACGTAAAAAGATATGCCATTGCCGGTGGCGCCTCTTTAGTGGTGCACGCAGCACTTCTTTTTGTCTCCCAAGAGACAAAAGTGTTTGCAATGCCAGCAGGCAATCCCACCAGCTCGGTAAGCTTGAATTTAGTCTCAGCGCCAAAACCGGTACAAGCGGCTCCTACGCCACAAGAAGTGGTGGAAGAGAAGCACCCGGAGCCAAAGAAACAACCTGAGCCTCCGAAGCCAAAACCAAAGCCTGAGCCGATTAAAAAGACGGTAGAAAAGCCGATCGTAAAAAAAGAAGCGGTGAAGAAAAAACCAGTTCAAAAGAAACCTGAACCGGTTAAAAAACCTCAACCACCAAAACCCGTTGC
This sequence comes from Vibrio sp. NFR, assembly GCF_027587095.1. Lineage (NCBI taxonomy): Bacteria > Pseudomonadati > Pseudomonadota > Gammaproteobacteria > Vibrionales > Vibrionaceae > Vibrio > Vibrio sp. NFR. The sequence continues at coordinate 87,126 of NZ_JAPPTN010000008.1, forward strand.
AAAGAAAGATCCGCAACCAAAAGAAAAAGTGGAAGAGAAAGTCGCAAAAGAACCTCAACCACAACAAGCGGCTCCTACTGATCAATCGAAAGGGGCGACATCACAGCCTGTAATGATTGACCAACCGACGTTTGTTTCTCAACCAGTACAACCTCGTTACCCACGTTCAGCGCAAAAGCGTGGTATTGAAGGGGTTGCGCTGTATGAAATTTGGCTTGACGAAAACGGCAACCAAATTAAACAAGTACTTATCGAATCATCTGGTGCAGAAATGCTCGATCTTTCTGCTCTACGTGCCATTAAACAATGGCAGTTTTCACCTCATATTTCTGGCGGGCACAAAGTCGCTCACCGAGTTCAAATCCCAGTTCGTTTTAAGTTGGATGGATAATGGAACAGCTACAACATTTACAAACCCAATTTGGTCTTATGACTTGGCCTTTAGTTATTTGCTCTGCACTTACAGTCATGATCATTGCGGAAAGACTCTTTCAAGTATTCATTAGCCTAGGAGTCGGTAAACGCGCGATTCGCCAAAAGCTGACCAAGCTTGACCCAACCAACAACAAAGACATCGAAGCACTAGCGGATGAGTTTTCGGGTAAACGACCTCTTTTATATCGTGGTGTTGCAATGCTGCTTGCGCATCACTCTTTTTCTAAATCACTGCGTGAAGATGCGGCTGGTATTTGGCTTCAAGAAAAACGTCATCAGTTGCACTCAGGTCTGCGTCTGTTGACCTTGATTGGCGTGATCAGCCCCCTGATTGGTCTATTAGGTACAGTTCTTGGTCTTATCGACATGTTTAAAGGTATTGCTTCTTCTACCGGTAACATTACGCCAAACGACTTGGCAGATGGCTTGGGTCTTGCGATGCGTACGACTGCAGCTGGTTTGATCATTGCGTTACCTGCTATTTCTGGCGCGCAACTGATTGGTCTTTGGGCAGATCGTGTTATCGCTAAGCTTGAACACACTCTGAACTATGTAAATCTGTGGCTCGAAGGCATTTCTCTACAGCATGTATCTCCGGAAAACAGCAAAGAAGTCGCGACTGTTGCAAATCATGTTGAAGCGAGAAGTTCATGATTAAGGCACCACAAGACAGCAACAGTCATGGCTTAACACCAGACTTAACGCCACTGCTCGACATCATTTTCATCGTAATGGTGTTTTTGATGCTAACTGCAGCAGTGAAGTTAGATTCCCTAGATGTGAACCTACCAAGCACCGATTCCCAAGCTGTGGCTGAGGTGGACAAACAATCAATCACGGTGAACATCCTTAAAGAAGAACCACACTGGGCGATCAACGGTAAGGCGTACATCGATTGGGAAAACTTTACGATGGCTCTGTTAGAAGAGAGCAAATCAACCGACAAACCTATTGTGATTGGTGCGGAAAAAACCGCAGACATTCAGTCACTGGTTAAGCTTCTTGGCTTTTTACAAGAAAACGGAATTCAAGCGACTCAACTGCTCACTGAAGAGTCGCAATAGAAGAACACAAGATTGAGAACACACTAATGAATAAAACACTTTCGCCCGTTCGTACCGCATTGACTGCAGCCATTACTATGCTTGCTAGTGCGAGCCTATTTGCCGAAGCTCCATCAAATGAACGCGTGGTCAGTGCCGGCAGCGCTGTCACTGAACTGTTACTTGCTCTTGATGCAAAAGATAGCCTTGTTGCTGTCGACGTAACAAGCCAACTACCGGAAGGTATGGAGTTGCCAAAAGTTGGTTACCACCGTCGTCTTTCTGCTGAAGGTCTACTGGGATTAAGCCCGACTAAATTGATTGGATCAGATGAAATGGGACCAAACACCACGCTAGACCAATTGAAATCAGCAGGTGTTGATGTTGAAGTCGTCAATACAGAAGCAAACGTGGAAGGTTTGGTTGATCGTATCGACCAAATTGCGACCATCATGCATCGCGAAGCTCAAGCGACAGCGCTAAAAACTGAAGTTGAAGCACAAGTGAAAGCACTGGAAGGCAACCAACCAGCAAAAGCTGACAAAAAGAAAGTACTTTTCCTACTGATTCACGAAGGTCGCCCAGCAAACGTAGCGGGGTCAGAAACAACACCAGATGCAATCATTCAACTTGCAGGTGGAGAAAACCCAGCAGCAAGCAAACTCTCTTCATACAAGCCACTATCAACAGAAGCTATGGTCGAGATGCAACCAGACGTGATTCTTGTGAGTGGGCGTAGCTATCAAACAATAGGCGGTGCAGATGCCATTCTGAAAGCAATGCCTCTCCTTGCCGCGACTCCAGCAGGTATGAACAAAAACATCGTGACAATTGACGGTCATGCGCTTGTTGGTGGTTTAGGACTTAAGAGCCTTTCAGAGGCGAAGCGCCTAAACGAGCTGCTTTACCCGTAGAGAGATTCAATGCTGTTAAGACGAATTCCTTTATCTACTACCCTACTCGCGTTATCTGGCATTTTAGCTTTTATCGCAGTAGCGTCCATTACAGTAGGTCCAATGAATATTAGCTTCTCAGACAGTCTGAGAAGCTTAACAGGAGCAGGTTCAGACCTTGCTCCTCATATTCAGTTAGTCATCAACGAAATCCGCCTTCCACGCACTATTCTTTGTATGTTTATTGGTGCGATCCTCGCTATCTGTGGTGTTGTGATGCAGGGGTTATTCCGAAATCCTCTAGCCGAGCCAGGCATCATCGGTGTTTCCGCTGGCGCGGCGCTTGGTGGCGCATTTGCAATCGTCGTATTTGCCGATTTCAGTCAAAACTACCCGACACTAATGAACTTAGCTGCCTTGCCATTTTTCGCCTTCCTCGGCGGTGCAATTACCACGGTATTAGTTTACTGGTTAGGTACGAATAAGTTTGGTACGTCAGTCACCATCATGTTGCTTGCGGGGGTTGCAATCAGCGCACTCTCGGGCGCTGCGATTGGTTTTATGAACTTCATCGCCGATGATCAAATGCTGCGAGACTTAACTCTTTGGTCGATGGGATCGCTGGCTGGGGCAAACTGGTCAGGGATTGGTTTAGCTGCGGTGACTCTCATCATCTTGATGTTCTGGTTCCAGAGAAAAGCCATGTCATTAAATGCGTTGCTTTTGGGAGAATCAGAAGCCAAACACCTAGGTGTGCCAGTACAGAAGCTCAAACGCCAACTTATCCTGTTGTCTGCAGTTGGTGTGGGTATTACGGTGAGTATCTGTGGTGCAATTGGATTTATCGGTCTGGTGATTCCGCATTTAGGTCGTATGCTTGCCGGTCCAGACCATCGCACGCTGCTGCCTATTTCAGCGCTTATGGGCGCACTACTTCTTACCGCTGCTGATATGTTTGCACGAGTTGTTGTTGCACCCGCAGAGTTGCCTGTAGGCATTGTAACCGCATTGATTGGTGCGCCATTCTTTATCTACTTACTGTTCCAACAAAAAGGGAAGATTCTGTAATGAATGACATCGTTCTGTCTGGCAGAAACATCTCCATGAGATATGGGAGCCGAGTGGTACTAGACGACATCAATATTGATATTCGTGCAGGCGAGGTCACCGCATTATTAGGTCCTAATGGCGCGGGTAAGAGTACGCTGCTGAAGCTATTGTGTGGCGAGATTCCGTCTCAGAATGATATCCAGTTCTTTGGTAAACAAAAAAACGACTGGGAGCCTTCGGAGAGCGCCAAACACGTGGCGATGTTGCCGCAGCACAGCACGCTGACCTTCCCGTTCTTAGCGAGAGAAGTGGTCGAACTAGGTGCGATTCCTCTGTCCATTTCTAATAAAGAGACCACGGAGCTTGCTCTGCAATACATGAAGCAAACCGATGTTTTGCATTTGGCTGATAACCTCTACCCTGCTCTCTCTGGTGGTGAGAAACAACGTTTGCATTTGGCTCGCGTGTTAACACAACTTCATCTATCCGGTGATAAGAAGATCTTAATGCTGGACGAGCCTACCTCTGCATTGGATTTAGCTCACCAGCACAATACATTAAAAATCGCTCGTCAAGCGGCAAAAGAGCACAACGCAGCGGTTGTAGTCGTATTACACGATCTTAATTTGGCCTCCCAGTATGCAGATCGCCTTGTACTACTGCACGACGGTAAACTTGTCTGTGACGATACGCCATGGAACGCATTAACACCGGAACGCATAGAACAGGTTTACGGCTATCACTCCATTGTGACCAAACACCCTACGTTGGATTTCCCACAAGTTCACGCTGCGGCATAACCTTTATCGATTAACCAAACGATTCATGTCCAACAAAGCCCAATGTTCAATATTGGGCTTTTATTTTGCCTAAATAACACTCAAATTTTCGAGTCTAATCTGTTTTAATCATTCAATAATGTTTTGGATACACAAATAACTAAATTGAACAATAGGTAAATTCTGAATTGCCATTTAGTTATCAACAATAATACATATTGGGAATTAGAATAATTTATCATTTAATTAATAATCACCCGCATCAATATCGATTAATTATTAACTTATTTTCAAACGAAAGATGAACATTAAGTTTCCAACTTAATTCAGGTTGCGATAAAATTTTTTGCGACATTCATCACACAATATATCTATTCTCCCCCTTAGACTCCGGACTTTTCAAGCCCCCCAAATTTGCAGTGAGTCTATGAAGCTTTCTAACTTAAGTATTAAAAGTAAAATTAGTGCGTTGATATTAATTATCTCCGCCGCCGTAATTGCACTCTCTTTCTTCTTTAACTCTCAAATTAAATTAATCGACGGAAAGATGTCGGAATTTTCTGACACCACAGTTCCGAGTATTTTGTTAGTTAAAAACATTGAAATCGAAGTCGGCATTTTAAGAAAAGATGAATTTTCTTTATTGACGAATGTAAACCATGCTGAGTTTAAAACATGGTTGAAAGGTCTAGATGAATCAGAAAGTAAAGTTGACAACTATATTAAAAAGTATGGTCAGTCGTTATGGGATCAACGTGACCGTGATGCCTTCAACCGTGTCAACGATGCATGGGAAAAATACCGTAGCTTCAATGAAAAATACTCCGCACTGCTTCTAACCAAGCAAGTTGATGAAGCCAACGCAATGCTGCTTGATGGCTTCCCTGCTTTCCAAGAGCTACAAAACGCTATCATCGCTCTTGTTGAGCTAAACCAAACCTTCATTAAAGAAGACATCGACAGCACGCATATCGTGGTAACCGATGCGATTACTTATGGCATCATTGCTATTGTAGCCTTGTTAGCTTTGGGTTTTTCTCTAGGGCTATTCCTTACCAAGCAAATTTGCTCGCCACTTAACTATGTTGTTGAAATGGCGTCTAAGATTGCCTCTGGTGATCTTACTTACCAACTCCCACGCAATAAGATTGGTAATGATGAACTTGGTATCCTTGCCGATGCATGTATCGATATGCAGGCGAAGCTTTTAAGTCTGGTTGACAGCATTTCTTCAACTACCGCACAAGTAAGTACAGCAACAGAAGAAGTGAGCGCGATTTCGGAACAAACTTCATCTGGTATGGACGAGCAGCAACAACAGCTTAATCTGATTGCAACCGCAATGAACGAGATGCAAGCAACAGTTAACGATGTCGCCAACAATACCGAAGCCGCATCTGAAACCGCGAATGGTGCGTCGAACGATGCGAAACAAGGTTTAGAAGTCGTTCAAGAGTGTATCTCGCAAATCAATGAAGCATCTGTTGCGATCCAATCTGTTGGCACCATGGTCAGCGAGCTTGAGCAAGACGCATCAAACATCAGCGTTGTCGTCGACGTGATTCAAGATATTGCTGAGCAGACCAACCTTCTGGCTCTCAATGCAGCGATCGAGGCAGCACGCGCTGGCGAACAAGGTCGAGGCTTCGCGGTTGTTGCAGACGAGGTACGTACACTAGCAAGTCGCACGCAATCATCCACAGAAGAGATCGTCTCCATCATTAGCAAGCTACAAAACTGCTCTAAAACCGCAGTGTCTGCGACAAACAACAGCAATGATTTGATTCAAGTGTGTGTTGAACAAGCACAAAACGCAGGTGCAACCATTGGTCAAATCGAGCAAAGCGTGGACAACATTGCAGAGAAAAGCATTCAAATTGCAAGCGCATGTAGCGAGCAGAGCTCAGTCACTGAAGAATTGCATCGTAACGTAGAACACATCAATCAGTTCTCTAGTGAAGTGGCAACGGGCTCTCGCCAAACCGCGGTTGCTTGTCGTGACTTAAGTGAGCTGGCTGTTGGTCTACAAGAAATTGTAAGTCAATTTAAAACGGCTTAGCCAATCATTAAAGGCTTCTAGCCTACCTTTACTCGCATATCCAAAGCCCAATGTTCATTCATTGGGCTCTGTTTCTTTTATCGCTTCAGAGAAAACCCGATCGCCGTCTCGATTCTCCAATTTATCCCACCGAAACCCACCAGCATCAGGGTAACCCACTATGATTATTCTTTGTGGCGTATAAAGTGTAAAAACTATTTCTATACCCAAGTAACCTCGAGATGCTAGGTTCGGCGAGAATGACTTGGTTTGTAGACGCGGCGGCGATTTAAAGATCTAGTCATTCTAAATCAAGAATCGGCAACAAAGTATACAAGCCAAGGCCCTTATATTTGTAAAGAGTGCCCTTTGGGAGCGTGTCTTTGACTCGCTTTTTTAGTCAAACAAATGGCTGCGTCAAACAACTTGGAAAGAGCTAGCTATTACACTGCATTGTTTTCCTTACTCTCGAATCAATGACAACGCTCTGAATCCTGCATCTTGAAGTCACTTGGGCATAATAATTAATCAATTGATGAATATTGAGGGAATTATCGCCCTAGCCGACTAAAACTTGTCCACGTTACACTGAATACAGTCCCACATTCTTCTGCAACCTGACCTACGATCAGGCTCAACTTCTTGAGGAAGCATCGCATGATGAAGCGAATCATTCTTGGCACCTTTGTTATCACCCTTTTGACCGCTTGCTCAAAAGACGATGGTCAGCAAGCTCTTGGCACACTAGAACGTGACCGCGTCACCTTTACAGCCACCTCAAGCGAAATCATTCGTGCTCTACCCATTAAAGAAGGCAGCCAAGTAACTGAAGGTGAGGTGCTAGTTCAACTCGATACTAAGAACCAAGAAGCGATATTAGCCCGCGCCGTAGCTGAGCAAGCTAAAGCAGATGCTTACCTATTAAAGCTGACCAATGGCGAACGTCCTGAAGATATTGCAGCAGCCCAAGCAAGAGTTGCAAGAGCAGAAGCGCAATTAACCGAAGCTCAAAAGAACTACCAACGTAAAGCAGAATTGGTACGTAAGAAGCTCATCAGCCAATCGGAAAAAGACACCGCATTGGCAGCAAGAGATTCTGCGCGTGCCGAGTTAGACTCGTCACAAGAAGAGTTCAGCAAACTAACCGCAGGCTCACGTCCAGAAGACATTGAACAAGCCAAAGCCGAACTGATGGCAGCAAAAGCAGATGTGGCTCTTCAACAGCAAAAACTAGCAGAGCTAACCATTACCGCTACCCGTGATGGTTTGCTCGACAATCTACCTTTTAACTTAGGCGAGCGCGTTCCAGTCAATGGCATCGTTGCCGTGATTCAAGCAAGCCGTGTCCCTTATGCACGTGTTTATGTCCCTGCGACTTATCGAGTTAACTTTATTCCCGGTAAAGCCGTACAAGTCCATGTGGATGGCGTCGAAAAACCTTTAGAAGGAACCGTGCGCTGGGTTGCTACTGAACCATCATTTACCCCCTACTTCGCCCTAACAGAGGAAGAGCGTTCGCGCTTGATGTACCTTGCAGAAGTCGATTTACAAGACTCTGCTGAATCTCTACCTTCAGGCATTCCTGCACAAGTGGATTTAGTGGAGTAAACGATGACTGAATACGCAATTCAAGCAGAGAATGTGGTAAAGAAGTTCGGTGACTTTACTGCCATCAATAACATCACGCTCAATGTGCCCAAAGGCAGTATTTATGGCTTTCTGGGTCCAAATGGTTGCGGTAAATCGACCACCATTCGTGTGTTAACGGGTCTACTCTGCCCAAGTGAAGGCAATGTTGATGTTTTAGGGTTGGAGATCCCAAGACAATCTGAGCTATTGCGACTCAAAATTGGTTACATGACGCAAAAATTCTCCCTCTACGATGATCTTTCCGTTCAAGAAAACCTCGAGTTTATTGGGCAGATCTTTGGCATGGATACTAAAGCACTTAAAGCTCGCATCGAAGAACAATTAGCGACATATGGACTTGATCAATTACGTAAGCAACGCGTTGGTGGCATGAGTGGTGGACAAAAGCAGCGACTTTCTCTTGCGGCAGCGACCATGCACAAACCTGAACTGTTGTTTCTCGATGAGCCAACCTCCGCCGTAGACCCGGAGAACCGTCGTGACTTCTGGGAGCAATTATTTGATCTCTCCGATCAAGGCACTACAATTTTGGTCACCACTCACTATATGGACGAGGCAGAACGCTGCCATCGACTTGCTATTATGGAGGCTGGAGAAATCCGTGCTGATGGTGAGCCGGAGCAACTCATGGCGCAAATGGGTGTGAATATTGTCGAGGTCAAAGCGGATAACTTGCGTGAACTGAAAGAGAAAGTCATAAAACGTGAAGAAGTCCGTTCTGCTGCCCAGTTAGGTATCCGCTTACGCATCCTAATTCATCAACATATCGAACAACCGATTAATTGGTTAATACAAACCTTCCCAGAGCTTGAAGGCTGCGAGATGAACATCGCGCGTCCTAGCTTAGAAGATGTATTCGTTAGTGTAACGGGGGAAGGTCGCCAATGATGAAGTCCATTGCTCGAATGAAGGCGGTGATGATCAAAGAGATTCGACAGCTTTCTCGTGACCGAATCACCTTTGGCATGGTAGTCATGATTCCTCTGATCCAATTATTGTTATTTGGATTCGCCATCAATACCGATATTCGCAATATTCCCGTCGGCGTTGTTGACCAAAGCGGTAGCACCGCAGGTCGCGTTATTACTGAATCGGTAAAAGTGACCCAAGTTGTCGATGTGGTCGAAACCTTTGCCACCGCTTCAGAGGCGGAACAAGCGATACAAGACGGTCTCGTGCGCGCGGCACTCATTCTGCCAAGCGATTTAACTCAGCGTATGGTGCAAGGTCGAGAGCTGGGACAGTGGATTGTAGACGGCTCTGATACCATGATCAGTTCAGCCATTCTCTCGCTGCAGACCATGCCATTGACTGATTTCGACTTTGAGATCCGCCCTGCTCCCACCAAAACTTTTGAAGTCGCGTTGTATTACAACCCGAGCCGGCGCTCAGCAGTGAACATCGTACCCGGTTTACTTGGGGTCATACTTACAATGACGATGATCCTGTTTACCAGTGCTGCCATTGTGAGAGAAAGAGAACGAGGCAACTTGGAATTACTCATCACCACACCAATTCACTCTATTGAGCTCATGGTCGCGAAAATTATTCCGTACATCTTTGTCGGTTTAATTCAGGTATTTATTATTCTTGGCTTGGGGCATTGGATCTTTGGCGTGCCGATAAATGGAGCCATTAGCCAGATATTATTTGGCACCTTGTTGTTTATAGCCGCCAGTTTAACGCTCGGTTTGGTGATATCCACCATCGCCACAACACAGCTTCAAGCCATGCAGATGACGGTATTTATTCTCCTCCCGTCTATACTTCTGTCTGGTTTTATGTTCCCTTATGAAGGGATGCCAGTCGCAGCTCAATGGATATCAGAGGCTCTGCCCGCGACCCACTTTATGCGCATCATTCGTGGTGTGGTGCTTCGTGGTGCCGATTTAATGGAGTTATGGCGAGACACAATATGGTTGCTTGGTTTTACCGTGGTGGGCTTAGTCGTCGCTTCTTTGCGCTTTAAGAAATCACTCGATTAGAGCAGAAACAAAAATGCCACTCCGTTCAATACGAGTGGCACTTTATCCCTAAGTAACCTCGAGATGCTGGGTTCAGCGAGAATGACTTGGTTTGTAGACGCGGCGGCGACTTAAAGATCTAGTCATTCTAAATCAACAATCGGCAACAAAGTATACAAGCCAAGACCCTTACTATTTGCAAAGAGTGCCCTTTGGGAGCGTGTCATTGACTCGCTTTTTTAGTCAAACAAATGGCTGCGTCAAACAACTTGGAAAGAGCTCGCTATTACACTGCGTTGTTTTCCTTACTCTCGAATCAATGACAACGCTCTGAATCCTGCATCTTGAAGTCACTTGGGTATATTATCTCGATAAAACCTAACGATGAGCCGTTACTGGTACTTTTCACCCGCAGCTGCAACGAACGCCATTTCTACTAAGAGTTCAGGATTCGCCAATTCAACTTTGACGCAAGCACGGCTCGGTGCGCAGCCCTCAGGGAACCACGCATCCCACACTTCGTTAAGGGCATCGAAGTTAGCAAAATCTGTCACGTAAATCGTCACAGATAGAATGCGCGACTTATCGCTGTCAACACTGGCTAGCATTTGCTCAGCTTGGTCGAAAATCTGTTGTACTTGTCCTTTCATATCCGCAGTTGTATCTGCTTCTGCCACCTCAACAAAGTTGGCAATACCGTTGAATACCGTTACATCAGACCAACGTTTGCATGGATTAATACGATGAATTGTCATGTTATTTCTCTTAATTACGGCTTCTCAACCAAACACACAGGCGCACCGATGTCGCATGAGTATCCGGTTGGAGTGATAACGCCAGTTTCCGGATTCCTATGGAAGCTAGCGACATTATGTGAATGTTGATTGGCAACGAGCATCCACTGCCCGTCACGGGATAAAACAAAATCTCTTGGGAACGCGCCACCACAATCGGACGCGGCAATTTGAACCGGAATATCACTCGTTACATCAAATGTACTGATCAGATTTTGCGCACGGCATGAGACATAGACAAAGCGCTCATCCGCAGAGAGACGAATAGCAGACGCCGCTTCTTTGTTCTCCTCGTCGGTTAGCAACTTAACTTGCTGAGCCAGATTCCATTGCCCCCTTTGCTTGTGAAGTACCGCTAGCGTTTCGGACAGTTCGCAAACAACGTACGCGACAGACTCATCACTATCGAAGACCAAATGACGAGGACCAGAACCAGGAGGCATCGCGATGCTTTGAGAAAGTGAAAACTTAACTGTCTCACCATCTTTTTTATAGTCATAGAAATGAACACTGTCTGTGCCTAAATCGACCACAACAAGTTGCTCGGAGTGGTTGAGAAACGTTGCTTGATGCGCATGAGGCGAGGCTTGACGATCAGCATTGGAACCACTGCCTCCCACATATAATTCTGCGATGGATTTCAGGGGCTTACCTTGCTCATAAAGTTGGTAAACACTTACATTACCGGAACCGTAGTTTGCCACAGCAAGCAGCGAGGCTTTGATATCAATATGGCAAGGATAGTCGCCTTCAATTGGTAATGCATAGCTGTCTGTTTTTTCAGCAAAAATCAGTTCTGCACCTTCCAAGCGTTCTACTTCATTAAAGGTATATAACCCCTCTCCTTTGAGCGCAAGGTAAGAAGGGTTACGAACCGTTTTCACCGCTTCAGGAACAAGTTCATTGGTGAGCGTTAATGCGCCAGTAGCAATATCGAGAGAAACACACGCGATGCCCTGACTTTGGCTTGGTGAATCGGTATAGGTGCCTACATAAAAATGTAAGTGACCATTTACTGTCATGAGAAAACCTTTGGGAGATATAAGAGTGCTTAAACGATAAGATGCCGCCTGCGTTACCAGACGGCAATCCCTTTTAGTTATCAATCGGTTAAAGTGTGAAGCAACCGCTCAGTTGGTACGACAATAGCGACAATGGTTTCATCAAAGATAATCGCATTTTCATTGATGATTTGTTGATACGCTTTAGCGTCAGATTGACTAATACCACGGCCCTGCTTGGCGAGCTCAATCAAGGTTAAACTTAAGTCGGCAACTTTGATGGCAGACTCTACAACTGGCACCGTTTCTACTGACGCCACGTTGACCGCGAAAATAGGTTTGGCTTGCTGCGCCGCTAACTTAACGCTTTGATAATGCATCGCTAACGCATCCAACGCGGTTTTATCACCTTGAGCATAAACTGCGACCAAATCTTTCATCTCGTACACTGCTAGGCTTTCTACTGGCAATGCATCCGCAAAGCGGTTTAGTCGCTCATACTGGTTGTACAAATCACCCTCGTTTGGCGTAGAGATCCACTTCTCCCAATGACGAGCGTAGTATTGAGCCGGCTCGATGTACTTCGCTAACGTTTGTAGCGGTGCTTCGTCCGCACCATTAGCAAGACGTTTCAACATCATATTGGCATCGGCATGATGGCGCAGACCAAGCGAAATCTCAGACCATGTATCCATCACCTTCATGCGCTTGTACATGCTGCGCTCATCGGTCAGGTCTTGGCTCGACCATAGACGCTCAGCAATCGCGTAGCTTCGTGGCCATAAGCGTTGCTCGATGGTCATTGAATCGAGGTTCTCACCCCAAATGGTGATTTCTCCACCTAAGATTAGCTGCTGTTCTTTCTCGGTCAGCTCAGCCGGATAGCCACCGTTCGGCTTAGGAATGACACTCCCTGCCATGTCACTGCTCGCGACCAATTCTCCAGTCGCAGGCCAACGAACATTGCCTATCAACTGGTAACTGGTGTCTTTCAACTTGCCATCCGCGAAGTCATAGTTGAATTCGGTGTAAGACATAAAGTTATCGAAGTGGCCTTTAAACTTCACACCCGGCACGTACTCGATGATGAACACCTCTTCGCGGGACTTACCGTTGTAATCGGTAAATGCACGATAGCTGCCATCTTTCGCTTCTATAATGGTTAGATTGCCAGTGCGCGGACCACCTTTGTTGCGTGGTTTCACCCAGTTATAAGTCGCGAATTTCTCACCTTGATGAAGTTGGTCATCAACCGTGATTCCTTTCGGTATTGGATCATTGCGGTAGTGGTAACTGGTTGGTTGTGGCTGGTCTAGATAATAGCCTGTTGAGAGAATACCTTGGTAGCCCTCTTTTGCTGCTCGACCGATACTGTCGTGCCCTTGCCAGCTTTGAATCACAATCGAGGTTGGAAGGTCTTTGTGCCAGATTTCATCCCAGCCAGTCATCTTCTTACCGCGCTGTTCCAGCATCTGTTCGACCTTGGTGTTCAGATACGATTGCAGACCACGCTCTCCATCCAGATTGTTGTCTTTGATGAACTGTTGAATCTTCGGGTTATCTTTCCACTGTTGGTAATTTGGTTCATCACCACCGATATGGAAATACTCATCTGGGAAGAGCTCAGCCACTTCGTCAAACACGCTCGCCAGCATCTTGTAAAGTTCAGGGTTGGTCGGGTCCATTAACGGCTCAAACACACCCCAGCCACGTTGATGCGGATAAGATTGCTCACCCATACCAGACATTAATTCAGGGTAAGCGTGCGCTACTGCCGAAGCATGTCCCGGCAAAGAGATTTCAGGGATAACTCGAATGCCAAGGTTACGCGCGTAATTCACCACATAGCGGATTTCATCTTTGGTGTAGTAATCACCATCTGCGGTGTCTTGCCACAGTTTTTGGTAATTATCGAGCTGGATACGAATCGCTTGGTCATCCCAAATATGCCAATGGAAGACGTTCATTTTTGCTGATGCCATCGCATCGAGTTGACGAAGGATCACATCAAGTTCAATGAAGTGACGAGAAGTGTCGTAAGAAACACCACGCCAAGGAAAACGCGGCTCATCTTGAATCGACACCGCAGGCACAAAGTACCCAGTTGCGTCCGTAGTCACCAACTGCAAGAAGGTTTCAAAACCATGGAAAGCACCGTAAGGGCGTTCGGAGCGAATGATGATCTGACCATTACGCGATTCAAGTTGATACGATTCATCACTGTTAATGTCTTGCACCTCTGACTTGGGCGCATTACGAATATCAATCACCAGAGTCGCGTCTTTTTCCGACTCGGCATGCCAGTTCAACATTGGTAAGCCGGTTTGACGATATAGACGGTCCATGGTGCGCTTGGCGTTGAACTGCACGCGCGGTGAGTCGTAGCCTTTGATGTAAATGCTGAAGGATTTATCCAGTGTGATTTTACCCTGCCCCAACTCTACATTTTGTGGATAAGGCATTAGGTTAAGATCGGTGTTGGGAGTCATCGCCATTGCTGCCGTTGGAATTGTGATTAAGCCTGAAATGAGTAGTGCTAATGTACCTTTGTTCATCCGCGCCATCCTTATAATTATTCAACCCAAGTCACGCTATTTAATGGGGTCTGGTGACTTGGGTAAAAGAGCTCTGTTTGAGTTACGCAACCAGCTCTACTGCTTCACGAACCAGCTTACCAATTTCATCCCACTGCTCGTTTTCAATTAAACTCGGTGCCACCATCCAAGTGCCACCGCAGCAAACCACACGGTCGATGGCTAGGTAATCATTGACGTTGCTTTTACCGATACCGCCTGTCGGCATCAGACTCACATCAACATAAGGTGCGAGTAGTGACTTCACCATCGCGATACCGCCGCTCGCTTCCGCCGGGAAGAATTTGAGGAAGTTCAAACCTAGCTCAAGTGCTTGTTCAACCTGACTTGGGTTGTTCACACCCGGTACGATCGGCATGTTGATTTCTTGGCAACGACGCACGGTATTGGGGTTCAACCCCGGCGCGACAATAAACTCTGCCCCCGCGTCTTTCGCTTGGGTAATTTGCTCTGGCGTCAGTACCGTGCCAGCACCGATGCACATTTGCGGATAAGCATCACGCATGGCTTTAATCGCATCGGCAGCGGCTTCTGTTCGAAACGTCACTTCCGCGACTGGCAGACCGTTTTCTACTAGCACTTTTGCCAATGGAATCGCGTGCTCAACCTTATTGATTTGAATAACAGGAATAACTTTGAATTGCTGAAGTTGCTGAATCATTGCTTGGGACATAATACGTTCTCGGAAATTATCGAATTAGATGAGTCATGGCGTCGTTTGGAATGATCGCGCCAGGATATTGAATAACGGTTGCTGCTAGTGCGTGACCGAGTTGGGCAGACTGCTCACAGCTTTGCCCGGTCAATCGTCCTGCAAGGTAACCAGCAGCAAATGAATCGCCGGCGGCACAAGTGTCGATTACTTTGATGACCTTCTCGGCAGCTACGTAAGCACTTTGCTTGTCGTCACCTTGCGACCAAACCAGTTTGCAGGGCTCACAGCCACGTTTGATCACGATTTCTTGGCAACCGAAGCGAAGGCAGCGCTGCTCGGCACTTTCCTCTTCACCCCACACCAAGACATCATCGTCTTCTGTGATAAGCGCAATGTCGACTAAAGGCAGAATTTGGCTGTACCAATGCTTTGCCTCTGTTGCAGACCAAAGTTGAGGACGGAAGTTGTTATCGAAGATAACCTTGCCTCCGCCTTGTGAAAACTGGCTTAACGCCTTTTTAAGCCTTACTTTGCTATCGTCATTTAATATCGCAATGCTAATACCACTTAGGTAGAGGTAATCCAGCTCTCGGTTCGCAATCGCGGCTTCTAATTTGTTGAGTGAAGAGGTAGAGAAGTAACTTTTAACGGCTGCGCTGTCACGCCAATAAAGAAAGCTGCGTTCGCCCTCTTGGTCGGTCTGCACCATGTACAAACCCGGTAGTTGAGCTGGGAAGATCTCGACAAGATCAGTAGCAATGCCTTCTTGTTGCCAGTTTTCCAGAAGCTCTTGAGAAAGTACGTCTTCCCCAAGACCGGTAGCGTAAGACACTTGGACTGGTTGCTGAGCCGTCAGTCGAGAGAGGTAAAGTGCGGTATTGAGCGTGTCGCCACCAAAGCCTTTGCGAATTGGGTCGCCGCTCAGTTCAATCATGCATTCGCCAAAGAAAGCAATTTTAGTCTGGGATGAATCGGTCATCGTTCACCTACTTTGGATAGATTTAGAATGGTGGCTCGGGGGAGCCACCAGTTTGTCAGGAGCTTATGAGCGAGTTTCTGTTCGAGCCGGAAACTCTTTGCTATTAAGCGTTTTGATTTGCTGTTGTGCGGTTTTTTAATGAAGCATCTTCTTCTAGAACACCATCGTCAGACAGTTCCATTTCCATCAGAGCACGCTCATCATCTAGGATTGCTCGTGCCATTTCTGGTGACACTTGGTTAGCTGGAGTCACTAGGCTTACTACCACACCTGCGGTTAGGGCAAACAAGCAAGATGGAATCACTGGGTTGCCCCAGAAAGCGGTCAGGTCAGGGCTCATCATGACTGCAAATGAAGCGATAGACGCACCTGCCAATGTTGCCAGTGCACCTTGCCAGTTGTAACGCTTCCAGAAGCGACCCAACATACCGCACACGAACATGCCAGACATAACTGTCGAGATCATCTTAGTGATGTAGCTAATGATGTCGTTCGAAGTTAGCGCGAACAGCAATGCACAACCGATCACTACAACCAAAGCCAAGCGAGAGTAATTCAACATGGATTCTTTGTTTGGCACACGACCGGTGAACATGACGTAAACATCACGCAGTAAGATAGAAACGCCCGCAATCGCATCGGAACTCGCACTCGACATGGTTGCTGATAGACCAGCAATCAGAACGATAAGACCAACACCTACTGGCAATACCGTTGCCGCGATGTATGGGAAAGCAAAGTTCGCGTTGTTCAGTTCAGGGTCAATCGCATGCGCCGCCATACCGATGACTGCTGGGATGATGGAGAAGAACAAGTACAGCACACCAGAAGCCACGAACGAACGGCGGATGGTTGATACATCTTTGCCTGAGTAGATGCGTTGGCGGAATGAAGGCGTTGCAAGTACACCCACACCAATAACAACAGCAAGAGAAACCGCAGGGATTAGACCAAGCTTATCAATCGCAAGGAAGCTAACCGCTTCTGGATCCATGGCAGAGTACAGGTTATCCAAGCCGCCAATGTGTTGCACAGACAGTACCGCCATTAGGATGAAGCCAACGAATAAGATGATAGCTTGAATGGTGTCCGTCCAAACCACCGCAGTGTAGCCGCCAATAACCACGTAAATAGTAAACGCTGCTGCGATGATCATCTTCGCAGTGCTCAGCTCAATATCAGCAATCCACGCTAGGTACATACCACCACCAAGGATGTGTGCGCCCAACCAGCCAATAGAAGCGATAAAGATAAGCAGACCAACCACGTTCTTCACGATGCGGTTTGCACCTACGTAGTATGCGAGCTCTTCACTCATGGTCATAAAGTTGAGTTTACGAACTGGCGCGAACCACAGCGCCAATAACAAGATACCAATTGCGCCGCCAATGCCGTAAAGCGCACCAGCCCAACCGTTTGAATAACCAAAGCCAACCGCGCCCATACTTGAGCCTGTGCCAACCATGGTTGCTACCGTGGTACCTAATACGAGGAACAGAGGTAAGCCTCGACCACCGAGTAGAAAGTCTTCACCTGATTTTTGGTTGCGAGAGACAAACCATCCCAACCAAATTAAAAATAAGACATACGCACCGAAGCCGGTAAGAAAAAGTGTACTGTTCATTGAACACCTCTCATATCAAAATCCATCTTTCAGATTGATATAATTCCAGCAGCAAGCATTAGATTTTATTCCAGAAATTATCTAATTTTATTTTTTATAGCTTTTGCTAAATATATTAGGCACTACTGCTTTATGAAATTATATTTATGTAGGGAGTGAGAGTGCCAAAAAGATAATAACAGGAAAGTAATTATATTTGGCACTCATTAAGTAAAATGTGAACTTTATCGGCGATCTTCGCGGTAGCAAGTCACATCGACTTCGACTTTCACGTCCACCACGAGATCACACACCATGCAAATACGTGCAGGTGGGTGATCACCAAAGAATTCTCTGAACACTTTATTGAACGATTGGAAGTAACGCGAATCCGTTAGTACCACTTTTACGTGTACCACGTCAGCTAGCGTGTAACCTGCTTCTTCCAGGATATCGACACAGTTTTGAATCGCTAGGCGAGACTGGTCAACGATACCGCCTTCTACCACTTCGCCGTCAGTCATTGGTGTTTGACCCGATACGTATAAGAAGCCGCCCGCTTCTGTTGCACGCGCAAATGGTAAATGTTGACCGCCAGTACCGACGCCGCCTTCTACACCATAACGTTTAATTGACATAATATTCTCCAGTGATAATGCTTAATCTATAAAATTAATTAATTTAATAAGTTATTGATGGGTATTATTTCTATAAATAAATACGCCATTTCTATTTTCGGTGACTTTATCTTTTAAATAAGATAACTCGCCATTTACAAATACAGATTCAATACCTTGCGCGACGGAAATTGGATTTTCGAACGTTGCAGTATCTTTAATTGTATTTGGGTTAAATAAAACCAAGTCTGCGTAAGCGCCTGTTTTTATTTCCCCACGATCTTTCAATTGGTAGCGTGTTGCTGACATCCCCGTCATCTTGTGAATCGCTTCTGCCAATGGGAAAAGCTGTTCTTCACGGCAGTAATGCCCCAAGACTTTCGGGAATGTGCCCCACAAACGTGGATGTGGATGCGGGTCATTTGGTAATCCATCCGAGCCCACCATGGTCAACTTATACTTAAGGACACGTTTGACGTCGTTTTCATCCATGCAATGATAAACCGCGCCCGCAGGTTGCAACGCTTTCGCCGTTTCCATAAGAGTTAGTTGCATCTCGTCAGCAATGTCTTTCAGCATCTTGCCAGCGTGTTCAGGTTTACTTTCAGACCAAGTGATGAAGATGTCGATTTCATCCGTCACCTGTTTTAAATCCAGCGTTGAAGAACTGGCAGAATATGGGTAGCAATCGCAAGACACGTCTTGATGTTCAGAAACCTTATCCATCAAATCCAGCACTTCGACCGTGCGTCCCCAGTTGCCTGCGCCTGCACATTTCAGATGAGAAATCACCACGGGCACTTTGGCGTACTGCCCAGTTTCAAAGGCTTCTTCCATTGCGCTGATGATTTCTTCAAACTCAGTGCGCATGTGTGTGGTGTAGATACCACCGTGATGACCGAGAATTTCCGCTAAGCGCATCACTTCATCCGCGTTGGCTTGCTTGGCACTCGCATAAGCAAGACCCGAGCTCAAACCCAATGCGCCCTCTTCCATCGCTTGTGCCAGTGTTTGGCGCATTTGCTCGATTTCTTCATCGGTTGCCGTGCGCAGTAAGTCGTCCATCACGTTGTTACGTAAAGTTGTGTGACCGACTAACGCTGCAACGTTGACCGCAGGGTTCGCTGCTTGCACCGCCTTCGCATACTCCGCAAAGGTTGGGTATTTGAAATCTTCCTGCTTGCCCAATAGGTTCATTGGATCTGGCGGAGTATCACTGAGTACCGCAGGGCTCGCGCTAATTCCGCAATTGCCTACGATTACCGTCGTCACGCCTTGGCTGATCTTTGGCAAGCAGTCAGGGTAACGAATCACATTGGTGTCATCGTGCGTGTGCACATCAATAAATCCCGGAGCCAACGCAAGGCCCTGACCGTTGATAACCTTCTTTGCAGAAAGCTCGTCTAGCTGCCCTACTTGCTCAATACGATCTTGACGAATCGCAACATCAGCAATGAATGGTGCTGCACCCGTACCGTCAAATACCTCTACGCTTTTGATAATGGTATCGAACAACATACTTCACTCTCTTCGTCCGTCGTTAACATGATTCCATCTTAATAATTCTTGAAACTTAAACAGTGAAGAAACACACAAAAAACTCAGATTTGTTTGATACTTTCTAACATATTATTTATGGTAGTTAGCAACAAACACTTAATTTCAATCACTTAGACCATGTTAGAAGTAGGTACGCCATGAAAGACAATCGCCAAAAGTGTGATAAAAACTATCATAATGAGTGTATTACCACGCCAGGTTACGGAGAGAAGGCTCAACCTGTTGCGTGCAATTCCGATGGGTTACACAGTTTGATCCGTGAAGAGATCACCCTGCCCGCAGCGGTGATCAAATCTTCTTCATTGAAGAACAACCTCGATTGGATGCAGCGTTTTGCCAATCAGCACAAAGTGAAACTGTCACCGCACGGTAAAACCACCATGACTCCCGCTTTCTTCCAGAAGCAATTAGAAAACGGCGCTTGGGGCATTACCGTCGCAACGCCAGCTCAGGCAGAGGTTGCGGCACTAGGCGGAGCGAAAAACATCATCATGGCGAACCAACTAGTCGGGCGCGCGAACATGACCATCATCGCCAACTTGATTGAATCCCACGGGGTCAACTTCTATTGCTGTGTGGATTCAAGCCGAAACGTCAAAGCGCTAGAGCGAGCCTTCGCTGAACATCAATTGCCGCTTAATGTACTGATTGAGTTTGGCGTCGAAGGCGGTCGCTGTGGATGCCGTAATCAACAAGATGTGGTTGAGCTCGCCACACTCATCCACCAGCAACCTCACCTTACACTCAAAGGTATCGAGGTTTACGAAGGTGTCATTCATGGTGACAATGCTGAGCAGGACATCCGTGACTTCCTCAACACCACATTAGAAATCGCAGCCCAACTACAAAGCGACAAGTTGATTGAGTCTAAACCTCTTGTTACTGGCGCAGGCTCTGCTTGGTATGACGTGGTTTCTGAGTGCTTCGCCAACCTAGAAGATTTTGATGCCATCATTCGCCCAGGTTGCTACGCGATTCATGACACAGGCATTTACCTAGACGCACAAAACAAAGTCATGCTGCGCGCTGAAAATAACCAAGGTGCAGCGTGTGATTTAGGTGGTGACTTGGAATCGGCACTAGAGCTTTGGGCTTATGTCATTTCTCGCCCTGAGCCAACCAAGTTAGTTGCCGGCTTTGGTAAACGTGACGTGGCGTTTGATGCCGGATTACCAACCCCCGAGCGCGCATACCGCGAAGGTGAATCAATCTCTATTGAAAGTGCGGTAACGACCGCGGTGATGGATCAGCATGCGTTCATCGAAGTAGACGCAAACAGCGACCTTCAAGTGGGTGATATGATTGCCTTCTCAACCTCTCATCCATGTTTAACGTTTGATAAGTGGCGTGCAGTGGCGGTTTGTGATGATGAGTATCAAGTCACTCATTGGGTGAAAACCCGTTTCTGATGATGAGCTTAGTGAGGCTTTTCGTTATACTTCATGCCAAACCAGTGGAGGCGGCACAACCGCCTCCATGCAAAAGATAGGAACACAGCTTGAGTTTAGAAGTCGATATTATCTCTCAAATCACTGAACGTTTCAGTGCGCTGCGCGATGCCGAAAAGAAGGTCGCAAAGTTGATCATGGACGACATTCAAACTGCCGCCAATGCCAGCATTACTGAACTGGCAGAAAGCGCAGAAGTGAGTGAAGCCACCATCACCCGTTTTGCTAAAGCTGTTGGCTGCAAAAACGTGCGTGATATGAAGATCAAACTGGCACAAACCTTAACGGTTGGACAACGATTCATCCTTGAGCCACCTGATCAAAGTGGCTACCAAGGCATTTATGAGTCGATCAAGCAATCCCTTGATGTAAACCGCAGTTTGATTGTTGAAGAAGATATCGACACTGCTGTGAACTGGCTGCACAACGCAAGGCAAGTGATCTGTATTGGTATGGGTGGCGGCTCAACCATTGCAGCACAGGAGATGCAGCATCGTTTGTTCCGCCTGGGCTACCCTGTTGTGGCGTACAACGATGGCTTGTTATCGCGCATGATTGCAGCGACGGCAGACGCGAACGATGTGTTGGTGATGATCTCAGCCACTGGCTATACCCCTGCCATCATAGAAACCGCGCAATTAGCCAAGCAGTACGGCGTAAAAGTCATTGTGATTACTCCAAAAGACACACCTTTGACTGAGCAAGCCGATTTGGTTCTGCCTATTGAGCACCAAGAGACGGACTTCATCTACAAGCCATCGGCTTCTCGTTACGCGATGTTGGCTTTGGTTGATGTACTTTCGATGGCATTAGCCGTTAATCATAAGCGACGCTCGCGCGATAAACTTCGCCGACTCAAAGTTGCCCTCGACTCTTATCGTGGCGGTTTGGAAAGACAGCCTCTCGGGGATTAAACCGAGGTAACTCATATCGATGACAGTCGAATCCGGAAACGACAAAGCCCGATATTCAACATCGGGCTTTTGTTTATTCGCTACTTGGTAAAGGGACGATTGAAAGATATCAGCTACTCACCATGCTATATACAAGTGACTTCAAGATGCAGCATTCAGTAGTATTCGCCCCAAGAGCAATCATGCAAATCAGAGATTATGTAGCTTCTTAGTGAGTTGATTTTAAAATTGAAGACTACTTGCTTGCAGACATTTCGGCTGCGGTCGCTGTAAGTGATATAACCTTCACTGTAAGCCCGCTTACCGTTGGTCGAGGTAATGTCGGCATTGAGTTCTAGATGAGCTTTGTGCTCTTCTACACGCGCCATCATCTCATGTACATCCAGCCACTCTTCTCGGTTCGCCATTTGGATCAGCATCGATTCCGCCTGCGTTTCTAACTTTTGCGGATAAACGTAAAAGCGGTTATAGGCAAAGTAAGCGCTCATTAAAATAAGTATTAACACTGCTGAGGTAGTTCTTGTCATGCAAGTTGCCTCTTATCGTTATGAATTTCTTGTTATACCCGATCCGATTTTGCGTACTGATTGCATAAGAACGGCTTGGGTATACTTTCAGTATAGAAAGCGGATGAAGTTTAGGTTAAAGAATTCACACAAATAACAAGCGACGGCCAGAATCCGTCAATTCCATGACAAGCCGTAGTACAATCTGACCTCATTCTAAATAATTAGAAACTTTGGTTCTTTGATCATCTTGCCATTAAAAAGTACCAGTTCATTGTCCTATTAGAGTCATAACTAACCTGTGATCTGACCCCTTTGGCTGGCTCGACGATAAGCGAGAACAGATTTTTCTGTCAGCCTTTTCTGATTTAAGCCAAAGGTGATCGATGCCTATCATAGCCATCGAAGAGACAGATATGCCTTTGAGTGACGCAGGCCAACTGGCGACAGGTTGGGAATGAAAACGCGAAAACAACTCATTGAACCTAGGACTTACTGCAGATAGGTTAAAGTCCCCAATCACAATCATTTCCGGTGTTGGGTACAAATCAGTAAGAGTTTCTATGGTTCGAATCAGTGCATTTCTGCGTTGCCACAACAGCTCAGTTCTTGGCGAAGGAGGATGTGCTGTCATCAAAGTAATAGGCTCATCTACTTGCCATACCGCGCGAATGACTTCTTGCCCATCAGGGGTGTGATAAATCGAGACTGACTCCAAAGGATAACGACTTAGAATCATCTGGTTAGAAGGGTAACCAACGCCACGCTGCCCTCCGAAATAAAAAGGATAAATGTCATCGAGAAGGTGCAACTTATTCCCTACTTGTGGCGAGAGCTCTTGCATCACCACCAAATCCACGGGATGTTTTAGCAAGTAGTTAATAAACTGATTGATGTCTGGGTTTGCGTAGAACAGATTGAACTGGATGATTGTCAGTGGGTGCTCACAGGCTTCGCTGCGGTTGATGTGTGCAGGTAAGAGAAATGGAACAAAAGCACCGCTGATCACGATTGAGGTGAGCGCCTTCGCCCAGCGACGAAAGACTAAAAGCACGAGAGCGAGACTGAAATAGATGAATAAAATGAGGGCGGGAATCGAGGTTAGATTCTCCGCCCACCAAATATCATGATATTGCCTTGCCACCAGCCAAATTGAAGCGGGTAAAAACAACACAATCCATTTAATGACTCTCAGCACACGCACTGCTCGTTTAGCGATTACATATCATAAGCTTATATGTAGTTTGCTAACTCGCCAGTGCGTCGCTGACCAATACGTAGCGTATCAGCTTAAATAGTATGAACTGCTTCCGTTGCAGGCTCTGTATGTAGAACCTTTTCGCTTACTTCCACCTTAACCGCGGCAACCTTGAATTCAGGGATCTTCGCATGCGGATCAGTCGCTGTTGTCGTTAGGCGGTTCACCGGGGATTCAACAAAGTGGAATGGAATGAACACCACACCTTTTTGAATGCGCTTAGTCACAAAGGCATCAATCTCAATGCTGCCGCGACGTGTAGACACCTTCAAACGCTGACCATTACTGATGCCTAGCGCTTCTGCGTCTTCCACGCTCACCATCGCACGTGGACCAGCAAGATTATCCAACCCTTTGGTTTTGCGCGTCATAGTGCCGGTGTGGAACTGCTCAAGCACACGACCAGTCGTTAACACAAGCGGATACTCCTCATCTGGCAGCTCAGCCGCATAACGGAACGGTACGCCCACCATTTGACCTTTACCTCGAGTAAACTGGGTTTGGTGCATGATGCGAGTACCTGCTGGGTTGTTCTTGTTGCTCGGCCACTGCACTCCGTTTGGCGTTATCGCCTCCCAACGAAGACCTGCGTATTGAGGCGTCACTCGTGCAATCTCGTTAGTGATATCAGACACGCAGTGGTAGTCCCAATCACTGCCCATTGCATTGGCGATTTCTTGAATAATCCACCAATCTTCTTTCGCTTCACCCGGTGCCGTTACAACCGGATTCACACGCTGAACACGACGTTCCGTATTGGTGAAGTGCCCCGCTTTCTCTGCAAACGAGCAAGAAGGCAGAACCACATCCGCGTATTGAGCGGTTTCCGTTAGGAAGATGTCTTGAACCACCAAGAAATCGAGCGCTTCTAAGCCTTCAATCACATGCGCTTGGTTCGGGTCACTCAATACTGGGTTCTCACCCATGATGTACATACCACGAACGTCACGATGGCAAGCCGCATCAATGATTTCTGTCAGGGTTAGACCTTGCTCAGAAGGCAGATTTGGCGCGTTCCATTCAATCGCAAACTTCTGACGCACAATTGGGTTGTATACCTTTTGGTAACCCGGGAAACTGTTTGGCAAAGCACCCATATCACACGCGCCTTGCACGTTTGATTGACCACGTAGCGGGTTGATGCCACCACCTTCAATACCGATGTTGCCACACAGTAATTGCAGGTTAGCGATAGAACGCACGTTGTCATGACCTGTCGTGTGCTGAGTAATACCCATCGAGTAGTACACAGCGGTACGATCTGCCGTGCCAATCATACGCGCCATTGCTTGAATGTCTTCGGCTTTAACACCTGTAACCAACTCCACTTTATCGAGGTTGTAAGCTGGCGACATCACCTCTTGCAGTAAGGTATCAAAGCCGTCGACACGTTCTTCGATGTACTCTTGATCGTACCAACCGTTCTTGATGATCTGTTGCATGACGCCGTTCAGGAGCATCACATCAGTACCCGGACGGTGCGCCATGTACAACTCAGCATGCTCTGCCATATCGACACGTTTCGGGTCAGCTACAATCAAACGAGCGCCGTGATGACGAATTGCTTGTTTGATATGTGAAGCGATAATCGGGTGCGCCGATGTGGTATCCGAACCAATAATAAAGATCACATCAGAGTGCTTAATGCTTGGAATGTCATTGGTCATTGCACCACTACCGAGTGATGCCTCAAGACCGGTTACACTCGATGCGTGACACAAACGCGCACAGTGGTCGACGTTATTGGTGCCCAATTCACGGCGGACAAATTTTTGGAACGCGTAGTTGTCTTCGTTGGTGGTTTTCGCTGAAGAGAAACCCGCCAATGCGTTGCTGCCAAAATCTTGCTTGATGCCAGAGAACTTGCTCGCAACCAGCTGAATCGCCTCTTCCCAACTTGCAGGCTGCAACCAACCGTCTTTACGAATCAATGGCGTGGTAAGACGCTCTTCACTGCCAATGAAGTCAAAACCAAAGCGCCCTTTCACACACAGCATGCCTTGGTTCACCGGCGAGTCACCGCCTTTCACGTAACGAATCGTATTGGTTGCTTCGTCCACGAACATAGTCAACTTACAACCCACACCACAGTATGTACAAATGGTGTCGACCGCTTTCAGATCTTCAGTACGACCTTGCGAACGGTCACGACTATCGACCATCGCCCCCGTTGGACACACTTGAACACACGCGCCACATTGCACGCAGTTCGAATCGCCCATCAGAGTTAAACCATTCTTGTTACTTCCAAAGTGTGGACGATCGTCTGGACGTAACGCAGGGCGACCTTGTTTGTCGCACACAAAGTTCAGTACACCGTGCACGGCTTTGTCGCGACACGCTTGGATGCACTGACCGCAGCTAATACAGCGGTTAGCATCAAACTCAATAAACTCAGAACTGCGGTCAACTTCGTACTTATGACGCAAGTCTTTCGCACGAAGATCCAACCAATCTTGATGTGATTTAATCTGCAAGGAGAAGTCAAAGCTTTGCTCAGCTTCATATTCGGTGGAGTAATCACGCAGCGCACAATCGGTATTTGCCTGACAACCACATTCTAGACAGCGCGCAGCTTCCTTCATCGCTTCTTCGTTATCAAAGCCTAACTCCACTTCAGCGAAGCTTTGCTCGCGTTGTGCTGGAGTCAGTTCAGGCATGATAGAACGAGCGACTTTTTGGATGTTCTCGAAGTGAAGCGGATCGACTTGAGAAAGTTTCTTCTCTTTTCGTGAGTTGAACGCCGCCTTTGGCATGTCTGCCATATCGCCATTCAAAAACAGATCAATGGCTTTTGCCGCAACGCGACCATCACCCACGGCTTCAACTGCCGTTGCTGGACCACGGCGGAAATCACCAATACTGAAGATGTTACCCGTGCCGGTGTGCATGGTCTTTTCATCTGCATCGGAGGTGTTCCAACGCGTAAGTGGAATCGACAAATCTTCGCCTTCGAGGAAGCTCAAATCTGGCTTTTGCGATACAGCCGCAATCACGGTGTCGAACTCTTCGGTAAAGAACTCGCCGGTTGGTTTAGGGCTTCGACGACCAGATGCATCCGGATCACCCAACGCCATGCGCTCTAGACGAATCGCACTCACGCGTCCGGTTTCATCGGCAAGGTTTTCTGCAGGGTTGGTCAAGAAGTGGAATTTCACCCCTTCGTGTTCCGCTTCGACAATCTCGTAGTCTTCCGCCGGCATTTCGTCACGTGTACGACGATAAATCAATGTGGTGTCTGCACCAGCACGACGCGCAGTACGAGCACAGTCAATTGCCGTATTACCACCACCAATCACCGCGACTTTCTGACCCGTAACGTAGTTTTGCTCAGTAACGTAATCTTTCAGGTAATCAACGCCCAGGTAACAACCTTCAAGGTCGCTGCCTGTGTAATGCATTTCAACCGCTTGAGACGCACCGACAGCCAAACACACTGCATCGTATTCTTCGCTCAATTGAGAAAGCGTGAAATCCACACCCAGTTTTTGGTTGGTGCGAACCTGCATGCCATTGCGGCACATCAGTTCGATTTCTTTATCGAGAATGTCTTTTGGTAGGCGATATTCAGGAATACCATAACGCAACCAACCGCCCGCTTTTGGCATGGATTCAAAGACAGTGACGTCGTAGCCTTCATTCGATAAGTAGTAGCCAGCCGTTAGACCACCAGGACCACTGCCGACGACGGCAATGTTCAAACCTTTGCTTGATTTCTTTTCTGGTACATAGGCTTCATGCGCAGACAAATCCGCATCCGCGGCATGACGTTTAAGCTGACGAATTGCAATAGGCTCATCGACTAACGAGCGGCGACATTCGCTCTCACAGAATGCCGGACACACACGACCAATCGATAACGGCATAGGAAGCGTACGCTTAATCACTTCAATCGCTTTTTGATGATCGTTCTGTGCGATGTGATAAAGGTAGGATTGGATGTCTACACCCGCTGGACACGCGGTTTTACATGGCGCTTCACAATCGGCGTAATGGTCCGTCATGATGCGGTTAAGTGCTTTTCTGCGGTGCTCGCTTAACTGCTCTGATTGCGTAACCACATTGAGACCACGGTAAACTTCGAGTTCACACGCGCGTTTAGTGCCGCCACTTTCGACTTCAACCACACACAAGTCGCACGGCACTTTTTCATTACTTTTGTTCATTCCGCACAGCGATGGGATCTCGACCCCACACACTTTTGCTGCTTCTAAAAGGGTTAAACCCTCTTCTACAATTCTATATTTTCCATCGATGACAATTTCTATCATGCAACCCCCGCAGCAAAGCAAATCCAAATCTGCACAAGTAAAACCATGCATTCTATAAGGATAATCATTTGTAAGACAAGTTAGTGTGATGTAAAACTTATAAACCACATTTTTTACGTGTCATAAAAAGAATGAGCTTCTTGCGCGAAGTCCTAGGAATCAGTGTTCAACAAACGTTTTACTCGTCAGATAATGCGAAAAATGGTTGGCTGAACTATTTTGATAAGAAGAGTAATAAAACATTGACCTTACCCTAAGGTTAACCTTTAGAATCGAGTGGTTTTCATCATTTCATCAAATACACGGGAAAAGGTATGCGCCTAAAATCGCTGCATACAACTTGGTTAACTCTCTTCACAACGCTGATGCTATTAGTATCAAGCGTGGCGAATAGTGCCCCTTTGATGAACATCCAAATGATGTCAAATGGCGTGATGAATCATGGACAATCTATGATGATGGACGACAGTGAACATTGTGGCATGCCCGGAATGATGGACGTATCCATCACCGAAGACGGTGAAGTGAGAGAAAGCCGAATGAACTGCGGTGGAGGCTCCGGCATGGTTCACACCTGCTGCACGGCGGCTTGTTCTCTGGTTTTCCTCCCCCTACCTGTCCCTGTCAATCGCGCATTGCCGATCGTTTATCGTGCGGCAATTACTCCTGAAGTCACCTCCCCTGTTGTACACGTCAGCCGTGACCTGTACCGACCTCCAATAATTTAAATCTGTATTGCATTCGACCCTGCGTAGCTATCGCAGGTGGTTTTAATGTGCCAATACGACGCAGATAAATCTGGATTACTGTTTCTGCTTTAAGCCAAACCCTTCTTCGTCGTTTCGGCAAACACTGGATTTAGATTATGGATTTTAGACCATACCGCCTTGCTGCACCTATGTGTGCCTTGGCTTTGGTTTCTGCTCCAACTTTGGTGAATGCGGCGATGCCAAATACAAAAGTGCCGAGCAAAGAAACCAAAGCAGCAAACCTTACTGCGCCAGAGATGCGCACATCATCAAAAAAACTCGCGCAACTGATCAATGTTGCCCTGAGCAATGATGGCAACCGCCAACAATATTCAGCGCAATCCGCTGCGATGCGTGAAACGGGTGTTGCAAGTTCTACCTTGATGGATCCAAAACTCAAAGTGGGTTTTGGTGGTTTACCTGTCGACAGCTTTAAGTTCGATGACGACCCAATGACCAACATCTCTGTTGGTTTAATGCAGCAATTCGAACGTGGCTCCACGCTCAATCTGCAACAGAAGAAAGCCAATCAACAAGCCGATGGGCTTGGGCTTCAAGTTCATGCTCGCGAACTTGAGGTTGCCAACAGCATGACTCAACTATGGTTAGAGCTTGGATATCAGCAAAAAGCTGAGCAAATCTTGCTTGAGAACCGCAAGTTGATGAAGGAGATGGAAAGCTTTATTCAAACCAACTATTCGATTGGTAAGAGTGAAGCGCAAGACCTACTCAACGCTCAATTACAAGTGAGCAAGCTGGATGAAAAACTGCAAGCCAATGCGCAAATGCAGCGACGTCTTGTTTCTCAGCTTTCGGAATGGCTAGGCTCGGACTGGTTAGCGACGGAACAGGCTCTGTACGCTACCAATCAACTCAACTGGGATACACTGAATAGCAAACTTGCTTCCAGCAAAGATTCCACCAAGCACTACCAACAACTTAGTCAGCACCCAATGGTTAAAATGGCCGATGTGAGTATTTCTGCCAATAAAACTCAGGTAGAGATTGCTGAACAAGCTTATAACCCGCAGTTTGGTGTGGAGGTTATGTACGCTTATCGTCAAGCCAATAACATGAAGGGTGAGCCAGCATCAGACTTGGTCAGCGCTTATCTAACCATGGACATTCCACTGTTCACGGGTGATCGCCAAGATCGCAATCTCGCTGCCGCACAATACCAAGTTGGTGCAGCACAATCACAAAAAGACACCTTATTAACGCAGATGAATGCCAAGGTGAACACTTTGCTGGTTGATCGCAGCAACTTAACCCAACGTTTAGAACGTTACCAATCCACCTTATTGCCCCAAGCGAAAGCGCGCATTCAAGCCGTTGAGCGGGGCTACCAAAACAACACAGCGCAGTTTAACGATGTGATTTCAGCCACGACAGACGAATTGGCTCTGCAATTAGAGCAACAACGTCTGCTAACCGATCTCAACATCGCAAACAGCAATTTAGCCACCCTACTCGGTGGTTTCGATTATCAAGTGGCTTCTCCAGAAGCTCGCTCTATCTCGACATATTAATTTGTGATTCCCAAAAACGTTGGGGCTACAGGTATGTGACCGATATAGAGCAGTCAACAACGCTGTAGCGTCATGCGCAAACGGGAAAATAAGGTATAAGAATGAAAACATTACAAGTTGCAACCATCGCGCTGATTGTTGGTGGTGCTTTAGGGTTTGGTGCTAATCATTTTCTTGCGGACTCAGCTCACGACATGAGTGCGATGGGTGGAACTTCCGCAGCAAGTTCTAATGATCCACTCTATTGGGTTGCTCCAATGGATCCCAACTACAAACGTGATAAACCGGGTAAATCTCCAATGGGCATGGATTTGATTCCGGTTTACGCAGAAGACCTCTCCGGTGAACAAGAGGCGCCCGGTACGGTGACTATCGATCCTTCAGTAGAAAATAACCTCGGGGTCAAAACCGCAAATGTGGCACTACAACAGTTATCACCACGCATCGAAACGGTTGGTTATATCGCCTTCGATGAAAGTCTGTTATGGCAAACCAACGTTCGTGTTGCGGGTTGGGTAGAAAAACTCTACATCAATGCCGTGGGTGAGAAGGTGAAAAAAGGCGATGTGCTTTTCACTCTCTACTCTCCGGAACTGGTTAAGGCACAGGAAGAACTGCTGAATGCTTACCGTACTGGTCGTAAAGGACTAGTGAAAGGGGCGACCGAGCGCTTAGTAACGCTTGGTGTTGACCGTGCACAAATCAAATCCATTACCCGTCGTGGTAAAGCATCCCAAACCATTGAAATTAAAGCACCTGCTGATGGTGTTATCGCGAGCTTAAACGTGCGAGAAGGTGGCTATTTGTCTCCGGCTCAAGCGGTGATCAGTGCTGGTCCTTTGGACAATGTTTGGGTTGATGCAGAAGTCTTTGAGCGTCAAGCACATTGGATGAAAGCCGGCTCTCAAGCCACGATGACCCTTGACGCCATTCCGGGTACTGAATGGCAAGGTGTCGTGGATTACGTGTACCCAATCCTCGACCCTAAAACACGTACGTTACGCGTACGTCTCAAGTTCCCTAACCCAAATGGTGATCTAAAGCCTAACATGTTTGCCAATATCGCGTTGCAGCCTGTCACTGACGATGCGGTATTAACCATTCCTAAGTCATCCGTTATTCGCTCCGGCGGTATGACTCGTGTTGTTCTGGCTGAAGGTAATGGCAAATACCGTTCTGCTCGAATTGAAGTCGGTCGTGAAGCTGGCGAACAAATCGAAGTATTACAAGGACTTAAACAAGACGACAAGATCGTAACGTCATCTCACTTCATGCTTGACTCTGAATCAAGCCAGTCAGCAGATCTATCTCGCATCAACGGCATAGAAGCAGCGGCAGAAACGGCATGGGCAAAAGGCGAAATCACAGATGTAATGAGAGATCACCGCATGCTGACCATTAACCACCAGCCGGTACCAGAATGGGATTGGCCAGGCATGGTGATGAACTTTACTTTTGCTGATGGCGTCGAGATGGGTGACTTGAAAAAAGGTCAGGCTATCGAATTTGAAATGCAGAAAACAGAATCTGGTCAGTATCAAATCGTTGACTATAAGGCAGACAACAGCGTCATTGCAGCAGAAGTTTGGCTAACTGGTGACATCACGATGCTGATGGCTGATTTTGGCATGATTACCTTAAACCACCTACCAGTAGCAGAATGGAATTGGGATGCGGGCGAAATGAACTTCTCTGTCGGTGAAGAGGTGGATTTATCAGGTTTTGAAGAAGGAGAAAAAGTTCGGTTTCTAGTTGAAAAACAAGGATCTGATTACATTCTTAAACAGCTAACGCCAGCAACAGAGGCGGTTGAGGAATCACTATGATCAGTGCAATTATTCGTTGGTCATTGAGCAACCGTTTCTTAGTGTTGATCGCGACCTTAGCTCTTGTATTAGGCGGACTTTACAGTGTAAAGAATACGCCTGTTGATGCCATTCCGGATCTTTCTGATGTGCAAGTGATCATCAAGACAAGCTATCCGGGTCAGGCTCCTCAAGTCGTCGAGGATCAAGTCACTTACCCACTCACAACCGCCATGCTTGCCGTGCCGGGTGCTGAGACGGTTCGTGGCTACTCCTTCTTTGGTGACTCTTACGTTTATATCATTTTCAACGATGATACCGACATGTACTGGGCACGTTCTCGCGTGTTGGAGTACTTAAGCCAAGTAGCACCAAAGCTCCCACCGAATGCAAAACCAACCTTAGGTCCTGATGCAACAGGCGTAGGCTGGGTTTACAGCTACGTATTACAAGACAAAACCGGCAAGCGTGATTTGGCTGATCTTCGCAGCCTGCAAGACTGGTTCTTGAAGTACGAGTTGCAAACCGTTGATGGCGTTTCTGAAGTCGCTACCGTGGGCGGTATGGTGAAGCAATACCAAGTACAGATTGATCCTGCCAAGCTGCGTGCTTACAACCTCACTTTGCAACAAGTGAACATGGCAATCCAAAACGGCAACCAAGAAACCGGCGCGTCCGTTATCGAAGTTGCGGAAGCCGAACACATGGTTCGTACCACGGGTTACTTAACCAGCATTGAAGACATCAAATCACTGCCTCTAAAAGTCACCGAGAAAGGCACTCCGTTACTATTAGGAGACATCGCAGACATTAACCTTGGTCCACAAATGCGCCGTGGTATCTCTGAGTTGAATGGCGAAGGTGAAGCTGTGGGTGGGGTTATCGTGATGCGCTTTGGTGAAAACGCCAGTGAAGTGATTGCGAAAGTCAAAGACAAACTTGCAGACCTGCAACGCAGCCTACCAGAAGGCGTAGAAATTGTGGCAACCTACGACCGCTCTACCCTTATCGATTCAGCGGTAGAAAACCTATGGAAGAAGCTTGCAGAAGAGTTCATCGTCGTTGCGATTGTGTGTGCGTTGTTCCTATTCCACATTCGTTCTTCATTGGTTATCGCTCTGAGTCTACCTGTCGGTATTCTTAGTGCGTTTATCGTGATGCATTGGCAAGGCATCAACGCCAACATCATGTCCTTGGGTGGTATTGCGATAGCCATTGGTGCCATGGTGGATGGCGCAATCGTGATGATTGAAAACGTTCATAAGCACATTGAACGAACGCCACTGACCGACAAGAACCGCTGGCAAGTAATTGGCAAAGCCGCAGAGGAGGTCGGCGCACCGCTGTTCTTCTCGTTGCTGATCATTACACTTAGCTTCGTACCGGTGTTCGCCTTAGAAGGTCAGGAAGGCAAGATGTTCTCGCCGCTTGCGTTCACTAAGACTTACGCCATGGCAGCGGCAGCAGGTTTGGCAATCACACTCGTCCCTGTTCTTATGGGCTACTTCATTCGCGGTAAGGTGTTACCGGAACACAAAAACCCGGTTAACCGCGGCTTGGTCGCGTTGTACCGCCCGCTGTTGAACACCAGCTTAAAATACCCTAAGACCATGATTGTTATTGCATTAGGTCTAATGGCGTCGGCTTACTACCCAACCAGTAAACTGGGTAGCGAGTTCATCCCACCGCTGGATGAAGGCGACTTGATGTACATGCCAACGACCTACCCAGGTATCTCGATTGGTAAAGCGCGCGAGCTTCTACAACAAACCAACAAGCTGATCAAAACCGTTCCAGAAGTGAAAACCGTATGGGGCAAGATTGGTCGTGCTGAGACTGCAACCGATCCAGCGCCACTCACCATGATCGAAACCGTGATTCAGTTGAAGCCACGCGATCAATGGCGTGAAGGCGTAACAACCGAGTCGCTACGCAAAGAGTTCGATAGTCTGGTTCAGTTCCCTGGTCTCACTAACGCTTGGGTAATGCCGATCAAAACGCGTATCGACATGTTGGCAACGGGCATCAAAACCCCTATCGGTATTAAGATCGCCGGACCCGATCTGAAAGTGATCGAGAAAATCGGTTCTCAGTTGGAGCCAATTCTTAATGGTGTACAAGGCACGGCATCGGTTTATGCAGAGCGTGTAGCAGGAGGCCGCTATGTCACGATCGACATTAAACGTCGTGCGGCAGCGCGTTACGGTTTAAGCATCAAAGATGTTCAGCAGGTGATCTCGACCGCGGTGGGCGGCATGAATGTGGGTGAAACCATCGAAGGCTTGGAGCGTTACCCAATCAACGTTCGTTACCCACAAGACTACCGTGACTCAGTGGTAAAACTGCAAAACTTACCGTTAGTGACACCAAATGGCGCTCGTATTGCACTGGCTGACGTAGCAGACATTCGTTACGAAGACGGTCCTCCAATGATCAAGACGGAAAACGCACGTCCAAACGGCTGGGTGTTTGTCGACATCGATGGTCGTGACCTTGGTTCTTACGTCGTGGAAGCGCAACAGGTCGTGGCAGATCAACTGGAGCTTCCTGCAGGTTACTCGCTGGCTTGGTCTGGTCAATACGAATACATGGAGCGTGCGAAAGATCGCTTGAGTGTCGTGGTACCAATCACCATCGCCATCATTATGCTGCTGCTTTACTTCAGCTTCCGTCGTGTAGGCGAAGTGATGATCATCATGCTTACCCTACCGCTCGCTATGGTCGGTGGTTTGTGGCTCATGCATATCCTCAACTACAACTTCTCGATTGCCGTCGGGGTCGGCTTTATTGCCCTAGCAGGTGTCGCAGTTGAGATTGGGGTCATCATGCTCGTCTACCTCAACCAAGCGTGGCACTACAAAAAACTCGATGCGGAAGAGAACCAACAGAAGCTTGAGGCGAAAGACCTAACCGATGCCATTCGCGAAGGTGCAGGCTTACGTGTTCGCCCAGTAATGATGACGGTACTAACGGTCATTATTGGTCTGATTCCGATCATGTACGGCGAAGGTACAGGGTCAGAAGTGATGCAACGTATCGCCGCACCAATGATTGGTGGTATGGCATCAGCACTACTACTGACGCTCTTGGTACTTCCTGCCATCTTCAAGCTGTGGAAACAACGCGAGTTGCGCCCAAGTAACTCAACTCCTAGTCAAGCAAGTACGCAAGCTGGCAATCAAATCGAAAACGCCGACAGCAAAGATCGCACTGGCAACAAGGCGTAATCCCTACCTTCCCCTCAAACAATCCGTTTTGAGGGGAAGTAACCAAGTTATTAATGAATTAAAACAAGGATATAAAAATGAAAAAGACACTAATCACTCTTGCTCTAGCCCTAACTACAACGGCTGCCTTTGCCCAAATGGATCATGGTCATATGAAGCATGAAAATATGGACCACGGCAGCATGGAAATGGACCACAGTAAAATGGACCATTCAAGCATGATGGATATGCCGGGCATGTCGGCAGTTGGTATGCCAGCAAAAGGCGCAAAACCAGATAAAGTGGTACACGTTATCTTAGGTGATGACATGACAATCAAGTTCAAGAAGGACGTTAAGATTGAGCCAAACGATGTGGTGCAGTTTGTAGTCATGAACACGGGTAAAATCGACCACGAGTTCACTATCGGTTCTGCCAAAGAGCAGCTAGAGCATCGTGAAATGATGAAGACAATGACTGGTGGGCACATGCACGACTCAGGCAATTCTGTGACGGTAGAACCGGGCAAAGCGAAGCAGTTATTGTGGCATTTCCACGGTGACAACAACGTTGAGTTCGCGTGCAACATTCCGGGTCATGCGGAAGCTGGCATGGTTAAAAATATCGAGCTGTAGTATCAAATCAAATATACAAAAGGAGCTGTTCATTCAGCTCCTTTCTCATTCAATAACGATTTTTATCTCATTACAAACAGCTCTTCGTGATAGCTTCTTTCAATATTAAATTGACACGCCTCGAGCTCTTTTTTCAATGTTTTTGAGAACGCTTCAGGTCCACAGAAGTACATTTCATACTGATTTAAATGACCACATTGCGCGATGATACGTTCAGCATTTAAACGTGGTGCTTTCAGTGTGTCTATCACATGCAAGTTGACGTTGGCTTGGTGAGCAAGGTGCCATAGCTCATCAACTAAATGGCTATCCACACCACGTGTACAATAAAACAAGTGCACGTTATTGTTACTCGCTTTCGTTTTTAATGCTTCCAAAGCAGCGAAGAAAGAAGCAATACCTACCCCACCAGCAACCCAAATTTGCGGTTTATCTAAATCAAATGCTAAACGACCGTAAGGACCTTCTATCGTGACTGCGTCCCCATTTCGCACTCGTTCATAAAGCCCAGTGGTAAAGTCACCCAGCTCCTTGATTAAGAAACGCACTTCGTTACTTTCACTACCGGATACAATGGTAAATGGATGCGCATCTTCGTCACCAAAGCGTAAGTAGGCAAATTGCCCCACATTATGTCCTTGCCAAGACGCGTCTGATTTTAAAACTAACTCCGTCACCTCTGCTTGTGGGAAGTAACGTGTAGAAGTCACCATAGCGGAGTGTTTATTCCGACGTCCAACCAAGCCAAACAAACTGTAAAGTGCGGCGATCGAACCAACGACTGCAAAGGCGACCGTAACGTAGTAAACAGGCTCACCCCAGTACGCGCGTTTTAACAACAGCACGGAATGGATAGCAATCAATAGATAAGCAGCCGACATCAAACGGTGAGAGAGTTTGAACGGTTTGTATTTTATCGCACTCCACAAAGAAACCACCAACAACACCAACAGTAAGTAGAAGCCCCACTCACCAAGGCTCTGCCCAAATTCACGTAAACCACTAACCCAAGCTTCAATGCCAGACAAATTACCAGCAGGTCCTACTCCCGAGTGTTTTACTGGTCTCGCCAATACTCCCGACATAACCAACCATTTCGGCACTTGATACCAAAGCCAGTGCACAATACCCAATGCAACACCGCTAATACCTAACCATTTATGCACTCGATACGCTTTGTCCATGCCATGTAGCCAGTTTTCAACCACAGGCAGACGCATTGCCAACACCATGGTGACCGACATCAACATCAAAGACAAAATGCCTGAATATTGGATCATGGCAGATCGCCATTCAAAGACATTGCTGGAAGAGAAAAGCTGCGGCTCCATCGCAAACCATAAAACGGACATCACGGCGATCATTGCCCAGATGATATTGCGGATTGTTTTCATGATTGGTTACTCGGTTAATCGACAACTTTACTTTAGTCCTTCACATGTAAAACAACGTCAATAAGCGTAAAAACGGGTAAAGCTTGGCATATGCAAAGATTCCTACAGAAAAAAGACATGAATCTAACAGTTATTAGAGTATTCACTCGTTATAGTTCCGGGTAATGTCACCAGAGTAAGAACTGGTATTAATAACACTAAGAAAATCAACGATGAAAAAGCTATTTCTGCTGCTCGGATTGTTAGCCTGTTCAAGTGCAACTTACGCCGCCAAAATCAATGAAGACCTCGCTGCAATAGAAGAACATATCTCAGGTCGCATCGGTGTTTCGGTTTGGGATAC
This sequence comes from Vibrio sp. NFR, assembly GCF_027587095.1. Classification (NCBI taxonomy): domain Bacteria; kingdom Pseudomonadati; phylum Pseudomonadota; class Gammaproteobacteria; order Vibrionales; family Vibrionaceae; genus Vibrio; species Vibrio sp. NFR. Next base: position 124,839 of record NZ_JAPPTN010000008.1, read on the forward strand.
ACAAACCGATGAGCATTGGGATTATCGTGGCGATGAGCGCTTTCCCATGATGAGCACCTTCAAAACACTCGCATGTGCGACCATGCTCAATGACATGGATAATGAAAAGCTCGATAAGAACGCGACCGCTAAAGTAGAAGAACGCAACATGGTAGTGTGGTCTCCGGTGATGGACCGCATGGCTGGTCAAACGACTCGCATTGAGCATGCTTGTGAAGCCGCGATGCTGATGAGTGACAACACCGCAGCCAACATTGTTTTGCGCAGTGTGGGTGGACCTCGTGGTGTGACAATGTTCTTGCGTACCATTGGAGACAAAGCAACCCGACTTGACCGTTTTGAGCCGAGATTGAATGAAGCGAAACCGGGCGACAAGCAAGACACGACAACACCTAACGCCATGGTAAACACCCTACACACCCTACTAGAAGGCGACGCGCTATCATATGAATCTCGCATTCAATTAAAGATCTGGATGCAAGACAACAAGGTGTCTGACTCTCTAATGCGTTCTGTGTTGCCTAAAGGCTGGTCAATTGCAGATCGTTCTGGCGCAGGCGGCTTTGGCTCACGTGGTATCACCGCGATGATCTGGAAAGAAAATCACAAGCCTGTTTACATCAGTATCTATATCACAGGCACCGATCTGTCACTGCAAGCTCGTGACCAAGTGATTGCTCAGATTAGCCAACTGGTGTTGGACGAATACAAAAATATTTAACACTAACTTTATGATTAACAACGGAGCTCTCAGGCTCCGTTTTTTCTAGTGCACAATCCTACCAATACGCAGGACTATCCAAACCTTGCACGCAAGAAGATGTGCCTTGAGTTGGCGTCAACTCACCTGTAAGTGATTGTGCCAACCAACCATGTGGAAAGCTCAAGGCATGTGGCGCTTTGAACTGTTCCTCGGAGACTTGTTGGAACCCAACGCGCGAATAGAAGTTAGGATCGCCGTAGGTAAATACCAACTCAATGCCTTGCTGTTTTAAGTGTTCCAGACCAAAGTTGATCAAGGCTTGTCCTACGCCTTTTCCTTGGCATTCTGTCAGAGTTGCCATTGGTGATAATAGATAACCTACTTCACCACTCTCAAAGCGTAGTGGCGTAAACAACACACCTGCAATTAAGCGTTCACCTTGTTTAGCCACAAAGCCTTTTAGCTCCTGTTCTGGGGTTGTTTTCAGTAAGTCACCGACGAGCGAGCCGATGGTTTTGCCTTCTACTTCGCCTTCGGAATCAGAAAAGGTTTGAGTAAATAAAGCGATCATCTCGCTGCTCATTACTCTCTCATAAGGAGAAAGTGTGTAGTTTGTTTTTTGTGTGTTTTGATTTGTTGTTTCGTTCATTTTTCTATCAATCTTTTTGTAAGATATACATCTGATACGCCACTTCGTTACGACGGCGTTTAACGATATCTAATTCAACTTGTATGTCTTTTAATGCTTGCGATTCCAGCATCTCAGCTTTCAAACTTTGCACACGCTCATCTAAAGGAACGTAGTAGTTATCCCATGCCTGTTGGCTAATTGGGAACGTCTCTAGCGCATGGTATCCCGCTGCATTTGCTTGCTTAATTCGCTTCTCGACACTGCCCACATCTGGGTACTCTTTCTTCCAGAACGCAACCGTATCTTCACTTGGAGTCTCGGTGTTCCAAACCAAATCGCTCAGCACTAAAATACCACCTTCTTTAAGCAATGGACGCCATGCTTTGAATGCGTTCTCCACGCCCATGATGTATGCACTGCCTTCTGCCCAAATGACATCGACCGAGCCTTCTGCAAACGGGAGCTCTGTCATGCTGGCACACACTGTTGTGATCTTGTCCCTTAAACCGAGAGTTTGAGCTTTGCCTTTCAGGCGCTGCAACGATGGTTCGTCATTATCAACAGCAGTAACATGTGCGTGTTGAGCCAGCGTGCGAGTCGCGATACCTTGTCCACAGCCGATTTCCAGAATTTCATCAGGTTGCGTAGGTAGCATACTCAATGCCTTCAAGGTGTCTTGCTCTGCTCCCGGCCCCCAAAATTCCAAGGCTTCATATACGCGGAAGAAGTCCGCCATGTAATCTTCATGAGTGTTCATATCTTTTGATAACCAACGTAAGTGAAGGGCTTCTTTCTCGCTAAAACCTTGCGTCATAAGCCATTTCAAGTGCGCATCCGGTGCAACTTCATCCAACGATTCATGCCAATCGGTTAACGGTGTTTCGCCCAGCAGCGCCGCCAAAAGCTGACGTGATTTCTGCTTTTGCTCAATCTCTTCATCGAGGAGCCTGAGCCTTTCTAGCATCAATTGGCGATCTACTTTAGCTTCCAGACAGGCTTTACACTCCTTGAGCGTCAGTCCGCCGCTTTACAATTGCTGGATCAAACGCAAGCGTTGTAGATCCGCATCGCTATACGCGCGGTAGCCGTTGCTTAACCGTTGCCCTTTGATGAGCTCAATCTTCTCGTAATAGAGCAATGTGGTGCGAGACAAACCCAGCATCTCTGCCAGTTCCGATATCCGATACATGTAATTTTCCTCAGCGCTGATGAAAGCATCTTAAACTGTAGAGTTATAGACAGGTCAACATGAATTGTAGAAAAAGATACGCTGAAAGATAAAATGCGATGAGAAAAGCATCAGGTTACTAAAAGGTAACTGGTTGAATTAACACTCTTGGTCTCCATATCCATTTTATAACTCGAAAAAGTAAGGTCTGCTTTATGGAATCAGTAATCAAAATCGACGTAGTGTCGGATGTGGTTTGCCCTTGGTGCATCATCGGCTACAAACGCTTAGAACAAGCAATTCAAGAGCTAGGATTGGAAGACAAAATTGAGTTGGAATGGCAACCGTTCGAATTGAACCCAAACATGCCAGCAGAAGGTGAAAACCTACGCCAACACCTAGCGAATAAATACGGAACAACGCTGGAAGACAGCGTTCGTGCACGCGATAACCTGACTAATCTGGGTAAAGAAGTGGGATTCGACTTTGACTACTTTGATGACATGAAGATGGTCAATACGCGAGATGCACACGTACTGCTGCAATGGGCGGAGCAATTTGGTAAGCAAACTGAATTGAAGTTAGCCCTGTTTACTGCGTTCTTTGGTCAACGCAAAGATGTCTCTGACCGAAGCACACTGGCAGCGATTCTGACTGACATTGGTTTAGATGCAAATATGGGCATCGCCACCCTAGACGATGCAAGTAATGCTGACTCTATCGAGTATCAAGAAAGCCAATGGCATCAACTTGGCGTGAGCTCAGTACCAACAGTGGTGTTCAATATGGAAAGTGCTGTGACAGGCGCACAACCAGTGGAAGTGTATAAACAAATCCTAACAGAGTATGCGGAGAAGTTAGGACAGTAAGGTTGAAGACTCGCGAGATAGGCATATCGTTCACTTCGATACGCCTATCTATGTATTTACTTACAGCTTGGTATCAAGGTCTGATACATGGTTTTAAAGCCTCGCAAAGACACGTCTACCTTTTCAAATTTTGGTGTATCACCTTGCAACTCAACCTTCAGCGAATTCGCTTGGTAAAAATTATTAAGTTGCTCGACTGGCACTGTAGCCCAATGTGTATTTCCTTTGATCCAAACATCCATAGTAAACACTTGTCCATTGTCTAATGATGCTTTCGCTGCGTAGCCCAACTCTTCTCGTAACAAGCCGTTGAAAAAGAGTAAGTTCACACCTTCTGTCGTGCATCGCAATGCAACAGTATCAACGTTAGCGTCACTTCTGACACTTGAAACCCCAAGGATTACAGCTTCGCCGGTATCAAAACTCTTAGATTCGTAGTGTTCCCAATCTTGATAGGTGTTAGTCAGTTCCAAACCTGCATTTGCGCTAAATGCGACCGCTGCTAATAATCCTATTAGTCGTTGTTTTTTCATCTCTTTAACCTAAACCTCAACCACGCTCTGGGTTCTACTATCACGTGGTTGAAGCCTTTACTTAATTGATAACACGATTATTTAGCAGTGTTTTCTGGTAATAACACTGCTTCAAAACGTGTCGCTTGATTCAAGAACTGACGCATAATTGCATCCACTTTCTGTTTGCTTGCTTCACTGTTTGCTCTACGTTGTGCTTGAATCAATCGTGGGCTATCGGTAAGAAGGTAAGATTGCTCCATCGCATTTAACATCCCTAAATCAGAACGTAGATAACGATCAATCTGATCATCACGTTGCAGCAGTTTGTTTTCTAATACTTGTTCATCAGCCCCTGTTTCAGCCACAGAGCTCAACACCGAATGAGTCAGAGAGATCAATTCATCCACGCGCTCAGGTGCACAAGTGAATAGGATTCGCCCTTCCGCTTGAGGGCTATGAACATCTTGCCAGAACCAACTCGCTACACCATAAACACCTGAGGCCTGCTCACGAAGTTTAAGGCGAAGTTGCTCCTGAACCAGTTCGCCACTGAGCTCCAAATAGTAAGCATTGTCAGGTCGCCACTGTGAATCTTGAGTTAGGTAGATTTCAACTTCTGCCCTCGGCTCTTTTGAATCTGGCGTGCTGTAACGTACTTTTGGTGAAGACGCTTTCACTTCATAGTACTCACGAGAAACTTCTTTTACCTTGATTGAAGCAAGGTAGCGCGCAGCCAGAGATTCAATTTGAGCCGCAGATATGTCACCCACAACGAAATAGGTATAGTCCGTTTTTCCCGCAACATACTTCTGATACACCTCGCTCAGACCTTGAGCTGTATAGCTTGCAGCACGTTCCCCATTGTCGCTATAAACCGTAGGAATATCAGGGAAACGTAACTCTGAGACTTTGCGAACAAATCGATCTGCACCATCAAATCGAGCACCACTAAGTTTTTGCGCCATCTCAACTTGATACTCTTTCAACGACTTCTCCGAAATAGGACTTGCGGCTAATTTAAGATGAAAAAGCTTCAACATTTTTTCGAAGCTCTCAGTCTTCGCCCAACCAGAGAATCCTTGTTGGTACTCATCGACGAGTGTAGACATCACCACTGGATTGCCGCGGAAAATAGTTTGAATATCCGCCTGAGGTACAACGCCCACTCCGGTATCATCCACTAAGCTAACCGCCGTTTTTAACGCATGATAATCTTGTTGAGGAATTGAGCGCGTCCCACCAGCAGTAAGCGCTTTAAAGTGCACTTGACCCGGATTGCTATCACTATAACGGTAAACCAATTTGCTCCCGTTACTTAGGCGATACTCAGTGATTCGGTGCTCCGCCCACTTTCGTTCTTGCTTTACGTTCCCCACTTTCGGATCGACCACAGGCAATACGGCTTGGCTTTCATCAATAAACCACGGTGGTTGCTGCTCTTGCATCGTGGTTTGCCATACTCCTTCTACCCATTTCTCATCTAGTTTTGGCTTACGCTTATCAGAAGGTTGGGTTAACAGAATCAATCGTGACTTAGGTGCGATGATCTGCTTGAAAGCATCATTCACTTGTTGCGGCGTAATGCGCTCTAAGAAGTACTTGTTAAGCTGATAAGCTTGTTCCTTGTCGATCAAGGTTTGTCCACTTGCCGCTGACACCATTAAGTCGCCAGCAAGATCGATGCTATAGTCTTTTTTGTCTTTCCCTCTTTCAATCACACCTTTCAAGCGGCTGATTTCGCCGTTGATCTCTTGCTCAGAAAAGCCGTGTTGAGCTAGCTGAGAAACAAACTTAAATAAGCCCTGAGTTGCTTGCTCATAATCACCGTCAACCAACTGTAGAGAGAACACTGCTTGCGTCGTTTCTCTTCCAACATTTGATGAATAGAAGTTTGCCGCATTAACTACATTGTCTTCATCTTGTTCCCAACGTTGCAAACGTACATTGAGCAAACGAGTCGCGATTTGATGTGCAAGATCATCTTGGTAGCGTGCGTAGCTGAGATCAGGCTTGAACTCAGAAAAGAAACTGACTTCAACGGAAGGTGATGAATATCCCTCTTCAGAAACCGTCTCGCTACGCCAACCATCGATGAGCGGAATACTATAATCTACTTTTTCCAGCGACGTATCTGGCGTGCGGTCATGACCTAACTTACGCGAAATGAGTTGTTTCATTTGCTCAGTGTTGACGTCACCCACGATGACAATCGACATATTGTCCGGGCGATACCACTTGTTATAGAAATCAGCAACTCGATATTTCGAGACATGTTGGATGGTATAAGGATCACCAATTGGGTCACGAGTTACGTATCGGGAACCGGCCATCTCAATCGCACTCTTCTTATCCCCTAAACGTAACATTGGCCCCAATCGAGCGCGCCATTCCTCCAATACGATGCCACGCTCTGCGTCTAAGTCGCCTTTCAGCATGGTGACATTACTTGCCCAATCTGACACAACATCCATCACCAACTCGAGAGTTTCTGGGTTGTTGTTTGGAAGATTCAATGTGTAGACGGTGTTCTCAAAGTCCGTAAAAGCGTTGATGTCCACGCCAAACTTCATGCCCGCTTCTTCCAAAACCTTGATTACTTCGTTCTCGGGGTAATGCTTGGTGCCATTAAACGCCATATGTTCAACAATATGAGCAACACCACGCTGGTCATCTTCCTCGTTCATTGAGCCAGCATTCACAACCAGACGAACGTAGACCCGCGATTCAGGATTGGTGTTTTCTGCTATGTAATAGCTCAGCCCATTTTCTAGTTGCCCAACGTCCGCACGACGATCAAAAGTCAGTGCTTGTGTAAGATCGAGGGACGACTCCACCGTTTTATTTGGCGCAAGTACCTGACAAGCACTTAAAAAGACGCTGCTTGTCAGGAGCAGTAATTTATTAATCTTCATGAATATTTGAACGATTGAGTTTGAGTACATAAGGTGATCTGATTTTGTTCTTCTGCCCCACCTTCACGATGAGAGACTTCTACAACATGTGTCTCTGGTAACTGCTCTGCCATAACCGCGCGAATAGAACGATAACTTTCAGGATCAAGTGCTGACATTGCCTCATCTAAGAACAACCACTGCGGTTTTTGAACTAGGCTTCTCGCTAACATTATTTTCTGAAGCTCGCCGCCAGAAACGCTTTGTTGCCAGTTACTTTGCCGATCCATTTGTTCAGCAAACTTCGCAATACCGGCTTGATTTAATGCATCGATGAGCACATCGTCAGAGACTAAACCGCCGCTTGGATACAATAAGATTTCGCGTAATGTTGCGTTCGGCAAATACGGTTTCTGAGGAATAAACATACACTCGCTGTCGTCAGGCATGCTGATGTCGCCACTTTGATATGGCCATAAACCCGCAAGCGAGCGAATAAAGGTACTTTTACCACCGCCAGAAACACCTTTAATAGTGATGCTTTGATGAATAGATCCGCTTTGTTCAGACAACAAAGTCTGCTGGTTCGGAGAGAACAAGTTGAGATCGCGCCACTCCGGTTGTTTTGATAATGGTAGAGCGTTAGTAGTCGGTAACATCTCTAACTGAGTGTGGAAAGTAATAAGACGATCAGTGACTGCACGCCAATCTGCGACCTCTTCATAAGAGTCAACAAACCAACTGAAGGCTTCTTGTACTCGGTAGAAGCCAGTCGCAGTTTGCATCATATCGCCCAATTGAAGTGCGCCGCTCATCAAGCGCGGCGAAGCGACCAAATATGGAAAAATACGCGCAACTTCGTTATAGCCACTCGTGAACGCGCCGTATTTTAGCTTCATACCTGTAAGTTGCTGCCAGTTGTCCCAAACCTTGCTAAACAGATTTTGTGTGCGATGGTTTTCAGCAAGTTCACCACGCTGTAATGCAATGGATTCAGCATGTTCACGCACTCGCATCAAATGAAAACGAAAGTCTGCTTCACTTTTTTCTTGTTCAAAGTTAAGTGGCACCAAACGTTTTGCGATCTTGTGTGTTAACCAAGTACCGACGATAGAATAAATGATAGCAACCCAAACCATGTAGCCCGGAAGCACCCATTCGCTCCCAGCAAACTCAAACGTAAAGCTGCCAGACAGGTTCCACAAGATGACCACAAACGAGAACAGACTCGTCACAGTTCGAAGTAAACCAAGTCCCATCTTTAAAGTATTATCGCAAAAATCCTTCACATCCTGAGAGATTCGCTGATCTGGGTTATCACTGTCTGGATAGGTCAGTTGATGTCGGTACAAACGCTTTCCACCCAACCATTTTTGTAAAAATGCATGGGTTAACCACCGACGCCAACGGATCCGCAATGTTCTGCGTAAATACTCCTCGGCCAAATCAACAACCGTGTAAACCGCCATGATCAACACAAATTGACCCAGCATATTCCAAAAGTTATTCCATTCTTCGTTTTGCATAAGATTGAAGAAGTCACGGTTCCAGTTACTGTAAAGAACCGCTACCTCAACGATCAGATAATTTAAACCGACGACTAAGCCCAAAAGCAGCCAAGCAATGCGCTTTTCATCACTACGCCAATAAGGGTGTGCAAGTGACCATACTTGCGCGAGGAAAGGTTTGTCTTTTAAAGACAGGGGAGAATGGTTAGACATGTTGCACCAAAAACGACAAGGCAACCAGCAGCCAAAACTACTGGTTACCCTTAATCAAACAAAAGAAAATAGATTAGAATTCGTAACCTAGCTCTAGCCAGAACTCACGACCTGGAGAGAAGGTTGCGTTGCTAGACGTCGAAGATAATCCCTTCTGGCGAACATCATCTAATACGTTAAGTACATCAATTTGAATGTAACCAGAGTGAGTGCCGTACAAGCTTGGTTGGTAACGTAGGCGAGTATCCCATTGAGTGTGAGTACCGTGATCATAGCTGTAGTACATCTCGATACCTTCAGCTGAATCCGTTGAGTACTCGGTGTCTTTCACTGGTGCTTTAATGTACACTTTGTTCGCCCAAACAACGTCATATTCAGGTACAGCCATATCAAGACCTAGGCGAATGATCCACTCTTCTCCACTGCTGTTAACTTGACGTTCCGCTTCTTTACGAGTCATCAATTTACCGTCGAGATAAATAAGGTCATTATCGTTGTAACCATTGCCAAGAGTAGACTCATCAGTCTTAGTCAAATCTGCAGCCAAGGTTGTTGTCCAGTAAGTCGGACCTAATACCCAAGGCTTAATGTTTCTTGCTTGAATCGTGTATACATCTACGTTGTAGCTTTCAGTATTCACGTAAGAAACAACTTTAGAGCCGCTTCCACCGAGTTCTTTCGCTCGAATTCGATCTTTGTAATTACGGCTAACATAGTTAGCTGAGAGCACGAAGTTATCGATATTTTGAGTTACACCAAACGTCACTTCATCTGCATGCGGGGTCTCTAGGTTGTTCAGAGACGAGTAATCGCGTGATGTATCTTTGTTAAGCTCTTGAATCTCACCAGTCAGCTTCATCATAGCGAAAGAACGACCGTAGTAACGGTTTAGACCAAAGCTAACATTGGTATCTCTCGTTACTTGCAACGAAGAAACAAAGCGCGGTGCCACGTTGGTATTTTCTAAAAAGTCGTCGCGATCAACTCGGATACCCGGGCGAAGCGTCAAATTACCAATTTGGATTTGGTCCTCAACATACAGCGCGTAATCTTGGTAGTCAGTATCAACCGAACCAGCATTTAGCGTTTCAGCAGATCTATTGAACTCCACACCGCCCCAAGTCATAAGCGTGTTGATGTTTACATCATGATCACGATTAAACTTGAAGTCTGTTTTGCGGTAATCAGCACCCAATGAGATTAAGTGTGTTAGCGGACCAGTTTCAATTAAATCAAAGTCATAGGTAAGCTTCAGATTAATATTCTGCTGAGTCATTTGACTATCACCGTAACCGCCTTCGTAGTATTCAAACGAAGGATCAAATTCGATATAAACGTTAGCATCGTTTGATGATGAATCTCTCTCGTCTCTGAATTTGTCGTAAGCTGCAGTTGCTGAGAAAGAACCTGCACCAAGCTTCTGTGTCCATTTGATCGTTGAACCGTATGCTAAGTGAGTATCCGTTACATCCCCTTCGGTGTTGGTAGCATAGTATTTACCTTCACTGTAGTCAGACAAACGCAAGCCAAACTCTAATCTATGATCCACATCTGGCGTCCAGTTGAAGTTCGCCAAAAAGTTATCAGAACGACGAGTGTGATCTTGTTTGTCACGCTTACCTGTTGGGTTCAAAAGTCTTGTTTGCTGGATATCAGAATCTCGGCGGCTAAAACCAAGCACCATACCAACGTCATCAGTTAGCGCTTGCTCAGCCATCACGCTAAAGAAATTCTTTTTGTATTTAGGCTGATATGTCGCGTCAGCACCAAGTGGTTCAAGACTCTCAGTAGCCGCTTTTACATGATCATCAATATGAATAGAAGCCCAATCAGACTGTGTACCTCTATAACGAAGTTTTACTCGATTCTCACCGCTGTATTGGCGAGTTTCAGCAACAACAGCACCTCCGGTAAAACCACCTAGACTTACTGGAACATCACTAGTGTATGTCGTAATTCCCGACAAAAGGTTTGCATCAAAGAAATACGCTTGCTCAGAACTTTTACTTGGGTTTACCGCCATTGAGCCATCGAACAATGAGTGACTAGGGTCGATATCGTTGTTTACATTAATACCATCTAGCAGATAAGCCGTTTGCTCAGGCTCAGCGCCATTGATCGATATTGACGTAGGCTTAATCTCACCACCTTGTAAACCATCTAAATCACCACCAGCAAAACGAACATTTGGGTTGTCTTTTAGGTAGTCAGTTAAGTTGCCGTTAGATGAAGGAGTGTCTTTAATGTCATCAGCATCAAGTGTTTGTTTAGTTGAAAGCTCATCATCTCTTGTGTCTGTCACATTTACAGTTAGATCAGATGGAGTTTCGGACGGCGTTTCCGTTTCTGCATAAACGTTAGATACGGAACATAGCGACGCAATGGTCGCTGCAAGCAAAGTTTTATTGAAAGGGTGCATTGTAAAAGCTTGTAAGTGATAATTGTTATCATTAATGCTATCAACAAGTCATTCAACAAGTAAATCCCACTAACAGCTGTGATAAGCACAGAATAATGTGTTAGATACCTTGTTCCATTAATAAATAGATAACATTCACTCAGCCTATAAAAACAAGTCTAACTCTCTCAAATCCCTTATGCGAAAAGAGCCAAATGAAACTAAATCTCATTTGGAATAAAATGTCGAAAACAAACAAATACGCAAACATTCCGTTAACATGAGTTTTTTATAAAAAATTCATTTTTGTTAACGCAATCGATAAAATTGAAAACGCGTAGTTATAACAATAATTTCTGACAACTCATTTTCCATCTGAGTTCATTTATTTTTTAATTAATTAAAATTCAGCAACTTAACTCAAAAAACCAAGAGTAGAGTAAAAAATAACGCTTCACTTCCAATTAAAAACAATTATCATTCCCAAGACTTTAAGATTATTCGTTAGAATAAAACCAACCAAAAACAGTACTCAAACTGATGATTCAACCTCGTTTTACACCCTTAGCAATACTCTCACTTTGTCTGCAAAACACAGCTTTTGCAGAATCAAACACTATCCAGCACCTTCAAGAGCAAGTTGGTAATATCGAATTATCATCTTCGGAGCAAAAAAAGGTCGAGAGCATTGATGACCAAACACAATTGCAACGTGAAGTGGTAAGAAACCTCGACCACGAAATCCGGTTACAGTCTCGCTACCAGCAGCAGCTCACCAAACAGCTTCAACAACTGGAAAATGCGATTCAAAACTTAGATGGCAAGATGGAGAACATCCGCCAAACTAAAGTGAACTTGTATCCGTTATTAGAGCAAATGACGACGACGCTCAAGGAACTGGTTTTAGCGGATATCCCTTTTGATAGAGATTCAAGACTTGAACGGGTACAGCAACTGACATCAGAGCTAGATAACCCTCAATTGACCGATGCGGAAAAACTCGAACGCATCCTTATCGCTTATCAAATCGAGATCCAATACGGGTCTCAAGTAAAAGCTTGGTTTGGCCGATTAACGCCTAATCAAGAAGTTCAATACCTGAGAGTTGGCCGTCTAGGTTATTACTACCTATCACTTGATGCTGCAACTGCTGGCGTATGGCAATCAGAAAGCCAACAATGGATGACATTATCAGTGGATGAGACCAAGCAGGTTGAGCGAGCACTTATCGCGTTCAACAGCGGCATGACCTACCCTGTTCTTACCCTTCCAAAGGCGCAGTAACCATGAAAAACTTCCTCTGGAAACCAAACTATTCACACCTGTTGAGTGCCATTTTACTGGTTATTTTTAATATTGCTCCAGCAGTAGGTGTCAATACCATCGAAGAACGTAGCGGAAGTGACACTCTTCAAGAGATTTTTAAGCGTGTAGAACAAAGCAGCAAAGAAGACATTCAACGTTACAAGCAATTGAAATCACAAAAAAGTCATCAGCTTCAAGAGGTTAATGGGCAGGTTGAATCCCTACAACTCAAGCTGCAAGAGTTGAACTCAAGCAATGCGAAGCTTGAAGAAGCCATTATCGCACTTCAAGAAAAGCTAAGTGACAAACAAAAACAAGTGCAGCTTGCACAGGCGGATATTGAAGAGGTTATAGAGCTGACATCTGCGCAACAAAACAACTTTATCTCTAACAATAAACCTCTCGCTACATGGTTTGAGAGCCAAACACTCTTACCTGTTCAGAAAAATAATTTCAGTATCGCTTCTATCAATAATCTCTGGCTTGCGATGGTTCAACAAATCTCAGCCTCCAGCCGAGTAAACGTTGTAAAGGGAGAGATACTGCTTCCCAACGGAAACATTGAAAAAGCACCAGTTCAACTAGTGGGGGCATTTAGTCAGTTTTCGCAAGATTATGGTTGGTTGAAATTTGATGGTGCTCGTCAACAATGGCGACAAGTCTCACCACAACCGCAGCTTGATATCACACAAGGACAATGGGCAGTCGATCCAAGCTTTGGATTTGGTTTTGATGTTTTAGCGAATCAACCGAAATGGTACGAGAGCTACTTGGCTGCAGGCATGGTTGGTGCGCTTATTGTTGTTCTAGCCATAATTGGCTTTTCTATCGGAATTGCTCGCTTGATTACTTTGACGAAAGAAAAGCAGGCGGTAAAAAAACAAGCGAGTCAGTTGGATGAACTTTCAGAAAACAACATGTTAGGTCGTGTACTCATGCAACTGAAAAACTGCAATGCTCATCAGCAAATGGAAGATGTAGTAGATGCAAACGTGAGTCGAGAAATGCCTTGGCTGCACAGAGGTATAGGTACCTTAGCCGTACTAGCAGCCATTGCTCCGTTAATGGGACTGCTCGGAACCGTTGGCGGCATGATTGAGACCTTTTCAGTGATCACCTCTCAAGGCGTCACAGATGGAGAACTGCTTTCTGGCGGTATTGCTGAGGCACTACTCACGACCAAGCTGGGACTTCTGGTTGCTGTTCCTCTGCTCATCTTGCATTGCTTAGTTAAAACTCAAGCTCAGCAACTTGCAGAAATCATAGAGCATCAAGTAACCAGTTTGGTTGTAGATATTCGTTATGGGAACCAAGGAACATGCTAGAGCAAGTGCTCGCTGCACGCTTACCGATGGATCACCCAATTATGTGGTCTATCGGCTTAGTTTCACTTGTTATGTGGGGTCTCATCCTACATTGTTACTTGCGTTTTCACACCTTAAAGAGCACGGACTTAAACACTCAGTTCTCGCAAAAGATCAAGCAATACTACGGTATTCAGGACAACGAGCGCCTCTACCTTGAAAATGGATGGTTAAGCGAGATTAGACAACACCTCAGTGTTGGACTTAATGAGATACGTCTTTTTGTCCGAATTCTGCCAATGCTTGGGTTACTCGGCACAGTGGATGGCATGATGACCTGTTTTGAGCAATTGAACAGCGATGATGTTCTAAACGCAGTGTCGGAAGGCATCAGCCAAGCGATGCTCACCACACTAGCAGGATTGCTCGCAGCACTGTCTGGTATGTACCTAGCTTACAACCTCAAGAGACAGCAGGAAAAACTTTTAGTCCACTTCGCCAATCAATGGAAATCCTATGAAAATTAAATCCTTCACAGATAGAGAAGAGTCACCTCAAGTTGACCTTACTCCTTTGATCGACGTGGTTTTTATTCTGCTGATCTTTTTTATTTTATCGGCGAACTTTCAAAAAGAGTCGACGATGGAAGTCGATAGACCTAGTGCATCCAGCTCATCATTGAAACCAAAAGCAGAGACCATTTCGGTGAGTGTCGATCGCGATCATAATATTTGGTTTAACGGACAAAACGTCAACCTCAGCCAGCTTCAATTCCAAGTAAAAGCTTACTTGGTCGATAAGAAGCCAACCAATGCGATCGTGAATGCCGACCGCAGCTTAGATACGGGAACGCTCATTTCCGTCATTGACACTTTACGCTTATCAGGGCTAAACAATGTTGCTATCGCTACCAAAGAGCAGTAAATCAAAACTGCTAGGTATATTGGCAGCTGCTGTATTCATCAACTTGCTATTGGTTGCTCTCCTGCACCTTTTGATATCAACGCCTAGGGCAAAACCAGAGCGCAGTTCAAACCAGATCTATGTCCAAACAATCACGTCGCACAAAAAGCCCAAGGAGCTTGAGGTTACTAAGCCTGTCGTGGTTGCAAGCGCGCCTACTTCAGCTCCTGCTCGTCCTGCGTTGGTTGACTTTACCATCCCAGATATGGACAGCATGGTCACGTTGCCGAAGGTTACTTTTAAACCCAGTGATGAAATAGATGTCCATTTAACTTTTGATTTTTCTTTTTCGGGAGCGGGTGTTCATCAGGGCAGTCAATTTCAATCTCAGGTTGTGATGGCAAAACCCACTTATCAGATTCCCCCAAAATACCCGACGAAAGCCAAACGAAACGGTATTGAAGGGCACATCACTTTCTCTTTGTTAATAAGCCAACAAGGTGAAGCAATACAGTACAAAGTGGTTGAAGAGTCTCCGAAAGGCGTTTTTCTTCGCTCATCATTGCGCTCCGTAATGCGCTGGAAGTTTGTTCCTCCACAATCTGGAGAACAGTGGCAACAAGTTACATTGAACTACAGCTTAGAGGACTAAATAGTGAGATTTACAGCCCTGCTCTGCTTAGTCTTTCTCAGCTTTACAACGCATGCACAAGTGGACATTGAGACATTTGAGCAATACCAGAAATTAAGCCGTTTTTTGGAGCGTGACGACTTCGAGATAAATGCCTTTGCACGATTTCACGATAACCACCAAGGTAGTAATGCGGAAACTCAAGAGCTGACAAAAAGCCTTTATTTACAAGCTTGCTTAAAGCTAGAAATGTTGTCGTGTGCCCTCGACAGAACAAACGAATTGCTGACACTAACAAGGAATTCCGCTAATCGTGAACAACTCCTTCGTCTCGCGGTGCAGCTCAATTATCAAAACCAACGTTACCTCGATGTATTGAGCCAATTCGCAGTATGGCAAAAACTCTACCAATCAGAGTTGGAAAAAGGACAAGTCAAACTGACGGACGCACTAATTGCTGAGGTTAGCACCATCGCAGGACATAGTGCTTATCAACTTGAGAAGTGGCAAGAAACTGCAACCATTATGAAAGCTGCAGTAAAGCTCGACGCTACGCAGCAACGGTATCAATTACTTTTAGCAAGCTATCAACGATTAGAAGCATTTGAAAAAGAGTATGCCTTGCTGTTGAAAGTAACCGAGCTCTATCCAAACCAAGATAAATTCTGGTCGCGTTTGGCTCAATCACACATTCACTATGGGCAGAATGCGAAGGCAGTTGCCTCACTTCTCGTCGTTAAAGATTTACATAAACTCACCGAGCCGCAACGAATTCTTCTTGCGCAGCTGCAACTTGAAGCTAAAACTCCGGCTCTTGCTTATCACACTTTGAGTGAATATACGCCTTCTTCAGAATACCAAGAGAAGGTCAACAAGTTGAAACTTCACGCGCTGCTAAAATCCCGTCAGCGTGACCAGGCAATTAAGTTGTTAGACTCGTTATCTCAAGCAAGTTCATTAGCCATCAAAGCACAGCTGGCTTATTCAGAACAACGCTGGGAGCAAGCCGTCCCGCTATTAAAGCAACAAATTAAGCAGCAACCAGAGAACCAGAGGTGGCAACTGCTTAAGGCAATTGCTCATTTTGAATTGCATCAGTACCGACAAGCAAAACCATTATTGGAATCTTTACTTGGAGGCAAGTTTGACAGCTCTGCCAAACAATGGCTGATTCAAATCGATTATCTGAATAGCGATTAGAACAAAGCTCGAAAGACAACGCCCGTAATGCTCTCACATTACGGGCGTGTTACTTTCTATCAGTGACTCAAGGGTGCGCTATTTAACCAGTCCTTGTTCCACCAACTTAGGGAATACGTTATTGCGAAAAATCGTACTTATCACGACGTCATCGACGTTTGAAGAATCTATCCATTGGCACTCTTCGATTTCATTACTGGCAACCACCTCGCCCGAGTAATCGCTAACGAAGAACACATCCATGACCAAAGTAATGCCGTCTTTATCGTGCGCTGGTGCTTCAAATCGCCCAAACAATACCAAGTTCTCTTCCGTTACCTTAATCCCCACTTCTTCATGTAGCTCGCGACATAATGCTTGCTCTGAAGTTTCGCCACTATCAAGTTTTCCACCTGGCGCGTAGAAGGTGTCTTTGCCTTTTGAACGTAACACCAGAAGTGCGCCGTTTTTAATGATGATACCTGCTGACTTATGCATATTGTGCATCTTGCTTTCCTTCTAAGCGTTAGAGAAACTTCTCAATCAGAACTTCATTGATATACTGACCGTTAATCTTGGCGTGCTTCTTTGCCGTACCAACTACTTCAAAACCATGTTTTAGATACGTGGCAAGTGCGTTAGGGTTGTCTTCTCTCACATACGCAAACAGCTTTTCATAACCTTTCGATTTCGCATCAGCAAAGGTAGCGGTAAACAGAGCCGAAGCCACACCTTGGCGACGATATTTTGCATCAACGAAGGTACCGATAATACCAACGTGCGCAAACGCCTTGGTATAACTCGCGAAAGGCTCTACGTTTGGAAACCCAGCACAGTGCCCTCTTCTTCACTCTCATCGATTGGGTTCAATGCCACATTAAATACGCCCATTTCAGGAAAGCTCTCAATAAAGCTTTCTTCCTCTTCTGTCGTAAAGGTGGTATCGAGAATCGTATATAAGCCCTCTTCGATAATTGGGTTCAACACTTCGGTAATGCCTTGAGCGTGTTGTTTTTGAGCGTTCTTAACTATCACTTTCATAATATTTTTCGTTCTTTTTATATGGATGAAATTAAGGCGTCATTATCATCTAGAAGGGTCGACAAACCAATCACTAAAGTGCTGATTTGGTTGAGTTCGGAGCATAAAAAAGACCACCTCAGTTCAAGGTGGTCTTAAGTGTGGGAGCTATCTTTTATCAAAGATTCGCTTTGGCATATTACTTAAGCTTAACTCAATGGGCGGCCTTCATAGTCACCCGTCAAGGTTTTGAGGAAGGCTTTGATAGCGTCAACTTCTTGTTCTGACATCTCCACACCGACTTGATACTTACCCATGTCGTAGATGGCTTTGTTTAACGTATCCGCATGACCATCATGGAAGTATGGCGGCGTCAGTTCAATGTTGCGTAACGTTGGCACTTTGAACTTATGCTTATCTTCTTTATTGCCAGTGAAGTTGTAGCGACCAAGATCTGCATCGGTCATTTCTGTGCCACGGTCTGCGAAGTAATCGGCTTTCATACCCATGGTTTCAAACGTTTCACCACCCATGGCTTCACCTGCGTGACAGGTTTGGCAGTCGTATTTCTTGAACAACATCAAACCATATTTCTCATGTGAGTCCAGTGCATCCGTATTACCCATCAAATACTGGTCGAAACGGCTGTTTGGCGTGGTAAGCGTTTTCTCAAACTCGGCAATCGCGTCCGTAATGTTGTTGCCATTGATGTCACCTGAATAAACCTTTTTGAACATCGCGACCATTTCTGGGTCTTGGCTTAACTTGTCGACAATTTCATCCCAATCCACAGAGCCCATTTCAATTGGGTTAAATGGAGGACCACCAGCCTGATCTTGCAGATCTGCAGCACGACCATCCCAGAATTGCAGTTTGTTGTACACGGCATTGAAAACGGTTGGCGCGTTAATACCGCCGACTTGACCATGAATGCCAACAGAGGTTACTAGTCGGTCCACGCCGCCTGTATCAAGGCTATGGCATGATGCACATGAGACACTATTGTCTCCTGACAATCGCGTGTCATGATAAAGCACCTTACCTAACTCAGCTTTATCTGCATCAGTTTCAAACATGGTGTAAATTGGCTGTAGGACTTTGCCTTTACGCTCTTCAGATACAGGCGATTGCGCATGACGCTCTGATCGTTTTTCGCGAATCCACTTTAACAGCGTGTGCTTTTCATCTTTTGACATGCTTGCTGACCAGTGCATGGTCAGGTAAATCGCTGGCGGCATGGAATCGTCGTAAAGCACTTTCTCAAGTCGAGCAAGCGCAACCTCAGACACCGGGTTACTTTGCTTCACGTCATCAAACAAATTGGTCATATCAAAGTGGCGCATCGCGACTTTGACGTCCGCTTCCATTATCTGTTTCGCGACTGGCATTTCTGAGTAGAAAGGCATTTCGCTATTTGGTGTATGGCAGTAACCGCAGCCTTTGTCTGCCAGTACTTTCATTGCTTGGTAATCCAACGTAGATTGATCTAACGAGCTAAATTGCGTCAGATTCTGTTGAGCTACCTTTTTATCGTCTTGGTTCACCATGTAAACGGTACCGAAGTAAGCCACCAAACCAACTCCCACGATCCCTAGTGCTATTTTCTTTTTATTCATAACTGTTCCCCTAAATCAGTTAAGGCGAAAGTTATTGAAATGCCCAAATATTTAAAAATGGGAAAAAGGAATTGATATTAATCGAATATTTAGATGAGCAACTAATTTAACATCTAAAGTTTATAAAAACAGACACTTGTGGAGATAAGTAAAAAATACAACATAAAAACAACAACTTAAAACCAAAGCTTTTATTGATATGAGTCAAAATGGTATATATACCCAAGTGACTTCAAGATGCAGGATTCAGAGCGCTGTCATTGATTCGAGAGTAAGGAAAACAACGCAGTGTAATAGCTAGCTCTTTCCAAGTTGTTTGACGCAGCAATCGGGTCAATGACACGCTCCCAAAGGGCGAGCTGCCTTGGCTTGTATACTTTGTTGCCGATTCTTGATTTAGAATGACTAGATCTTTAAATCGCCGCCGCGTCTACAAACCAAGTCATTCTCGCTGAACCTAGCATCTCGAGGTTACTTGGGTATAACCACAATGAATCAAAATTGAATAAAAATAAATCAGAGGGAAATAAAGTAGGAATTTAGGAAGGAATTGTAGGCACAAAAAAAGGCAGCTCGTGAGCTACCTTTTTCGCAAGTCAGCAAATTAAATTATGCTTTCTTAAGATCTTTAGCTGGGTAAGTTAGCGTTTTTTCGCCAGCTTTAACGTGCGCGTAAAAACCGCCGCTGCTTAGACCTGTAACAACCATTTCGCCTAGCTCGATACCTTTAGTAGCTACTACTACGTCACCGATTGAAAACATATTTAATACCTTGTGTATGTAGATTATGACCTTAAGTCGTTGGCGGTATTTAATCTGAAATCGCACCCTTAAACTAATCAGGTTTTTTGTCGTTATGATTAACTTTTATTATTACCGAAGTCCTTATATTTAAAGGGATTGTAAGGGTATGACGAAGATCGCTTTTACCGTCTTAAACTCAGAGAAGTAAAGGGGAGATTTCCCCCTAATGAGCTAAGATGGAGGAATCATAATTACCTTTGATTATGCTTTTGCTCTCTGGAGATAAACGATGAAAAATGGTCTCACTATTCGTGCTTTAGAACGTTCAGACCTGCGCTTTATTCAC
Organism: Vibrio sp. NFR; assembly: GCF_027587095.1. NCBI lineage: Bacteria > Pseudomonadati > Pseudomonadota > Gammaproteobacteria > Vibrionales > Vibrionaceae > Vibrio > Vibrio sp. NFR. Next base: position 144,783 of record NZ_JAPPTN010000008.1, read on the forward strand.
GACCTCAACAACAACCGCAATATTATGACGTATTGGTTTGAAGAGCCGTACGAATCCCATGATGAATTAGAGGAACTTTACCGCAAGCACATTCACGATGATGCTGAGCGCCGCTTTGTCGTAGAAGATGAACATGGTGTATTAATTGGTCTGGTAGAGTTAATAGAGATTAATTACATTCACCGTAGTGCAGAATTTCAAATCATCATCGCACCAGACCATCAAGGACGTGGCTACGCGGAAGAGGTCATCAATCGAGCTTTGGATTATTCGTTCTCGATTCTTAACCTGCACAAAATCTATCTTTTGGTTGCTTTAGACAACGAAAAAGCCGTTCACCTATATCAAAAGTGCGGCTTTATTGAAGAGGGGCATTTGGTGCAAGAGTTCTTTATCAACGGCAGCTACCGTGACGTAAAACGCATGTACATTCTACAAGAACAATACCGCGAGAAACTCGAGAACAATCAATAACAATAAAACAACGGTAAGCGAACACCTGCTTACCGTTGTTTTAAACTGATTTATTGGTTTTTCCAGTTGTAACCGACACTTAGGAAATACAACGCTGGGTCATCAAAGTTCGCAACGGGAATGCCCGCCAATTTGATTTCAGATGAATCAATTAGCATTGCTTCAAATGCTACAGATACCGAGCTTGCTTCATCAATCTTGTAATCAAAACCAGTACCTAAACGATAAGATTTACCAGCAGGAATCGTAAGGTCACCGTTTGACTGATCTGCGTACATACTCGTATCAAACGCAAAACCCGCATTCCATGTCACCTTACTGTTGATCTTGTATTGGGATCCAATCGCGACTTGATAAGTATCTTGTGTTTCCACTCCCATCAAGGTGTCGTACGCGCTCCAATCTTGCCAGTTCAAGTTACCCATAAGGGCAAGTTTGTCGTTTAGCTCATGATAAGCACTAAATACTACCTGTTGAGGTAACACTGCGCTGGTTGTCAGGTCTTTATCTGCGAAGTCGAATTCTGCTTCACTAGAATAAGATAAACCTAAACGTGTCCCCGAGTTCAGCTCATAAAGCGCGCCAACACGACCATTCACTTGGACATCGGTATCTTCAATACCGCCGGCTAGCGAAGTTCCGTCCACTTTTACATCCATATCAAGAATCCCGTAGTGAATGCCAAGCGCAGCACCCACAGACCACTGTTCGTTGATACGGTAAGAAGCAGAAGGCTGAACCGTTACGGCTTGAGTGATGGCATTAGGAATATCGATACGGTTAAAAAGCTGGTCATATTCCAATCCCAGACCATAATTCCCATACATACCAATGCCTAAAGTCCACTTGTCGTTTACCTGTTGGCTATAGAAGGCTGAGCCAAGAGGCACGTAACCTATGATATTACCGGCATCTCCACCATCGATGGTGTCTAGCGTTGCATCACCATACAAGCTAATCAGATGACCAGAGAAAGATTGACCCGCTACATTGGATAAACCTGCGGGGTTAGCCGCCATTACTGAGGCATCATGCGCTCGCGCTGCCATACCAGCAGAGGCTAAACCAATATCTGTGGTAGAAGTCTCGTACAAGTACAAGCCTCCAGCCTGAGCTGCTGCACATGAAAGGAGGGACCCCACAACAACGAATTTGGTAAGATTTTTCATATTATATTTATTCCACTTAAGCTAACGATACCCAAGTGACTTCAAGGTAGTGCGCTCCCGAAGGATGAGGTTACTTGGGTGTACATACGTCATCCAATCCCCTTCAAAGAACAGGTAAGTAAACAAACTTTGGATAAGTAAGGACGGACTATTCAACGTTGTATAAAACTAAGTGGAAGCATAATAGGAAGTTCTATCACCTATGGTTATATGCGTTATAACCTTATTTTTATTTTGGCTGAGAGAAACAAAAAACGCAGCCCGAAGACTGCGTTTTAATCCCAATGTGAATGAGCTTAAGCCCTTTGTTTATTTCGCCCTTTCACTTACAGCTTTTCAACACCCATATTGAACAACGTAAAGCTGTAAACATCGGCGGTTTTCTCGATAACCTTACTAGTCGGTGTGCCTGCACCGTGACCTGCATTGGTTTCGATTCGAATCAAAGTTGGGTTTGTACCCGCTTGTTTCGACTGTAGCTCAGCCGCAAATTTGTAAGAGTGCGCAGGCACCACTCGGTCATCGTGGTCACCCGTTGTCACCATGGTTGCCGGGTATTTAACGCCGGCTTTTACGTTATGAACTGGCGAGTATCCTTTGAGGTAATCAAACATCTCTTTACTTTGCTCTGCTGTACCGTAGTCATAAGCCCAGCCAGCTCCTGCTGTAAAGGTGTGGTAGCGAAGCATATCCAATACACCCACTGCTGGCAGTGCCACTTTGAACAGCTCTGGGCGCTGCGTCATCACTGCACCAACAAGCAAGCCGCCGTTCGAGCCACCGTTAATCGCAAGCTTGTCTGATGAGGTGTAATCTTTATCGATAAGGTACTCAGCTCCAGCAATAAAGTCATCAAACGAGTTTTGTTTCTCTAATTTGGTGCCGGCATTGTGCCACTCTTTGCCGTACTCGCCACCGCCACGAATGTTCGCGACAGCGTAGATACCACCCATTTCTAACCATGCTGCTCGGCTTGGACTAAAGTAAGGCTTTAGACTGATGTTAAAACCACCGTAACCATACAAGATTGTTGGTGCGCTGCCGTCCATCGGCGTGCCTTTCTTGTAAGTGATGATCATTGGAATCTTAGTACCGTCTTTCGATTTGTAGAACACCTGACGAGATTCAAATTGAGCAGAGTCGAATGGCGCGTTCGATTTGTGGTAAACCTCGCTGTCACCGCCTTTGATGTCTAGGCGATAGGTCGTGCTTGGCGTCTTGTAGTTGGTGAAAGAGTAGTAGACTTCAGCGTCTTCTTTCTTACCCCAAAAGCCGTAAGCACTGCCGATGTCTGGTAGCTTGATTTCACGAATGAACTTACCGTCCATGTCGTATTGTTTGACCATAGAAAGAGCATCAACAATGTAGCTTGCGAATAGATAACCGCCCGCGGTTGATGGGCTAAGCACGTTGTCAGTTTCAGGAATTAAATCTTTCCAATTCTTCGGCTCAGGGGTGCTCGCATCCACCGTCACCACTCGTTTGTTTGGTGCATCTAAGTTGGTGACCAAATACAGCTTGGTGCCTTTGCTATCAATCACCCAAGTATCAGAATTGGTGTCATCCAAAATGGTTTGCAGCGGACTATCTGGCTTGGTCAAATCTTTGAAGAACAGCTTATTGCCAGACGTTGAAGTACTTGCCGAAATAAACAGGTAACGTTGGTCGTCGGAAGTGTAACCACGAACGTATCGGTGCTTCTCTGCCTCTGTACCGCCGAAGATAAGCTTGTCCTCACTCTGCTTAGTGCCTAGCTCGTGATAGTAAAGCTTGTGTTGGTCGGTTTTTGCCGAAAGCTCGCTGCCTTCTGGCTTATCGTAACTTGAGTAGTAGAAACCTTTGTTCCCCAGCCAGTTTACGCCGCTGAACTTAATATCCACTAACGTCTCACCGACAGGCTTTTTGGTTTCAGCATCAAGCACAATCACTTTGCGCCAATCGCTACCGCCTTCTGAAATACTGTAAGCGACTAAAGAACCATCTTTGGTGAAGCTCACATTCGCCAGCGAGGTCGTGCCATCTTCGCTAAAGGTATTTGGATCGAGGAAGACTTCAGGCTTGCCACCGTCAAGTTGGCGGTAAAGCACATCTTGGTTTTGCAAACCGTCGTTCTTGTAGAAATAGGTGTATTTACCTTCTTTGAATGGTCGCCCTAACTTCTCGTAATCCATTAACTGAGTTAAGCGTTCTTCAATCTGGTGACGATAAGGAATTTGCGCCAAGTAATCGAACGTGACTTGGTTCTGCGCTTTGACCCAATCCGCCGTTTCTTTACTGCGGTCGTCTTCTAACCAGCGGTATGGGTCACTGACTTTGGTACCAAAGTACTCATCCACCACATCGACTTTCTTTGTCGTTGGGTACTTCACAGCCATTTTGTGTACGTGTTCAACCAATTCCTTTGTTGAGTCTTCGGCATAAGCACTCGGCAATATGCCCGTCATCGCAAACGCGGTCACCAGCGCTAAGGTTTTCTTTTTCATAGACTTCCTTTTCTGTTTTTGTTTTATGTAATGCACCAAGCATCTTACCTATATTAGAGAAATGATTCTAATCGTCTGAATAAAGCTGTGAATCCACGGAGACAAAGTGACTCACTTTGCCTCCGTGAGATAGACAAACCTCGGTTTATAGACCGACTTGCATTAACTCAGTTCAATGCTTCGAGACACACCCGACTCCGCGGCAAAATCTTGGTCGTGACTGATAAGAATAAAGCCGCCTCGATACGCGCTTAGTGCCTGAGCAAGCATGATTTTCGAATCCAAGTCGAGGTGATTATCTGGCTCATCCAAGAGCAACAAAGGCTGCGTTGGTTGATGACTGACAATCAGCATAGCGAGCTTCATTTTCTCGCCGCCACTCAATACGCTGCCCAAACGAAATACACTGTCTCGGCGAAAACCAATGCCTGCGAGTAATGTTCTGGCATCGCTCTCTTTCATCCCCTCACAATGTTGCATCAGGTTTTCCAACATGGAGAGTTCAGGCTGTATCGCACCAAAGTGTTGGTCGAGATAATAAAGCGGCGTATTGATTTGTAGCTCACCACTTTGCAGTGAGAACTCCCCCAAGAGGGTTTTCAGTAAGGTCGATTTACCGCATCCGTTTTTGCCCAACAAATGCAATTTATCATCCGCATGAACTTGCGCAGTGATGGGTTGAGCCGACCCAAATGGCAACATGCCTTCTAAAAGCGACACAACTTTTCGTGAACGGTTTTGACTGTCTGCCAAATACAGTTTTTGCCCTTTGATTTGCTCTTTACGCACTCGCAAACTTTGCTCTTTCTCTTGCAGATGCGCTTGGCGAAGTTGCTCGTTTTTATTACGACTGGCAGCTCGGGCTGTAGCTTTGTTTTTCATTGCATCCAGTAAGATTTTCGGCTGACTGCCATCCTTTCTTAGCTTATTACCTTGAGCCGCTCGTTGCTCTGCTTTCTCCCGATTGCGCTGAGCTTGTTCTTCTAATTGCTTTTTTTGTTTATCGACACTGGCTAACTGGCGTTCCACCGCTTGTAGTTCGGTGCGCTTTTGCTCGGCATACACGTCGTAATTACCGCCAAACACTTGTAAGCCTAAACCGGATAGCTCCCAGATTTCCTCCATCTCGCGCAACAATTCTCGGTCGTGACTTATAAGCAGAATCGCTCCTGAGAAATTGCGCATCGAATGAATCAACCACTGCTTGGCATGTGTATCAAGATGGTTCGACGGTTCATCAAGGATCAGTAATTCCACTTCGCTGTCGAACAACTGCCACAGTTGCAAACGCGCTAACTGCCCGCCACTCAATTGCGAACAAGGAAAGTCTGGCTGTAGCGGCAAGCCCATGGTTTCTAACTGCTTAGCAAGTTGGATGGGCAAATCCCATTGTTCACCTACTACCTCAAACAGATACTCCGAGCAATCGCCCATCTCGATCTGTTTGAGCGCGCTTAGCACTTTGTCCTTTGCTAAGAACTGGGCAATCGAAAGATCGCCCCCCAACAAGTGAGATGGTTGCTGGCGATACACCGCAAAGGACCTTGGTAAGGTGACCGTACCGCTGGTTGGGGTTTGCTCACCACTGAGTATCGATGCAAACACCGATTTTCCGACACCGTTACGTCCGACTAACCCAACACGACGTTTGATCATTGAACATGAGATTTGCTGAAACAGCGTTTCGCCATTACCAAATTGATGACTGATATTGTAAGCCTGTAAGAGTGGCATAATTTGCCTCCTGTATGACAGGGACAACAGCCGTAGCTTGAGATAAATCTAGAGATGAGATCGATGCAAATACACGCGCCCATAGAAGCGCTTCAAACAGAAAAATGGTAACTGCAAAGAAATATCGGAAAGTGAGCTACGCCTACTAACCCTGTAAATCCAAAAAATAAAATGAGAGTTGGATGACAGGTTTAGTTGTTCATGTTGGCGTAATCTCCTAAAGAAGTGATGGGCAAAGTCTAAAGGTTTTCTTGTATAAAAAGCAAGCGACTTCTGTCACAAGCCGCTTTCAAACCGAAAGCTCGTTTGGATGCCCTAGCTTACAAGGGCAAAAACCTAGGACTGTGCTTCAAAGTAAATTGCAGGTTTGATATCAACCAAAGGCGTGCCATCCAAGCAGTCCAAACCACGCACTTTAATTACTCCCTCGTCGATAGACTCAATCGGTATTACCGCCGCGCCAATAGGGTTTGGTCTGTGCGGTGAACGTAAAGCAAAGGTGCCCTTCTTCCCTTGCATCATTTCAGGTTGGCGGTTCGCACCAGAAAGCCAATACAGAACCAGTATTTTCTGCTCAACCTCAAGTCCTACAAGCCCTTGGTGATACTGAGATTTAAGTTGAATTTCACACACAGGTCCATCTTGTGGCTGAATGTTATTTGGGCACTGAGAAACCTCAGTATATGGCGTACGAATTTGCCCAATAAACTCAAGTTGTGGGGTTTGAATTGTGTTCATATCAACCTCTATTTTTGTTCTGACTTCATCGCTGAAAAAGCGTAAATGGTAATAGTGACCAAGATGATTGAACCACCAAGAATGCTTGCCATTGCAGGAATTTCATCAAAGAAGAGTAATGCCCAAAGTGGTGCTAGCACGGTTTCAATCATCAGAATCATGCCAACTTCAGGTGCAGTGATGTAACGAGTCGCAACTTGTGAAAGCACACGCCCAAACGGCGCAGTAAACAGCCCCATCAAGCCCATAATCAGCCAAGTGTTCGCGCTGTAAGTTGAAGGCGTTGCCCAAAACAGCATTGCCATCGCTAAGAACAGCCCACCAAAACCAACGCTTGCCATGCGGCTTACGTGCTGATGCTTACGCAATTGCACCTGGTTGAGCGACAAACACACCACAGCAAACACTGCTAAGCCATCGCCAATCCAGTTACCCGATTTAAAAGAACCAGAGACCACAATCGCAATACCTACCATCACAGCAACAATCGCAATCCACGTCGAACGCTGGGTCACTTCACCCAAAAACCACCAGCTAAACAACGCAGCCAAAGCTGGTGCTGCACTCAGAATCACAAAGGTATTGGCAACCGTGGTGAGCTTAATGCTCATCACCAAACCAGCAGCACTGCCGAGCATCAATAAGCCAGACAACAAGACATGCCAGCCGCTCTCTTTCACCGCTCGAACCAGACCGCGCTCATCGCGAAGCTGGATAAATATTGGCATCGAAATCGCGGTAAACAAGCCAAATAGAAATGCGGTATCCACCCCACTCACGCCTGAAAAGCGAATAAAAATTGGGTCCAGGCTCATCAACAGTGCACCAACCAAGGTGATCACCACTCCGGCAAAGCGAGCGCCTTTGGCGTTTAGGTTATTCATTAAAGCCGTTGTCATCGTATCTCTCCTAAAAAAACAAATCATACTCGCAAGTATGATTTTATAATTTCGGAGTTGTGTCAATAAAAATCATACCGTATAGTATGATTATCAAATCAAGAGAATCTGAGCATGAGCAAGATCGAGCAAAACCGAGAGAAAAAACGTCGAGCTATTTTGGAAGCCGCGAAAGAGAACTTTTTGTCCGAGGGATATGTATTAGCGAACATGGATAAAATCTCTGCCCAAGCAGGTATGACAAAGCAAACCGTGTATCGTTACTTCCCATCTAAAGCAGCGCTATTTGAAGCAACATTGCGCCAGATAGGTGAAAACATGGATGGCGGTTTCGTTACTCACCTACAAAAGGATGATCTGCGAGGAGCGCTGAACTCATTTGGTGAACACTTTGTTTCTTTCCACCTTTCTGATGAGCACTTGGCGACCTTCCGCTTGTTGATTGCAGAGAGCGCCAAAGCGCCTGAGATCACGACGATCTTCCGCGAAGTCGGTCCGGACGATACCGATGCTAAGCTCACTCAATTCTTCCAAGATCGTTTCGATATTAAGGAACCAGGAACACAAATTCGCCTCTGGACAGGTATGCTACTGTCGATCCGCTCTGGCGTTCTAATGGGAATGGAAAAGCCAACGCAAGCTGAGATTAAGAAGCACGTGCAAGAAGTGACTGAGTTTTTGTTGGCAGCGATCGAGCATCAGAAGTGAACTAAAATCCATTACTCGCCGTAATAGCCAAAGAGTGAAAACACCAATGGGAAACGGCTATGAATCTTTTGATTGAATCGGTTGAGGGTGGTATCTACCTCGCTTACAACGTAGAAAACCAAACAAGATCGTTGATCTTGAACGAGCACAAGAGCCCACTCACGTTCGCCAGCCTCTGTGAGGCAAGAGACCACTTTCGAGGAGAAGGATACTCCTCAGCAAAACTGGTCCACCTCAACGCATCCGATGAGATGTGTGGAGAAAGAATACGCTGTGACATGCCATTAGAGATTGAATTGAGCTGGTATTAACACCAGCTCTTAGCTATCAGACCTGAGCTTTACCTACAGCGATTTGGCGCTTCCTCACCATCAAGACCATGGTTGCCAACAGTGACATCATATACACTATTGCCAGCGCAGTTGTACCATCCACATTCAACGCGCTCGCTATAGCGACGAGGACTGCACCTCCCATCATTCTCAAAAAGCCATCAATGGAAGAAGCTAAACCAGCACAATACTGAAATGGTTCCAACGCCATCGAAGTCGCTGCGCCAGCCAACAAGCTAAATCCGCCGCTCGCCATTCCTGCCATCAGGAAAAATCCACCAACTTCACCTTCGGGCATTAATACCAAGCCTATTCCTGCCATTGCAACCATGATCGTGCCGGTTAATACCGTATCAATACGTCCCAATTTGTTCATCACTTTAGGTGCAATCACACTAAATAGAATTTGAGAACCGCCAATCAAGCCAAACATCATAGAGAACTCGACTTGGCTTAAACCTCCTTGCTGCATTGCCACTACTGGAGCGACAGAGACATAAGTTAAAAGCCCGCCAAAACTCAACAGGTTTGCCAATGCAAACACCCGGAAGTTCTTATTACTTAGAATGTCTTTGATATTGCAACGCAATGCCACCGTGTTCTCGATATCAACCGACACCTTAACTGGCTTTGGGCTGTCAAATCCGACGGTCGCTAACACCATAAGTAACAGTGCTAACCCTGCCATCATATAGAAGCCACCAGCCCATCCCCAAGCCATGGCTAAACCACTACCAATCAATGGCGCGATGGTTGGAATCGCACTAGTGACACCGCCGATGTAACTCAACAGCCTTCCTGCATCATTTCCTTGGTAATTGTCTCGTGCCCACGCCATAGCGGTGATCATGGTAAAGGAAGCCCCAATGCCCTGCATTCCTCTCGCGATATATAGTACTTCCATATTCGGTGACAATGACGCAAGAATACTGCCCATCGCGTAAACCAACGTACCAAGCACAGCCGAAAACCGACGACCAAATCGGTCTGAGATTGGCCCAGCTAATAACTGGCTCACCCCCAGAGCAAGAATATAGATAGAGATGGTTTGGCGCATATCACCATCGCTAGCACCAAACACATCCATCATCTGAGGAATGGACGGCAAATACACGTCAATAGCAAGAGGTCCAAGTGGTACTAAAGCGAAAACAACAATCAGTGGCAAAAGCCTATTACCTGCCTTCTCCATGCCCCTACCTCACCGTGCGATCAGCATAAACTGGAGCAAAGAGTGCCACTTGAGTTCGCTGTGAAATGATCTCTAAATAATCGCGTATTATCTGAGGTATCGAAAGCTCACCGATCATGGTTAGGTTTCTCAGCTCCGAAAACAGCGCGATGTCATCAATCGTCAGATCTCGTGTTGTGTTTACAACAGACATCATATCAATCTCAGGCACCATCTTGAGCAGTGCGCCCTCAAGTTGAGGTAAGTAATCTTCGGTCTTGCTCAGCAACTCAGCTAAAGAAGCACCTAAATACTCTTCTCTAGAGTGAACAAATAATGCCATTGCCGACTCCGTGCTGAGTTCAGGGAGCCCAAGCAATGGCATGCGCGGATAACACAGCTTGGCAGTATATGGCTTCAAATCATCCAACATATCCTGAACGATGGTCGATAGTGTATAGCGACTAAAATAAGGCTCGACGTTAAGGGAACTAGGAAGTTGGTCCAAAAAAGCAAAAATATCGAGACTCTCCGTCATAAGCTCTGTTTGCTTTTCCGCAGCAGAAGTGAGCTGCAAAATAGGAACGGTAAACTTTTCTAGTTTCGCAGCGACCGATGGTTCGAGCTCTCCCAATGGGAATGTTTTGACCTTAACATCCAGATTCTTCAACCCAATTAATGCTTTAACTCGCGTACAGTAAGGACAGCTATCAAACGTATGTAATGTCATCATTTTCCTGTCCCTCCTAGTTGCCATGCCAGATGGAATAAGCCATACGCTCTACATGAGCAGGAAGGTTTTGTTCATAGCCCACCCAATGTTCGAACTTTGGTAGCTTCACTGAATGCTTGAGTTCTTCTGGAGTCTTACCAGCTTGCAAACCACTCCAAACCGCATCAAACAACGCTTTGTTAAATTGATAATCTTCTTCAAATGCTTCGGCTGATGAGACAGGCATGTGACCACTAATGACAGTGTCAAATGCTAATTCATTCCGCGCACGTTCAAAGGTATTCAAAATGCTGACGTAGTTATGCGTATTCAAACGGTGTGGTTCATTAACCATACCCGGCAAATGCCAATCAACGGCGAGTAGGACTTTGTCTTTCGGCATATGAATGATGCTCATGCAATCCCCATCATTAGGACCGTAGTAATGCAAATCGACTTGTTTGCCACCTAAACTCACGCTCATGGTGTCATCATATGTTTGATCTGGTTGAGCAACGCGGTTCTCTAAGTCTCGACTTAAAAGCTCAGTACACTTTTCTTGAGAGATGAACTCTGCTCCCTGCTCTTTAAAGATCTGACCACCGCGAGAGTGGTCAAAATGGTCGTGTGAATAAATCACTTTTTTGACTGGTTGCTTGGTTAGCTTGCTAATTTCTTGCATCATTTGCTTGGATCGCGCTTCACCGGACGGGTCCGTCACAATCACCCCTTCAGGCGTTACAACGACTAAGCTGTTATAGAAATACTGCGAGTATTGATAAACACCATCTTTCAACTCAATCATCACTGGTTTGGTTGGGTCAAATTGCACCGCTTCAGCCGCTACCGTTGAGCTCATCAAAAGCCCGCCAATCATAGCTTGGTAAATCATCTTCATAGGACACCTTTTGTCTTACTTGTCTTTGGTGTTGCTAAAGATAATTTGTATACTTTAATGAAACAATTGAGTAAAAAGTAACTTCATAACATACAAAAAGTATAGAATGGACAAATACAAAAACATGCAACTGCTCTGCACCGTGGTAGAGAAAGGCAGTTTCGCAAAAGCAGCAAAAGCATTAGGTGTCACTCCAGCGATTGTCGGGCGACATATTGCAGCCATGGAAAGCGAGTTAGGGTTTGTACTTCTTAATCGCACAACTCGGAGCATGCAACTGACCCCAGGAGGCAGAGCCTATTACGAGGGGTCACGTGCGATTCTTGAAAACATAGAGCAGTTAGAAGACTCTTTAACTAGCGCCCACCAACTGAATCCAACCGGATTAATCAGACTTTCAGCCCCAGATGCAATGGGACCTTTTCTGATGAAAGCGATTAAGGCATTTCGCCAAACCTATCAGCACATCCGCTTTGATTTGGTGTTGTCCAATAGTCACGTAAACCTGATTGAAGAAGAGATTGACCTAACTATCCGTCTCTCATATGACTTACAGGATTCTTCCTATATTGCAACGAAACTAGGCAGTTCTAGCTTTGGATTGTACGCAGCACCAAGCTATATTCTTGAACACGGGCAGCCAAATCACTACAAAGAGTTAGAGCAGCATGATTGCTTACACATGGGGCGCTCGCGTTACGGTGATAACTGGGTGCTGCAGGTAGAAGGTAAGAGCATCACCTATCGCCAACCATGGGCGGCAGTCATTTCCGATACCCATACTCTAATCGCCGCCATGGTAGATGGCATGGGAATCTCTATGATGCCGAGTTTGTTTGTATACAAAGAACTAAAACAAAATACTCTTGTTGAAATCAAAGGTGTTGCTGAATTCCCGCTGGTCAATATTTCCGGAATGTATCCTACACGTAAGCATGTGCCCTACCGTTTATCTTTGTTCTTAAATCACTTAAAAGCATGGTTTCCAAAACATTTGCAACAAGCATAATTTGCCAAAACTTTGAGCGATTTCGGGATCTTATCAACACATTTTTTGTTAAAGGCGTACTATGCTATTGGTAGTGTATTCCACAAGAGGGCGTGGTTATGAAATACAAACATATCCTAGTCGCACTGGAACTGTCTGATGAGAGTACTGTGTTGATTGACCGAGCGGTATCTATGGCGAGTTATCTCGGTGCCGAGATTTCTTTTATTCATATCGATGGTACTCATGGCGAAATTTATCGTGAGCTTGTCGATATTAAAGCAAACCCAGACCAAAGACCGTTGAATGAACATTCAATGGAGTGCTTGAAGTCCTTTCGCGATTACATGGAGCAACCATTGAAGCACTTCTTCGTAGGCACTGGTGATTTAGCGGACAAACTGGAAGTGACTATCAAAGAACAAGAAGTTGATCTGCTGATTTGTGGTCACCATCAAGACTTCTGGAGCAAGATCATTTCTTACTCAAGACATCTGATCAACAAGTCTCCGGTTGATATTCTAGTTGTACCAATTCACGAATAGCGTGAATGAACCATCCCAAAAGCCGCCAACGATGGGCGGCTTTTTTGTGTTTCTTGTTGGCTCAATTAAGGCTCTATTTCACCAATCGAATACAGCACCAACTCTTGTGGGTTATTCCCTTCCCCTAACGAGTGAATGTCTTCCCCTTCTTGTTTGAGCTCGTTAATCAGTTTGAGCGCTTTATCTTGCTTCACACCAATAATGGTCGGCATTTCAGAGGCCGAGACACCAAAACGCGTTGCAATAAGCAAGTTTTTCACTTTGGTTTTATCCGATTCAAACATGACATGACCTCTTTAATTTCAATTATCTAAGCATAGCGAATCACGATGAGAAAGCACCATGCCAACTTGAATAGATAACGGATTTTCCTAAGGGCTAGACAAACAAGGAAAGTAAAAGCTTAGTTACTGAAAACGCGGTCAAAATAACTGAGTGGCGCCACCTTGGTATTGGCTCTTCGTTGCCACTTGCTGCTGTTCGCCACCAGCCACTTTTGTTCTGAGTTGGCTAAAATCGCTTGGCTCACTCTGGCTTCTCGCAACTCATGTTCCATCGCAAAAGCATGAGTATCACCTTTAGTGCTACCAAGATTGATCTGCGCGGAATGAAGTTCGGCGATTTCGGTTACACCTGCGCAACCGATAATGCCAATATCTGCGGAAAACTGAGCGAAAAAGTGCTCCGCCGCACCATCTACTACATCGCGGTCATTGGTACGAATACGCCCACCCGGAATCCAAGTTTCAATGTTCTCAAAATGAGAAAGAATGTGCGCCGCTTCGAAGTTATTCGTCACCACACGAAGCTCACTGTGATGGACCAAACGCTCTGCAATCAATGCGATGGTAGTACCGATACCCAAAAACAAAGTCGCGCCGTTCGGGATGGCTTTGACCACTTCATCTGCAATGATCTGCTTTTCTTGTTGATTGGTGACTTGGCGAGAAGCATAGCTGCGATTACTCAAGGTAGCAGGCAATCCGACACCACCATGATGACGTCGGGTCAGTCCTAATTGGCAAAGCTGATTAATGTCACGTCGAATGGTTTGCGTCGTGACTTCGAAGCGCTGAGCAAGTTCTTCTATCGCACAATATTCTTGCTGATGAACCAGTTCAATGATGCTTTGCTGACGGACGTTGAGGTTATTCATTCAATGCTGCTTCTCGTCTGACTGCAGTCGCTTCAACTTTATAACTCTGTGGTGTGTCTGTGATCATCATGTCCACACCCCACAGCCAATGCGCTTCAACTAATTGAGGGAAGTTCGGTGTATAACAAAATAGTTGGTAGCCAAACTGCTTGATTTGCTTAGCCTGCGATTCGGTCAGGAAACGGTAATCACAATGCACGCTGTAAGCATCAATGTGTTGTAGCACGATAGCAAAATCATCAGGAATCTCTTGCCACAACTGTCCTCTTCTCACTTCTGGCAGATAGTTTCTCATCGTCACCAAAGCTTCCGTATTAAAGCTAGAAAACAGAATCATGTCCGTATCCACATCCAAGCGCTCAATTACCTGTGCCACCTTTTCACACAACAAATCAATTTCATCGCCTGAGTAGATCTTCAATTCAATATTGAGCTTCACGCCAGCCTTTGCGGTGAGTTCAAGCGTCTCTTCTAAGCTCGGGATATGCTCGCCAGCGAAGTCATCACCGAACCATAAGCCAGCATCAAGTAACCTTAGCTCGTGCCAAGTCAGCTCTTTCACTTTACCGCGACCATTTGTGCAGCGGTTTACGGTTTTGTCATGGATAACCACAGGGATGTTGTCTGCGCAGAGTTGAACGTCAATTTCAATCCATTCACAGCCAAACTCAATAGCGCGTTGCATTGCCGATAAGGTGTTTTCTGGAGCCAAACTGGATAAGCCACGGTGTGCCGTTATTGTCATTTTTTATTCCGTCTTTTTCATTTGTTTTCAAATGAACTATCTCAGCCCTCAATGACGGTTTAATTACAAAATCGTGACGAAAATAATGCTCAAATAAGTTCATTTTTCTGTAACTAGAACGTCATTTGGCTCATTTAATGTTCATTTGAATTTTTTGAAGCGGATTCATTATCAAAATGAAAACCTGCAAGGGAACAACCTGTTCAAATCATCTATGAAAAGGAATCATTATGGCTATTAAACACCTCGCCGGACTTGCAATTGCAGCGGCATTCATCAGCACGCAAGCACAAGCAAAAACAGAGGTTGAGTGGTGGCACGCAATGGGTGGCGCACTAGGTAAAAAGGTCAACGAAATTGCCGCAGACTTTAACGCAAGCCAATCAGAATACGAGATCAAGCCAGTTTACAAAGGCAGCTACGCAGAAACCATGACCAGTGCAATCGCCGCATTCAGAGCGAAAGAGCAACCAGCTATCGTGCAAGTGTTCGAAGTGGGTACGGCGACAATGATGGGGGCAGATAAAGCGATTTATCCCGTTTATCAATTGATGAAAGACACCAAAGAGTCGTTTAATCCAGATGATTATCTTGCGGCAGTAACGGGTTACTACACCACCAATGAAGGCAACATGCTTTCACTGCCATTCAACAGCTCCACTCCTGTGCTTTATTACAACAAAGACATGTTTAAGAAGGCAGGCGTAGCAAATCCACCTAAGACGTGGAAAGAGATGGAAGAAGTGTCTCGTAAACTACTGGCGTCTGGTGCGAAATGTGGTTTCAGTACAACCTGGCAATCATGGACTCAAATCGAAAACTTTGGTGCGCGTAACAACGTTCCTGTTGCCAATAACAACAACGGCTTTGCTGGCTTAGACACAAAATTCAAGTTCAATGACTCAGCGTTCGTACATCATATCGAACAGATGGGTAAATGGTCGAAAGAAGGCATCTTTAAGTACGGTGGTCGTCAGTCTGATGGTATGCCACTGTTTTACACCCAAGAGTGTGCAATGACCATGGGCTCTTCCGCAGGTCTGGCGGGCATCAAAGAGAACATGAAAGGCATTGATATCGGCGTAGCACAATTGCCATACGATTCAGAGCTAATATCTAAGCCACAAAACACCATTATCGGTGGAGCCTCTCTTTGGGTGCTTCGTGGTCACTCAAGCGAAGAATACAAAGGCGTGGCGAAGTTTTTCTCTTACCTTTCAAGCCCTGAAGTTCAAGCAGATTGGCACCAATTCACTGGTTACTTACCAATCACTAAAGCGGCTTATGAGCTAACGAAAGAGCAAGGCTTCTACACTAAGAACCCGGGCACCGACACAGCCGTTCTGCAAATGACATCGACAAAGCCAACGGAAAACTCGAAAGGTATTCGCTTTGGTAACTTCCTGCAAACTCGCGACATCATCAACGAAGAACTGGAAGCGGTTTGGGCAGGTAAAGCAACGGCACAAGCTGCGCTAAATAATGCGGTTCGTCGTGGTGACGAGCAGCTACGTCGCTTTGAGCGCACACAGAAATAACGAACCTTAATAACGAACAATGATGCACCGAGTCTTATTCCAGTAGGTACTCAGAGATGCACTCTCCCCGCCCATCATGGGTGGGGAATTCGTTTACACACCTTGCCTGTTTTATTTTGGTATTTGTATGTCCTCACCTGTTGTTTTTAAACACAAATGGCTTCCGGTTGCGCTGATTGCGCCTCAGTTGGTGATCACTTTGGTGTTCTTCATCTGGCCGGCAGGACAAGCCATTTTCCAATCTTCACAACTTGAAGATGCTTTCGGTATGAGCCGTGAGTTTGTGGGTTTAGAGAACTTTGAAACGCTCTTCCATGATCCACTTTACCTAGATTCGTTAATGACCACGCTGCAATTTAGCATCAGCGTTGCGGTGCTTGCTCTGGTCAGTGCGCTGATCCTTTCCGCTTTTGCCGAGCAAATCATCCGTGGCGCGACCATGTATCGCACTTTCTTGATTTGGCCTTATGCGGTGGCTCCGGTTGTCGCAGGTTCAATATGGCTATTTCTATTCGATCCAACCATCGGTGTGATGACCGAACTGTTGAATCTGTTTGGCGTAGACTGGAATCCAACGCTCAATGGCACCCATGCTATGTGGATGGTGATCATCACCTCGACATGGAAGCAAATCAGCTACAACTTTCTGTTCTTCCTTGCAGCGCTTCAATCAGTACCCAAGTCTCTGCACGAAGCCGCGGCCATTGACGGCAGTGGTCCAATCAAACGCTTTATCACTATTAGCTTCCCGCTGATTTCACCAACCAGTTTCTTTTTGTTGGTCGTGAACTTCGTTTACGCGTTCTTCGATACCTTCGCCATCATCCATGCGATGACACAAGGCGGTCCGAGTAACAGCACTTCCACCTTGGTTTATAAAGTCTATAACGATGGTTTTATTGGTCTGGACTTAGGCTCATCAGCAGCGCAATCCGTCATCCTGATGATCTTGGTGGCTTCCCTAACCGTGATTCAATTTAAGTATGTTGAGAAGAAGGTGGCGTACTAATGGTAGAAAGAAGACCGTTTTTTAATCTGTTTTGTCATGTCATTTTAATTCTTGGCATTATTTCGATTGCGCTTCCAGTTTGGATTGCGATCGTAGCAACCACACATGAGAACAGCGCGTTCGCTACCGGTACACCATTGTGGTTTGGCGATTTGGGCTTTAGCGTTTTCACTGACTTGTTGAGTAACGACACCCAGTACAACAACAATACTTTGCCAATTGGCAACATGCTGCTGAACTCCTTCATCATGGCGATGTGCATTACCATCGGCAAGTTGAGCATTTCCATCCTGTCCGCCTATGCAGTGGTGTTCTTCCGTTTTCCGGGACGAATGCTGGCGTTCTGGATGATCTTCTTCACACTTATGTTACCAGTAGAAGTGCGCATCATGCCGACATTTGAGGTGATTACGAACCTCAACATGCTGAACTCATTTTACGGCTTAACCATTCCATTGATCGCCAGTGCAACGGCTACTTTCTTGTTCCGTCAGTTCTTCTTAACGGTACCAAATGAGTTGGTGGAAGCAGCGCGAATTGATGGCGCAGGACCAATCAAGTTCTTCTTCGATATCTTGTTGCCTCTATCTCGCACCAACATCGCCGCACTGTTCGTCATCACCTTCATTTACGGCTGGAACCAATATTTGTGGCCGCTTTTGATCACCACAGACGTGCAGTACTACACCATCGTGATGGGCATTAAGCAGATGCTTGGAGTGGTTGATGGCGTGATCGAATGGAACAAAATTATGGCCACCACCATTATCGCCATGTTGCCACCCGTGATTGTGGTAATTGCAATGCAAAAAGCCTTTGTTAAAGGTCTGGTAGATTCGGAGAAATAAATGTCCACGCTAACTCTTTCTAATATCGCTAAATGTTATCCGAACGGCTATCAGGCGATCCAAAAACTTAATCTCAATATCTGCGACGGCGAAATGGTCGTGTTGGTTGGCCCGAGTGGCTGCGGTAAATCCACCTTACTTCGCATGATTGCAGGGCTAGAGGAAATCAGCTCAGGAAAGCTTAAGATCGACACTACAACCGTCAACGATCTCGAACCTGGCGAGCGAGACATTGCCATGGTATTCCAGAACTACGCCTTGTACCCACACATGACGGTGTACAACAACATGGCTTACGGTCTGCGCAACCGCAGAACACCGAAAGCGGAAATCGAACGATTGGTTCACGAAGCGGCAAAGATGCTGGAGTTGGATCACCTACTCGACCGCAAACCAGGGCAGCTTTCTGGCGGACAACGTCAACGTGTGGCGATGGGGCGCGCAATTGTACGTGAACCAAAGGTGTTTCTGTTCGACGAGCCACTGTCCAATCTAGACGCCAAACTGCGTGTTCAAATGCGTTTAGAAATCAAGAAGCTTCAGCGTCGCCTCGGGACGACATCGGTTTACGTTACCCACGACCAAGTTGAAGCAATGACGCTGGCGGACAAACTTGTTGTTTTGAACAAAGGTAATGTCGAACAAGTTGGCACACCGCTAGAGATATACGACAACCCTGCATCTTTGTTCGTCGCGACCTTTATTGGTTCACCATCCATGAACATCTTAGATGGCAATGTTAGCGTTGACGGCATTACTATCGGTGACGCGCTGCTTCCTGTCTCCACAGCAAACTTGGCTCTTGGCGAAATAAAGCTAGGACTTCGTCCAGAGCATTTACAAATCAGCCAAGATAACCCATGGTTGCAAGTAGAAGTCGAATTGATTGAATCGCTCGGTGCCGATCTGTTGCTTTACTGCCGCACAGAAGGTGGTGACTCACAAAAGCTTGTTGTTCGTGTAGAGGGACATACGCCAATTCAAATTGGCGACAAGCTTGGTCTAGACATCAAGCCAAAACATGTTCATCTATTTGATGCCAACACAGAAAAGCGTATCGAGAGTACACTGGCTTCCGCGGTATCACTGCAAGGCGTCAGTGACGAAACTCAAGCAATCAACCCTAGAGTAAACAAGCAAGGAGTGGTGAATGCCTAACCCGTTATCAGAGCTCAAGTTAGAGAGTCTGAAACAGATCGAATGGCTGCTAACCGACGTGGATGACACATTGACTTGGCAAGGCAAGCTGCCACCTGAAACACTCATTGCGTTAGCCGAGCTAGAGCGTGTGGGCGTAAAAGTGGTGGCAGTAACAGGCGCATGTGCCGGTTGGTGTGACCAAATGGCAAAGATGTGGTCACTGCATGGTGTGATTGGTGAAAATGGCGCGTTTTGGATGAGAAAAGACGCGGCAGGATTCCACACCACCTTTGCTCGCCCAGCCGAAGCAATGCGCAAAGAACAACGCGCATTACAAGAAAGTATTACCGGCATTTTGGCAGGCTATCCCAATGTCGAGTTCAGCCAAGATCAGAGTTTTCGCTACTGTGACGTTGCGGTGAACATAGCGCAAGATAGAACGCCTGTTTCCCCTTCCACGACAATGGAAATTCTTAACCACATTATGAATTTGAATGTGGAGTCTAATCCCGTCAATGCAACATTGAGTTCGATTCACATCAATGCTTGGGTCGGTAGTCACAACAAGCGTACAAGTGGTGAAGCGTACATTAGGCAGTTCAATAACGGCGAATTACCGAGCTTAGAACGCATCACGTATGTGGGAGATTCACTCAATGATGAAGGCATGTTTGAGTGGTTGCCAATGACCTTTGGCGTGAATAACATTCGCCCTTTATTGGCGAAACTGAACCATCAACCTAACTATGTCACACAAGAGAACGGCGGCTATGGGTTTGCTCAATTGGCAAGCTTGATCGTTCAAGCAAAAAGCCTGTAATTCAACAGCATGTCCATTCGCCCTTCCGCTTTTCTTAAGTCGGTGAATGGACATTATTTTTGTCTCTGATAAATAAAATCTCTATTTATCATTCGCAATTATCGTTTTGTTATCTACCAAAAACGCTCAAAAAACTCTCGTTACTAATTTGCTCTCAATCCCTTGCTATATATGGCGTTTTTTCATTTCGTACTACTTACCATGCTCAGAACGAAGCAATCCGCAACAAAAATTGATTGTTGTCCTAACTAATTATTTTTGTTTGTCGCATTCAAAAGCAGCCCATATTATCCGCAGCACAAGGGATGACATTCCTTACGCTCTTTAACAATCAAATGCCGTACTCCTTCATCTGACAACTTTCCTACTGATGTAAAAATTCCCTTTTGATTCCCATTTTCAAATTTTTACAACCACTGCGCAGAGCATTTAAAGCTGTGTTCTGCATTACAGTCTATTCATGTAGGAAATCATCGTGGATAAATATCAAGCTGCATACGCTAAGCGTCTAGAAAAACTGAAGGGCAATCGTTCGCCAAAAACTATTGCACGTATTTCGGCGTGGGATGCATTTTTTAACAAAGAATACGAGATGCAAGATCTAGAGTCTCAAATGGCAGACTCTGCTCGTCATCACTATGAGCAATCTGACGTTAAAAATGAAATCAGCTTTGGTTCATTCAAACGCGCATTCTATAAAGAATCGATCGTGATTTATGACCTAACCGATGGCGCTTCAATTCAGAAAGTGTTCACACCGTTACTTGTGCTAACAACAGCATGGGTACTGTTCGTGTGTTTTACCCAGTAATTGAATAACCGAATTAAATAAGCAATAGATAAACTATTGGCAGAGTGTTTATTACCTTTGTTCAATACAAACAGTTGAGAGTTTAAGGATGAAAGGAAGAAACATTGCGGCATTTGCCATTGTGGTGGCAGCATTTGCGTTTGGTTATGGCTTTAAATCCTATCAAGAAGCGAATGGTGTCATTTACCCAACCTTTAAGAAGGAGTTTAATCTCTGATGCCTAAGATTACCCTTCTGCTACTCGCAACGACTGTCGGTATTGGCGTTACCGGTGCTGCATTCTGTGTTGGCATTACGTATGCGTTCACACAACTGCCAATCGAACAAATTCTATCAAGCTTATAAAAAAGTAGAGCATTTCGGTGCTCTACTTTTTTGCTGTTTGAGACTCAATATTTGAGTTGAGAAACGAAAAGCGCAATCAGAACTCTTTATTCATCTTCTGTAAGCAAGCAAACAAGATCGCTTGATGCTCAGGCTCGATATTGCGCGTTAAGTCTTGAACCAAATCTAAATGCAGCTGATTGTGATGACGGTGAATCTCTTCACCCGCTGGCGTAAGCTTTACTACGATAGCGCGACGATCTTCTGGATGCGGACAGCGCTCAATAAGCTCCGCTTTCACCAGTTTCTCAATTTGAACCGTTAACGTGCCTGTCGTAATCCCAAGCTTTTCCGCCAGTTCTTTCATACGCAACGCACCATGCCCACCCAGTACTTCAATCGTGTGGATTTGAGCCAGTGAGTAACCCGTGCCTTTTACTACAGATTGCTCCCAAGAAGACATTTTGTCATAGAACTCGGTAAGCGTTTGATTCAGCTTTTCTAATTCGCGCATCACTCAGTCGTTTGAACTTCCAAAGTTAGGTGGTGAATCTTATCAAATTTACTCAATAATTGCTTAAATTCATCCAGCGTTTTGTTGCTATGATTTTTAAGCGCGATAGCCGCAGAATAATGATGACCACTCACCTTCCAGATGTGTAAATCAACAATCTCGGCATAAGGAGTAAGTGTTTCAGTAATCTCATCTCGGTATGACTTGTTGATGCTCTCATCCAACAAGACTGGTGCGGTTTGTTTCATTAAACCCAAGGTCCACTTACCAATCACAACGGCACCAACAATCCCCATCATGGCATCTAACCAAACCCAGCCGTAAAACTTACCGACAATCAACGCGACAATCGCAAGTAGAGAGGTCAGCGTATCCGCTAACACGTGGAAGTACGCAGCAGTTAGGTTGTGGTCGTGATGATGTTCGTGCTCATGATCGTGAGAATGGTGATCATGATGGTCATGCCCATGATGATGGTGATCTTGCAGAAGCAGCATGCTCGCAAGGTTCACCACTAAACCAATCACCGCCACCATAATAGCTTCGTTAAACTGAATGCTTTCTGGGTTGAAGAGACGATGAATCGACTCGACCATCATCATCAATGCCACAATCCCCAACGCAATGGCACTGGTAAAACCGCCGAGCACACTCACCTTACCCGTACCAAATGAGAAGCGGTCATTATGGGCATTTTGTTTCGCGTAGCGGTAAGCAAACAAGGTGATACAAAATGCCGCTGCGTGTGTACCCATATGCCAACCATCTGCGAGCAATGCCATTGAACCAAACATGGTCCCGGCAGCAATCTCCACCACCATGGTGGTCACGGTTAGGATCAATACGTAGAGCGTGCGTTTTTCACCCTTTTGGTTGTGAGAAACGAAATCATGTGAATGTTGCGATACAGCCATTGCGACACTTACCTTCCAATTTTAGTTTGATTATCAAATTATTTGATTTTAATTTAGTTTGACCATCAAACAATGTCAACCTAGGAAGGGAATTTGATCAAAGGGAAGTTTTAAAAAGAGTCTTACTCAGTATAAAAAACACAAACGAGCTAAAGCACTTAGGTTCACCAGAGACGCCTAAGTGATTTTGCAGCAAGTGATGTTTTTAAGTTGAGCGAGAGAACTAGCGCTCAGCTAATCGACGGGTATCTTCATCGATGATCGCTCGAAGCGCTTTGGTCAGATCATCAAAGTCCGTGTGCTTTTTGCCGTATTCCAGATTAAAGGCGTAATTGAAATCGGTAGGGTTATCGCCTTGAGTGTGCTGCAGAATGGTTTCCAATTTATCCAACGCTTTGGTGAGTCGAGCTTCTGCGGTAGTAGCACTGTCGTATTCCAACCATAGCTCCAGCAGATCCTTTTGCAGAGAAGCGTCTAACGGAGCGATGAGTTGCTTCAAATCCGCCAGTTCTAGTGCGCTTTTATCCAGCCCATCGTGTTGCTCCAACGCCGAAATGTCACCGCTGACCGCTTCTGCCAAGTCATGAACAACACAGAGTTTTAGCACTTTCAAGCTATCCAAATGTGGATAATGTTCTGCTACCAGCATGGCAAGTAAGCATAATCGCCACGTGTGCTCAGCAGTACTTTCATGGCGACCAGAAGACGTCCATGCGGTGCGTAAAGTGTTTTTGAGCTGCTCAGCCTCGCGCAAAAAAGTAAGAATGCCCGGTAGCTTGTCGATCATATCAGTGCTCATGTTTCAATGTTTTCAAGAAGAGTAACGGATCGGACTGAATCGGAAAAGCACAAACGACAGGGAGAAAACAGGAAGTGATTAGAAACATAGAAGAAGACTCAGACACTCATATTGAGAATGCCTGAGCCTATAGATCACGCCAATTCGCAAGAAAGCAGTTTGGCTTCAAAGTGCTCATCAATGCAGTCGGCAATCAGTTCAATTCGGCTTTCAGCACAGTCATCCAACTCCACTTCCTGTAGCCCATCTGGCGTTAGGTTGTAGCCATAAATGCCATCACCAGTAATAAACACCGCTTTCATGCGCTCCACTTCCAGCTCAACCAACAGAGGAATCAGCTTGCGGCGATCGAACACTTTCTCAGGTGAAAAGCGCCAACCGACACTCTGGAAACCTTCGCCTGAATTGGTCGCTTTGAGCATACCACTCTCAGGCATTGGCATGTCTGAAGCCAAAGGCTTGTCACTCGCATGATGGTGGTGATGCGGTGGATGTTCATGAATGGTGGTCTCACCTTCAAATTCAGCAAACGGAATCACCCCATGCTGAGCAAAAACCACTTTGGTATTTGGGCGCCCAACTTGCGCCACGTAAGCTTCTAGCTTCTGGGTGTCTCCCTCTTGATACAAATCGAGCTTGTTACCCACCACTGTATCGGCAATCGCAATTTGTTGGTTGAACGTGTCATGCTGTGTATAGCGCTCATCCGCAAGCTTACGCGCGTCGACCAAAGTGATGTTCTTTTGTAGCGAAAGCACTTGGCGATAATGATCTGTCGACAACACTTGCAGCACTTCTTTCGGGTGGCCAAGCCCAGTAGGCTCAATCAGCAGACGGTCTGGCTTTGCTTCATTAAGCAGTTGGTTTAAGGCGATTTGCATTGGCAACCCCGCCGCGCAGCACATGCAGCCGCCGGGTACTTCGCGAATAAACACTTGTTGCTCTTCGCTTTGTTGCCCCTGAACCAAGCTACCATCAACGCCGATTTCACCAAACTCATTCACTAATACCGCCCAGCGCTCGTTCTCTGGCTTATTCGCCATTAAATTCAAAATCGCTGAGGTCTTTCCTACACCAAGAAACCCCGTAATCATGTTGGTAGGAACACCAAGTATGGGTTGGCTCTCAGAGCTCATTGGCAATTCTCCTGTAACCTTGCACCAGTTCGTGGTTTGCTGAAACCACAGACTCTGAAAACGCCGAGTACTCAGGTGGCACTTTCGAGATGCTATTCAAATCAAAGTCAGCACCAATATTCGTCATTGGCGGAACATGGAAATTCTCTGGCAAGTCTAGACCATCTACCACACAGTTATGGCGAATAACACAACCCTTCCCAATCACAGCATTAAACACCACCGAGTTAAAACCAATGAACACATCATCGCTAACTTCACACGGACCATGAATAATTGTTCGGTGTGCAATGGAAGAGCGCTCACCAATGGTCACGGCAGCGCCTGCCTTTGAGTGAATGACCACGCCATCTTGAATGTTGGTATCACGCTTGATGACAATGGCTTCCATATCGCCTTGCTCGTTCACCTCATCAGCACGAATCACCGCGTAAGGACCAATAAAAACGTTATCTTCAATGATCACTTTGCCACAGATGATTGCCGTCGGATCGATGAAGGCTGTTTCCGACACTTCGGGCATGTGACCTGTGGGATTTCTTCTTAACATATTGAATTCTCTTTATTTGGTGCCGAAAAGACACTCAAGTTACGACAACTATACTTCTACAAATAAAGCCCGATGAAAGCGGATAAATGTAAGCTTTCGAAAATAAACTGAGCTTTCAAATAATCTAAGTTTTTGAAAAACGTGAGTCTTAGCGATCAAATACCAATCGCATAGCATGTACTGCCTGCTCATTGACTTGTTGGTCGACATACACCAACCCACCGTTGACCCAAGTTTTCTTGATTTGTGAGGAGAACTGATGGCCAGCAAAAGGCGACCAACCACAGTGGTACAAGCTATTGTCATTGGTGACTAAGGTCGGCATTTTTGTATCCACCAGCACCAAATCAGCGAAATACCCTTCACGGATAAAGCCACGTTGCTCAATACCGTAGCGGATGGCTGGGTTATGTGCCGTCTTTTGAACCACTTGCTCCATCGTCATATGTCCGCGAGCGACTTGATCAAATAAAGACAATAGTGCGTGCTGTACCAAAGGTAACCCCGCTGGCGCTTGTTCGTAAGGCACCTGTTTTTCTTCCCTAGTGTGGGGGGCGTGGTCTGTCGCGATAATGTCAATTTGACCTGTATTAAGTGCTTTTAGAATAGCCTCACGGTCCTTTGGGTATTTCACCGCTGGGTTACATTTGATTTGGTTACCACGCTCTGCGTAATCTTCATTGCTAAACCACAGGTGATGAACGCAAGCTTCAGCAGTAATGTTTTTGTTCTCGATTGGACCTGCATCAAACAGTGCTAACTCTTTTGCCGTTGTGATATGCAGAACATGCAACTGACTGTTGTACTTCTTAGCCAGTTCTACCGCATAAGAAGAGGACGCATAACACGCTTCGTCATCACGCAGTATCGGATGATCTTCAATGGTGAATTCCGACTTCTCTTTGAGTAGTCGCTGTTTGTTTTGCGCAATCACAGGTCCACTTTCACAGTGCGTTACGATGAGCACCGGTGAATCACGGAAAATTTCCTCCAAGGCTTGAGGTGCTTCCACCAACAAATCCCCCGTCGAAGCCCCCATAAACACTTTCACGCCACAATGTCTCTTTGGATCAAGCAGTTTGATTTGCTCAAGGTTGTCTTCGGTCGCACCAAGGTAGAAAGAGTAGTTCGCGAGGGAGCTCTGCTCGGCAATGGAGAATTTGCTTTCTAACGCTTCGATGGTCGTCGTGGCAGGGTTTACGTTCGGCATTTCCATATAGCTTGTGATACCACCTGCAACCGCTGCACGGGATTCTGTTGCAATCGAACCTTTGTGCGTTAAACCCGGCTCACGAAAGTGTACTTGGTCGTCTATCATACCGGGGATTAGATGACACCCTTTAGCATCAATCACCGTGTCTTCCGGTTTTGAGGCGATATCGGTCGAGATAGCTTCAATTCGCTGATCGACAATTCGTAAATCGGTCTCGGTAATGGTTCCTTCGTTGACGACAAGGGCGTTTTTAATCAGTGTTGCAGGCATAGCGGTTCAGAACTCCTTGCTGATGATGCTAATAATGGGAAAGGATAAACGTCGTAAAGTGGCAGTGATGAAGACGACAATAAGTGGACACTCAAAAACACTTACTGGGATTTCGCACAGTCATCACAAACACAATTGATCTCTAGTTGAGGGCTGACAACGGTGAAGCCTTCTTCTTTTGCATGGGATTGCAGACCGTGAATCAAGTTTGGGTCGATGGCTTGCTCGCTAATTTTGTTGCATTTGGAGCAGATGAGAAATTGAGGAACGCCATGTTCGTGCTCGCAGAGGATATGGGAGCAGACGATGTATTTATTAGAAACTTTAAGCTTGTGAGCCAAGTGCTCACCTTCAAGAAAATCCAAGATTCGATACACCGACATTGCCTGAATATTTTGTTCAAAATGGGCTTTGCAATAATCCACCAACTCATAAGCAGACAAGGCTCTATCGGCATGGACCAACGCTTTCAACACCAGTTTTCTCTTGGAAGTTAGTTGCTTTCCTTGAGCTTTAAAGCTCACCTCTACATGCTTAATAATGGCGTCAATATCGCTCATTTTCACCTCACACAAGACACACGCTACCTTATAATAATTTTGATTATTGTTATGTTATAACATAAAAAACAGATTCATCAAGGTAAGGTCAAAGTGAACGCGACTTGGGTATACGCATTAGATCCGTTACTCTAATTAGTTCGTATCCAAATCAGAATAATCGAAACGGATGGCTAGGATGGAACATGTTGGTTCTCGAGCGTTGATTGTAGAAGGCGGCGCGATGCGTGGGGTGTTCTCCTGCGGCATACTCGATCACTTTATGGCACAAGATTTCTCCCCTTTTGACAGCTTTTGGGGTGTCTCGGCGGGCGCAAGTAACTTAGCGGCTTACCTTGCTAAAATGCCGGGCAGAAACCTCAAAATCTATCTCGACTACAGTCTACGAAAAGAATTTATCTCCCCCACTCAACTCGTACGCGGTGGCGATATGATGGATTTAGATTGGATGTGGGACGTCACGCTTAAAGAGTTGGGCATTGATCGAGCCGTACTCTCTGCCGATCCTCGACCATTCTTTTTAGGTGTCACACGACAAGACAACGGACAACCAGAATACCTAACACCTTCCGTAGAAATGTTGGCGGAAACCATGAAAGCCAGCAGCGCCTTACCAATCATGTACCGCAATGGTGTGCCATTAGATGGCGTAAGGTATGTGGATGGTGGTGTAGCGGATGCAATCCCTATTGCCGAAGCCATCAAACGCGGTGCAACCAAAATCATGGTGCTACGAAGCCGCCCTGCCAGCTATCGCAAATCCAAGCCTAAGTTTGAAAAGCTAACTTCACGTTTACTGAAAGATCATCCAGCGTTAATCGAGCCAATGCTCACGCGCCATATTCGTTACAACCAGAGTCTGGAACTGATAGAGAACCCGCCAGTTGGCGTTGAGATCATCCAAATCTGTCCACCAGAAGGCTTTAAGTTAAAGCGTTTAAGCCGCTCGCCAGAACCTTTACGTCAAGCTTATGAGCTGGGTGTGGAATGTGGTCCACAAGCCATTGAACGCTGGGAGCAAAGCTAAACAGAGCACAAAAAAGCTCACTGCCCTCGTGAAAGACAAAAAAAGCCACACCCAATTGGTGTGGCTGATGCAAATTCGATGGCAGTGGATATCGTCTTTGCTTGCGTATGAGCCCAATAAACGGACTCCAAATCACTTAGTGTTTTTCTCTCGAACTGTAACTCCAAGAGTTGGCGTCAAGACTTGGTGCCAAGCAACGGTATTCGGTGCCTTAATAAGTTTCAAATACACCAGAATTGTAGTCTTGAATCGCTTGTTCAATTTCGTCGATGCTGTTCATCACAAATGGACCATAATGCACAACAGGTTCATTAATCGGTTCGCCAATAAAGAGCAGTACTCCGCTAGCGTCATTGGCTTGCAGCTCTACCCACTCACCTTGCGAAAGCAGTGCCATCTCACCTTGCATGACCACGCGCTCGCCCACCTTAATACTTCCTTTATAAGCATAGGTCATCATATTGTGATGTTTCGGTGTCATTAATGTCATTGTCGCACCTGGATGCGATTGCCAATCAGCAACCGTCACTGGTACACCCGTTTTACTTAGCGGTCCTTTGGCAACCTCATCGCCGATGCTTAACTCGCCAGAAATAACACGAACCAAACCATGGGACTCTGCGCGATGCTCGGTAATAGTTTCCGGTTGGAAGTCGTGATATTGCGCCGGAGACATCTTGTC
Source organism: Vibrio sp. NFR (assembly GCF_027587095.1). Classification (NCBI taxonomy): domain Bacteria; kingdom Pseudomonadati; phylum Pseudomonadota; class Gammaproteobacteria; order Vibrionales; family Vibrionaceae; genus Vibrio; species Vibrio sp. NFR. The sequence goes on from NZ_JAPPTN010000008.1 coordinate 173,690, forward strand.
TCGTGCAGGTTGGTTAATCCAAATTTGGAAACCGTGCAGCTCGCCGTCTTCCATGATTGGCATTTCACTGTGAATCACACCACGACCAGCAGCCATCCATTGCGCACCGCCAGAACGAAGCTCACCAATGTTGTCCATATGGTCACGATGTTGGAAATGACCGGTGAGCATATAAGTTAGTGTTTCAATGCCCCGATGTGGATGTGGAGGGAAACCACCCACATAATCTGCACGTTGGTCTGATTTAAGCTCATCGACCATCAAGAATGGTGAAAAGCTCGTGTTATTGAATCCGGCTACGCGACGAATTTTAACCCCATCACCATCTGCGGTTGCATGCGATGGAATGATCTGACGGATCTCTCTCACTGTGCTCATAATATTGCCTCCCTTATTGGTATGGACTCATTGTAGGAAGGGGGATGCCAAATCATGAGGGGATGAAATTGTTCTACTCCATCAGTTTTTTCGAACGAAAAGAATTTGAAAAATAAATGTAGCTATTTTTTAAACACCCTGTATAGTGGCGGCTGGCTCTAGAAAAGAGCTGTTAATGCTACATTTAGTTTAAGTTCCCTCTCAGTAACACCCTGAATCCTTGATTCAGACTCCTGCGTAAAACTTCCTCTTGATTGCACATTCAATAGCTTAAAAAAGATCCATCACAATTCGTATATTATTGTTTAATTTCAGAGGTTTTTATGTCTGGTAAAGTAACTGGTTCAGTAAAATGGTTTAACGAAACTAAAGGCTTTGGTTTCCTAACTCAAGACAACGGCGGTCAAGATGTATTCGTACACTTCAACGCAATCGTTGCTGACGGTTTCAAAACTTTGACTGAAGGTCAGAAAGTAAGCTTCAATGTAGAAGAAGGTAAAAAAGGTCCTCAAGCGACTGAAGTTACTCCTCTATAAGATAGCTTTTCTTGGTGCAGCATTTCCTCGCTGCACCAAACTCTCTCCCCCTTCAAAAAATTCCTCAAACTTAATATTTAGCAATTAAATTTTGCTTGGTTTTCTGCTGCCTAAAATATACCCAAGTAACCTCGAGATGCTAAGTTCAGCGAGAATGACTTGGTTTGTAGACGCGGCGGATACGATATCCATCGTTGGAACACTAGATCTATCGAACCCGATAGCCATCGTTGGTATTTCACTTACTTAAAATTAGGAAAAATTATGTCTAGAAGAACAGGTCGTCAAAGACACTGGTACCAATTATTGAATAAAGAAAAGATCACCAAAAAACAGGAGAATAAATGATAGAGATTGAATTCCGTTTAAAACAACCCGACATCTTTTGGAACGCCAAAATTCATCAACTCAATAGTGATATTTTAAGGCGCCATATATTGCCAAAACTCCAATCTGCTTGTTATCTCATTGATTTTAAATACTGTGAGAAAACCTACTCCGGAGACATTCTGTGTGACTCAGGTTCAAAGCTAGGAAGTTTTATTATTAAATAAATCAATTTTCGTGCATTAATGAATAATGCGGATATTTAGGAAGAATTTCCAAAGGAAAAATCATGGCAAAGAAAAGCAAGAAGCAAATTGAGCAAGAAAAGAAAGAGTCCGAACAAAACGCCGCAGCGATTAAACAACAAACGCGCCGCCGAATTGAGGACATCATGGAGCAAAGAGAATTTGATAAAATGTTCGAACTATAAATACATTCCATTTCCTTTTCTCTACTCTTCTCAATCTAAAATATCGACGTGCAAGGTATCGCCCCCCTCTTCTCAGTTCACAATGAGCAACGCACATTAAACTCGATATGACTCCCAATGTTTCTCGCATGGTGTGGTTCAGTATTAGCCACTGAATATTCGACGCTCAGCAAGGTGTGTGCTGACAACGAAGCCATCATGCGATGAATCACAGCCTCGATACAGATCTCCATCGCTCAATTAAACCAACACTTTTTTGCCTTTCCGTTCTTCATTCTCCGTTCTCCACAAATAACAATTTCATCAACGACTCTAGCCAAGCTTCAATTTTTGCGTATAATCGCAACCGTTTGCTTCGTATAACCCCAATGATATGGTTTGGGGGTCTCTACCAGCTCCCGCAAAGTGCTGATTACGAAGAGTCGAGATCACTGTGGATCTTACTCTTTGTAATGGCGTTCGATTTTTCTCAATCTATACCTATCCTTAGAGTAATTGCATCCACAACAACCATAAGAAAAAGTGGGAGTTTATTATGAACGCATTTATTCAAGGTCTTCCAAAGGTAGAGTTACACTTACATATCGAAGGTTCGCTAGAGCCAGAACTGTTGTTTGAACTGGCACAACGTAACAACATAGACATTCCATACGAATCGCCACAGGCACTGCGCAAAGCGTACGAATTCGAAGATTTACAGTCTTTCCTAGATATCTATTATCAAGGTGCTAACGCGCTGCGTACAGAACAAGATTTCTATGATTTGACTTGGGCATACTTAGAGCGCTGCAAAGCCGACAACGTCATCCATACTGAGATCTTCTTTGACCCGCAAACCCACACCGACCGTGGCATTGAGTTTGAAACGGTCATTAACGGTATTCACCGAGCAATGCAAGATGGTAACGAGCAGTTAGGTATTACGTCTCAAATTATCGCATGCTTTTTGCGTCACCTATCGGAAGAAAGCGCCATTGAAACGCTGCAATCAATCATCAAACATCAAGACAAAATCATCGGTGTAGGTTTGGACTCTTCAGAACTCGGTCACCCGCCAGAGAAATTCAAACGCGCTTTCCAACAAGCAAAAGCAGCAGGCTTATTGACGGTAGCACACGCGGGTGAAGAGGGTCCGGCACAAAACATCATTGACTCTGTTGAGATGCTTAGTGTTAGTCGTGTGGACCATGGCGTTCGCTGTGTTGAAGATGCTTCATTGGTAGACGCGCTTATCGAAAGCAAAATGCCACTAACGGTTTGTCCATTGTCGAATATTAAGCTGTGTGTGTTTGATCAAATGGAGCAGCACAACATAGTCGATTTGCTGCGTAAGGGGGCCGCGGTGACGATTAACTCGGATGACCCGGCGTACTTTGGCGGCTATATGACGGATAACTTTAAAGCGGTCAGCGATGCTCATCCAATGACGAAATCAGAACTGGCTCAGTTTACGGTTAATGCAATCAACGCCAGTTTCATTGATGAAGCACTTAAAGCAAAATACCGTACTCAAGTCGCGAACTACTTGGCTAGCCACTAAATATTAACGCTAGGTGACTAGGGTTTGTTGACTTTTCTAACAGATTTTCGCCGAGAAAGAACAACAAACCCTAGCTCTTGGTCACGACGCTACGCTTAAACTGGTTTTGACACAATTTCTTCCTGAATTCTTGGCGAGATAAAGCGCCTTATCAGCGCAGGCAACCAGTTCATCGAAGTTTTGCCCAACTTCTAACGTTGCAACACCCGCGCTAAATGTCATGCACGTCACGGGCGAAAAGTTCTCCTGTTTCATTTTCTCTTGTAAGTTGAGAGCGATTTGCTCGCCTTGCTCAATCGATGTATCTCTCAGTAGAATGACAAACTCTTCCCCGCCCCATCTTGCAATAAGATCTTGTTTTCTCACATTGTTACTCAGGAAATCGGCTATATGCATTAGCACTTGGTCACCCACATCGTGCCCAAAGGTGTCATTCACCACTTTAAAATAGTCAAGATCAATAAGAATCAGAGAAGTAGAGTGAAAAGGTATCGTCTTATTGGTCAATTCTTGATGTACTTGGTTAATTAAAGCTCGTCGATTGAATAAGTTCGTCAATGGGTCATACATGGCTAACCAAGTTAACTTCTGATTATTTTCGTTGAGTAATTTCACAGACATCGCGAGGTCGTGATTGGCATCGTTCAGCTCGTTAGTTCTGCTCGCCACCACATCTTCCAAGTTTCGATTATGCTGTTGAATCTCTTCTATGGTGTTTTTAAATGCGTTAGACAATTGCCCAATTTCATCCAAAGAGTTTTGCCCAGCAAATTCGGTGTAGTGACTGCTGACCGAATTTTTAACGTCCTGCGTTAACTCCACAATCGGTAACGTCACAGAGTTGGTCAGATAGATGATAATCGGTAGAAAAACGATGATCACCACCGATAAGGTAATGGTGACGTCTTCTACTAGTGCTTTGATATCAAGGAATATGTCTGACTCTTCCGTTGTGACAAACAACGTCCAACCCGGCAGACTATCAATGGCAGAAAAGGTAACGATCTTGGATTCACCCACATTCTCATCATAATAATGTCCGTAGCCGATATCGTGCTGTCGTGTTTGCAAGGCAATATTCCCAAAGCCTTCAAAACCGATACTGTCAGAATCAAAGATATTTGCCGCTAAAATTAGCGTGTTATTCGGGTGGGAGACCACATTTCCGTAATTGTCGGCAATCCATGCATAACTACTGTTTCCAAGTTTGACTTTGGACAGTCTCTTACTCAAATAGTCAATAGAGATGGATACTCCAACAATACCACTCCACTCATTTTGTGAATTAAAAACAGGGACACCCAATGCAATCAACGGCTCTCCTGTCACCAAACCAATGTGCGGCTTAGTGACATGGTATTTTGCCTGTTGCCAGTTAACATCCTCAGTTATGTCTGCCAGTGTCACTTTGGTTCTGCGACCTTGATAATCGACCAAGTTCCATTCATTGTCGACGAACAAAGTATTGACCACCGCATGTTTCGACATGCTTTGCAGCCATTTCAGTTCTTCAATAATGAATGGAACATCACCATGCTGAACCCTTTGATGCCCACTGATGGTTTGAAGTGAGGCGACGTTTCTTTGTAGCTCTTGGCTAATCACATCAGAATGGAGGTTTGAAACTTGAATCGAGTTTTTTAAGGCAACACTAAACACACGTTGCTGCTCTTTAAAATAAAGGGCACCAAACAAAATCAAAACAAAGCAAATCGTCATCAAGGTATAGATGACAATGAACTTAGTTCGAATGCTCGTGAAAAAAAACCGACTTCCCTGCACAAAAGCCCCAGTGATATTGAGGAATATATTTACAGTCTAGTGTCTCATTAAAGAACCATCCATACGGTATAGTGAAAATATTCACTTTAATCTAATGATTTTCGGTAAATTTCTCAGCGGCTAATAAACACTGCTCTCTCAACCACTGATGACTAGGATCATTTGTGCGAGAAGAATGCCAATACATGGCGACATCAATTGGATCTTTCATGAAGTCTGCTTTTAGCTCTTTGAGCTGATAGAGGTCGCAATACTGCTTCAGCAAGGTTTGTGGCATCAGAGCGAGATAATCACAACGCTGCACAACCGGCAATACTTCAATAATGCTACTCGCCTGCCATGCCACATCACGTTGACCTAAGAGTTTTTCATCCTTGATTCCTCGACCAATTAGGTAACCATTTTGTTGATTGAACTGAGACAAAGTGACGTGCTTTTCATTGAGGTACTCTTTGACACTGATCCTGTTGCCCGTTAAGCGAGGATGATCTTTGCGACACACCACGGTCAACTTATCAGACATCAATACTTTAGAACGTAAATGTGGGTGCAGATTAGTGTGAGCCTCTATCACCAAGTCACACTGCTGGGTTCTCAGTAGGTTCGTCAAATCCATGGTGTATAACGGTTCAATGCGTGTGCTGGCTTTTGGCGCTCTCTCACTGATCAAAGCGGAAAGTTCAGGAAGAAGAGTAAAACCGAACACACTAAGGGAAGAGATCACAAAACGCTTATCGCACTCAGCAGGATCAAACCGAGTATGTTCTGGCAGCATATATGCGATGCTCTCTACTGCACTCGCTAATGTCGGGTAGATATCAACTGCAAACGCCGTTGGTGCAACGCCATGGCTTTCACGAATGAATAACGCATCCTTAAACACCTCACGAAGCCTGACTACCGCTTGGCTGACCGCAGATTGACTCACACCCAGACGTTGCGCCGCTTTGGTGTAACTCTTCTCTTCCACAATCGCCACAAAGGTCGGGATAAGACTGTAATCTGAGTGCTTCATAGATTATGTGTTCTCTAATATTTCCATGCTGACATGAGCTTAACTTATATCATATATCACTCAACTTATGGCGTTTTTTCATACAATTCCGCGCATGTGATTACAAAAGACAAAACAATAATCACGCGCTCAACGTTTTACCCTCACACATTGACAAAAGGTATAACTATGAACGTCATAAAAGCCATAGGTCGTGTCATTTTTGCGATTTTTATGGTGCTATTAAAGTTCTCACTTTTCATGGCTCTAATGCTCGGTGGAGCTTACTTGCTTGCGCCTATGGGTACGATCAATTCGAAAGATATTGATATGAGCTTGTTTACCAATACCCCTAACGACACCATGATGGTGATCTTCAACTCCGAGTACTTCAGCGGTTATCTATTTTCCGTCACCATAGCGCTTGCCCTTTTTGTCATCTATTTGCTATGGCAGATCCACGAAGTTGCGGTACATCGAGCTCAAGAAAAGAAAAGTTCTCATATCCAATTGGTATTTGCGCTTTCTCTATGCGGTTTGTTCATCCATAAAGCGTGGTGGGTGCTGGCGTTAATCATTGCGTTCGCCAACTGGGAACACATCGGCAGCTCACTAAGCAACATCATTCGCAATAGTCGATTGGCTTCACAGCCACAAACAACGACCAAAACAGCAGGGGAATAATCCATGAAAGAGGTAATGATTCCGTACATTCTGATCATGTGGATTTTGGTCTCAACGGGTGCGATAAAATGGACGTTCAAAAGCGCATTTTGGATTATCTCTGGTGGTGCATTTATTCTGGTGGTATTAGGAATACTCTCACGCCTTTGGGCTCCTGTTGATTTGACCTACTCATCCACCGTAAAAGCACCTCATTCGGTTCTTTCTCCCCTATTTAGAGAACAGATTGACCACATCTATGTCGACCACAACCAAGAAGTGAAGAAAGGCGATGTGATCTATACGCTCGTCGACACCACCTCTTTGGCAGACGTAGAAAAAATTAAAGCAGGGATTGTTCAGCAAGAAGAAAATGTGGCGCAGTTGAAGCGCGACATCATTCGCGGCAAAACATCACCAGAGATCTTTAAAGGTCGAGACATCGAATACTACGAGTCTCAACTGCGCGTTGCAGAAGCCTCGTTAAAATCCCTGCATGCCGACCTGCAAAAGACCCAATTTGAGCAAGAGCGCAAGACAGTTCGAGCGCCTTATGATGGGCAAGTTGCGGTAGTGAATGTCGCGGATGGAAGCCGTGTCGGCAATATGCACATCTACGATACGTCACGTAAGTTCTTAGAAATGCGTATTCCAGACCAAACCTACCGCTATGTTGAAAAAGGACAGTTTGCCGAATTTTACGTCGATGCTTACCCAGGCGAAGTATTCCGCGCTCGCGTACACAGCATTACGGCAGGCACTGGGGAATCCTCTGTCTCACCATTGCAAGGACCACAAAGCGTCCGTCAGCATGTCGGCGCAAATACCAGTAGCCATGGTCGTACTGTGATTCTGGAGATCTTCGAACCGGAAGGCAAAACCATCCCGATCGGAGCCACTGGTTCAGCATGGATTGCAGCGAATAAGCCACACAGTTTGTTCGGTTTCATTGACGTTATCGGCGCAGCAACCGTCCGACTTCATTCTTACAAGTCTTATCTAAACGCAATGTAAAAAATAAACAAACCGTCCACTGAGGCGGTTTGTTTTTATGATGCCAATTAAGACCTTACATTTCTTCCGTGGTTAGCCCGTGGTTTTAGCGCTAGACTGAGTGAGCTAAATAAAGCTACCCAAAAGGAAGAAAATCATGATTCAACAAGGTCAAGCACTGCCAGCGGCAACGCTAAGCGAACTGACTGCCGATGGTATGGTTAACCACCAAGTGACAGAGCTGTTTGCGGATAAGAAAGTGGTTCTGTTTGCGGTTCCTGGAGCATTTACGCCAACGTGTTCAGAAGCGCACTTGCCAGGTTATGTCGTATTGGCTGACCAACTTAAAGCGAAAGGTGTGGACCTGATTGCGTGTGTTTCTGTTAACGATGCATTCGTGATGCAAGCTTGGGGTGAAGCGCAAAACGCGTCTGAGTTATTAATGCTTGGCGATGGCGACGCAAGCTTTACCAAAGCACTGGGCCTAGAAATGGACACCGGCGGTTTTGGCGGCGTTCGTTCACAGCGTTACGCGATGATCATCGACAACGGTGTGGTCACCACATTAAACGTTGAAGAGCCAAAGACATTTGAAGCAAGCAAAGCAGAAACCATTCTCGCAGCGCTGTAAGCTCAACGCTAAGATCACAAAACGGAAGCCTCTGCGCTTCCGTTTTTTCTATCTGAACTCACTGATTTTACTAGCTCAGCGCCACACATTTAATGAAGATGAAGTTCGGGAATATCGCCAAGCGTTGGTAATGTTCTTCTGAGATTTCACGAATCTTCTCATTCACCTTACCTTCTGAGATCGCCAACATCGCCATGCCAGCCCCACTGATCGCATCGGTAATGTCTTGCAAAGAGCGACGATAGAATGCTACAGGAACTGGCTCACCAACGGTGTTCCACATATCTTCTACAAGCTCTTTGTCGTAGTAATTACCTGAAGCAGAACACTCAAAATCCGCAAATGGATGATGAGTCGAAAATACGAACTGACCACCTGCTGTTAACACACGTTGGATATCATTAAACAAAGGGCGAAGATCCTCGATGTAATGAACCATGAGCGGACAAATAACAAGATCATATTGCGCATCTCGCTCTTCTGGTAAGCCTAACGCCAAGTTTTGCGCATAAGCTGTAACTGAATCACCCAGCTTACCCTTAACGATATCAATCATCTCTTGCGCAGCATCAATACAAGTCACAGAGCTTGCGCCTCGCGCCAATAGAAGCTGTGCGTAAATACCCGAACCGCAGCCTAAATCCAGCACCCTTTTACCTGTAACATCACCGATAAGTTCAAAGGTATTTGGACGCTCAAAGTGCGCGTTGTACAGGTTATCTTGTGCTGCCACATCGTATTGCTTTGCGTAGGTGGTGTACATTTCTTGCTTCATGGTGACTCCAACAGAAAAAGTGGGATGCGAAGACTAAAAAATACCCGATAACAAGTAAAGTCAAAAGCGCGTTAGAAGCGTGATCTTGCGTGTACATTGGAGAAGATCGGTGACTGATGGTTCAAATGAGCCTTTCCAATCGATTGCAAAGGCTCGATGTGTAACAACAAAGTGTTTATTGGAATGACAAGAACAGCACTAGCGCATACGTACTACACTGGTTTCTTGCTTGCGTTGCATTTCAGCAAACGTCATGACGAAAGGAGAAGATTGCTTAACTCGACTTGGTAAAGAAGAGAGTGCACTGTAGGCATCTTGCTTGGTCTTGAAGTCACCCACCGTCACTGTGTACCAACGAGTGCCGCGGCTGTTTTTCCAGTTCACCCATACCGGATGTTTCGGGTCAATGTAACGAATGTACTCTTTGACATCTTTTTCTTTCTTCAATGCCAACACTTGCATGGTGTAATGGTTTGGGTTGAGGTAGCCGTAAGCATCTTGTGATGACATTACCCCCACACATTGCCCCGTTTCTACAGGTTGATGCTGAGGCATAACACAGCCAGTAAGTGACATAGCCAAGGTCAAAGATAGAATCTTGCGCACGCGTAACTCCGTTTTTGTTCTGAATGGTTCTCTTTAAGAGTGCTCTACGCTGAGTAGGCGACCGTAACGACAGAAAAATGAAGCACAAAACAAAAACGGCAGATTGAACGCTTCAATCTGCCGATTCGTTTACAAGCAATGTTGCCAATCTTCTTTATCGTCCGTCAGGAAATACCACCTGATTCTTACCGTTTTGCTTCGCTTCATAGAGGCTTTTATCTGCGCGGCGGAAATATTCGTCGTTGTACGTGAAGGTATCAATCTGCCCACCATGACTTACCCCAACTGAGGTAGTGATGTGCAAACTTCCCTCTTCGGTTTCGAACAACGCGTCATCAATGTGCTGACGAATTTCTTCAAGACGTTTCGCTAGGTCATCGGTTGCTCTTAATAGCATCAAGAACTCTTCACCGCCCCAACGAATCAACAACTCTTGGGCATGAACATGAAGCCTCAATCGTTCTGCAAAACCTTCCAAAACGCGGTCGCCTGCCTCATGTCCGTGAATATCGTTAACGTCTTTGAAGTTATCAATATCAAACAACACAACGCGATACTCTGTTTTTGCATCTAACTGTGCAGGGTGATCAATCTGATCATAGTAAAAGCGTCTGTTATGTAATTGAGTCAGTGGGTCAAGCAAAGAAAGCTGATGAAGCTCTTGGTTTTTGCGCTGCGTCGCTAAGACTTTAGACACCGTAAGTGCCAGTACGACAGCACAAACCGCTATCCAGATAATCGCAATCTGAAAGCGCAGCTTCTCTTGATCCAGCTCCGATTCCGCCAAACGTTTTTCTACTTCCAATACGTCTCTTTCACGCTGGATGTGCTCTGTCGCAAACGCCTGTTCTAAATCATACACTTTGCCGAGTAACTGCTTCTTACTGTTAGCAGAAAAATGCTTAAAGGAATTCAGAGCGTTCTCATACTCGCCAAGTTGTTCGAATATCTTTGCCTTCTGTTCTTCAACTCGAATCAGCCAACGTTGATGCTCTATAGAACGAAACGCAGCCGCACTCAATGCCGCACTTTGCATCGCCTTATCTAAGTCTCCGAGCGCCAATTGAGACTTCGACATAATCAAATAACACTGTCCATATTCAATTGGAAAGTCAGCAGCAGAAGGCAACATAACGCACTGCTGTGTAGTTTCAAGCGCCTTAGTAAACTGCTTTTCCAGCAACAGCATGTCAGCTTTGCCTTTCAGCTGGATTAGATGATGGCGAAGGTTCGTTGAGGTTGCCTTGTAGAACTCTTGAGATTTCTCATAAGCAGCACGAGCGAGCTTAACGTTACCCTGTCGGTTATAAACATGCGCTTCGTTGAGATACAGAATCTGTAGCCCTCGCGCTTTATGCCCTTGAGCGTGACGCTTTAGATAAATCTGCTGCGCTTTTTGGATGAACTCTAACGCCCTATCCCAGCTTTCAATATGCAGATAAAGCAGCCCTAGGTTGTTATAGATTGTCCCTTTGTACGCCTCTTGCCCCACTTTATTGGCGATATCTATTGCATCAAGGAAATAGCGCTGGGCATCGACTAATTGATTGGTCGCATTATTCAGCGCCCCCGCGATATTGTAGAAGCGAGGCAATAGAGAATTAATTTGCTCTTTTTTGGCGATATCAATGGCAAGTTTTATTTCAGTCAAACCAACATCATTACGCCCGTGCAAGGTGTGCTGCATGGCACTGTCTGCCAAAAGTACTGCATCAAGCCAAGGTTGTTCAGTTTCACGAGCGATGGTCTGGAGCTGCCCACGATACTCTGCCGCCAGTTGTGGCTCATCGTTCGCACGAGCAACACGATATCGCTGATACAAGGCGTAGGATTTTTCAAGCTCAGTCGAAAAAGTGTTGCCGATTGCAGCCAGTGCTTGTTGTGCGCGTTCCGGATCACTGTAAGCCAATGCACTGACATCCAGCAATGCCTCACCTTGAGCTGATTTAGCAAGCAAAACCTGAGGATCTTGGCTGATGATTTGTTGAATATTTTCACTTGGCGAATCCTTACGCCAGTAATCGTGTAAAGCAAAAGCGACCACTACCCAAAGCAGTGCCGCTAGCAAAGTGACAACATAGCTTTTTCTCACGAAGTATTACGTTCCATCTCGATTGTATTAAGAATTTTCTTTTTAGAAGCATCTGATTTATAAGCGAACAATAACATCAATCCGATACATTCCCAAGTGCGCATAAGAATCGATTTTTATATAAATGTCACGGTCATATAAATGTTGCTCTAATGGCAAGATTTCCTGTCATCCTTGTATTGGCGTTGTGGGAAACCATTGGGAGAAAAAACTGAGCTTTAAATAAACAAAAAGCCGCAACTTAAAACTAAGATGCGGCTTCAAATAAAATCAGAGAAAAAAGAAGGTTAGAACCAGCTTGCAACCAAACGCTTGAACCAATCCACTAGGCGCTTAAAGATACCGCCTTCTTCTACTGGCTCAAGTGCGACGAGATCCGCTTCTTTCACTACATCACCGTCCACTTTATATAGGACTTTACCAACAATTTGATCTTGTTGAATCGGAGCCATTAGGTCACCGTTGTATTCCACTTCTGCTTCCAACTTGTTCACGTCACCTTTCGGTAGCGTTAGGTAAATATCGCGTTCAACGCCAACTTTAAGTTCGTCTTGGTTACCCATCCAAACACGTGCTGTTGCGACTTCTGTACCCGCTTGCGTTGGCACAACAGTATCGAAGAAACGGAAACCGTAACTCAGAAGCTGTTTGCTCTCTGATTCACGTACACTTGGGCTTTTGGCTCCCATAACAACCGCGACTAAACGCATGTCGCCATTGGTAGCAGACGTTGCAAGGCTGTAACCGGCACCGCTGGTGTAACCCGTCTTCATACCGTCAACACTCATACTACGGTCACGCAGCAAACCATTACGGTTGTATTGAGTAATGCCGTTGTAGGTAAACGACGTTTCACTGTACAGCGGGTAGATATCAGGAAGATCACGGATGATGGCACGACCTAGCGTTGCGATGTCACGCGGGGTCGAGTACAAACCGTCACTGTCTAGACCATGTGGGTTGGTAAAGGCAGAGTTCGATAAACCAAGCTGATTCGCCCAGCTATTCATCAAACCAACAAAGCCTGCTTCACTTCCGGCGACGTGCTCAGCAATCGCGACACTGGCGTCGTTACCTGATTGCACAATTAAACCGCGGTAAAGATCGGAAAGCGAAACCGAGGTACCGACTTCGATAAACATTTTAGAAGAATCAGGGAAGTTCTTCGCCCACGCATTGCGGCTGATCACCACTTCATCGTCTAAGCTAATGTTGCCTGACTTCACCTCTTGCCCCGCGACATAAGCGGTCATCAGCTTAGTCAAACTCGCCGGGTTTAGGCGTTTGTCGGCATCACGTTCCACCAGCACAGTGCCAGTGTGGTAATCCATTAAAACATAGCCTCGAGAGCTTAACTCTGGGGCATTAGGAACAACGGTAGGAGCAGCAAAACTAAACGCAGAAACAGCGGTCAATGTGGTCGCTAACGTAGCATTGATTAAAGTGTTTTTTCTCATAGCAGCATTCTGTGGCTTACAAATTAAGTCGAGTATATGGAAACGCTGTTCAGTTACAGCAGCTCTGTTACGATTGGTTACGTTTACTCGATATTTGTCGAAAAGAATGCGAAGTCGGTTGGAGTTTGTGCTTATAAGTTAGCCAAACATGTCTATCGAGAATCACGCGAATTTGTTACCACTCACGTGCTTTGCCCCTCCCTTTTGAACAAACCTTCCTCTACAACAAAAAGCAAATATTTACACATCAAAACATTACACCTCATTGCATTTTCAACCAAAAATCACATTAAAACGTAGTTAACGCCTTTAAATAAACCATCAGTTTGCATTGTTTTACACAAAACATTATGATTGCGTCGCATTTTTTAATTTGAACTCAAAACAATTGGAGGGCGGTTTTAGTGTTTTTCTTACTCAAGAAGGGCACATTTAATAAAGCGTACATGTTGTATTTATGGATAATGCACTAAAAAAATATAGTATCGACACTACCGACTATCAGGTTGGTCAAGATAACGTTCAAAAATGGGGATTTGATATCCACAATCCAGTATTTGGAATTAGTGCTGGTCTTGTTCTTCTCTGTCTTGCTTCTCTATTAATCGTTGATCCTTCAACAGCCCGTGATGCCTTAAATGGCGTAAAGAACAGCATCATTTCTGACTTCGATGTGTTCTTCATGTGGTCAACAAACTTTTTCATCGTATTTGCTATCGCAGTCTTACTGTCACCACTAGGTAAAATCCGCATTGGTGGTAAAGATGCACAAGCAGAACACTCAACCGTTTCTTGGTTATCAATGCTCTTTGCCGCAGGTATGGGTATCGGTCTTCTGTTTTGGAGTGTCTCTGAGCCAACGGCTTATTTGACTGACTGGTATGGCACGCCCCTGAATGTTGAGCCTTACACAGAGGAAGCGAAATCCCTGGCTATGGGTGCAACCATGTTCCACTGGGGTATTCACGGTTGGGCAATTTACGCCATCGTGGCACTTTCGCTAGCTTTCTTCGCCTTCAACAAAGGCTTACCACTTTCATTACGCTCTGCGTTCTACCCGCTATTTGGTGATAGAGCTTGGGGCTGGTTAGGTCACGTCATTGATATTCTTGCGGTACTTTCAACCCTGTTTGGTCTTGCGACTTCGCTTGGTCTGGGTGCACAGCAAGCAACGAGCGGCATCAACCATGTATTTGGTCTGGATGGCGGCATTGGCATGCAAATGATCGTTATCGCATTCGTAACCTTTATTGCCGTACTTTCTGTTGTTCGAGGCATCGACGGTGGCGTTAAGCTACTGAGTAACATCAACATGGCGGTGGCATTCGCTCTATTGGCTTTTGTGCTATTCATCAGCTTTGATGTAGCAACAACGTCGATCTGGGATACCACAGTCGCATACGCAAAAGACATCTTCGCACTGAGTAACCCTCATGGTCGAGATGATACCGAATGGATGCATGGTTGGACGGTCTTCTACTGGGCGTGGTGGGTATCTTGGTCACCATTCGTCGGTATGTTTATCGCTCGAGTTTCGAAAGGTCGTACGGTTCGTGAATTCCTATTCGCTGTTATCGTTATTCCAACCACAGTAACACTGATTTGGATGGCAGTATTCGGCGGTATCGCACTTGATCAAGTGGTCAACAAAGTCGGCGAGCTGGGCGCGAATGGTCTTACAGATATCTCACTAACCCTTTTCCACGTTTACGATGCAATGCCGTTTAGCTCGGTCATCTCGGTATTATCTATTGTTCTGATTTTAGTGTTCTTTATCACTTCTTCAGACTCCGGTTCACTGGTTATCGATAGCATCACTGCTGGTGGTAAAATTGATGCGCCGGTACCACAACGTATTTTCTGGGCATGTATCGAAGGCTCTATCGCTGCGGTAATGCTGTGGATTGGTGGTAAAGAGGCCTTGCAAGCGCTTCAATCCGGGGTGGTGGCAACAGGTTTACCTTTCACTTTTGTTCTATTGCTGATGTGTGTCAGCTTGATCAAAGGCTTGAGATCGGAATTACCTGCCTATCAGAACACCGCGCGGGAACAATCTGTTGCTTAATTTAAGCTGCACATAATCTAGAGAAAACGAGCGTCAATATGGCGCTCGTTTTTTAGATATTAAACAAATAAAAAAAGCCCTAAGCATCTGGGCTTAGGGCGAAAGCAATGAATTGCTAGCTAAGGGCCGTTAACTCACCACTGGAACAACGCTGTATTCATGAATGATGACTCGTCCACTCTCATCAATCGACACTTGCCATGTCTCATTAACGTTTAAGTTGACTGCTTCACCTTTCATCATCGAATCATCATAACTGTCTGCTGTTAATCGAATACGCAGTTCCACTTGAAAACGATCACCATTAGGTTTCACTTCGATCTGCTGAACGTCGTGGTCACAGTTTGGTTTAAAAGTCGCACGGGCAATCGCATACCAATCACGAAAGCCATCATGACCTAAAAATTCACCTTCTGGCATCGACCATTTCACGTCTTGCGCTAGCTTGTCTGTGAAGAACTCCGTCCCTTCTTCTAAAACATCAAATTTGGCGAACCACTCAGCAACAAATGTCTGCATACGGCTCTCTGGTGAAGCGGTGATTTCTTCAATCTGTGCAGCTAAGCGGCTCGCATGATCTTTTGCACGTGCTTGCACTTCTTCCAACTTATTATACACATTTGGAATGTACACCATACGATGGGTATAAACTGGCTTACGATAGTTCATACCCGCCAAATAAGCCGTTTGTTGGAATGGGTAAACAAACTGCTCGATAGTAAAGTGGTTGTAACCAAGTGGATCGTAAGACTCTGCAGGTCCACCAATCGTAAATGACAGAATGAAGTCTTTGCCTTTTAGCTTGTCGCCTTCAGGACCGTAAGCGAAGTTAAAACTGAATACATCATCTACCCACTTTTTCAACAACGCCGGTGCTGAGTACCAGTAAAATGGGAATTGCAACACAACCACATCAGCACTCATAAGCGCAGTTTGCTCTGCCTCAACATCAATTTGGTAGTT
This sequence comes from Vibrio sp. NFR, assembly GCF_027587095.1. Lineage (NCBI taxonomy): Bacteria > Pseudomonadati > Pseudomonadota > Gammaproteobacteria > Vibrionales > Vibrionaceae > Vibrio > Vibrio sp. NFR. The sequence continues at coordinate 189,922 of NZ_JAPPTN010000008.1, forward strand.
CGGATACAGAGTGTCTAAACGACGAACTTCAATATCACTAAGCCCTGCTTTTAGCTCGTCTAGGATAACTGTGTTGGTGTATGACTCATCTAGGTTTGGGTGACCTGAAATTACCAGTACTTTGCTCATCGCGATTCCTCTGTTTCGAAGCGTTAACCGATGAAGAGAGAATACGCTGAAGTAACCTTTAGTTTTAGATGCTCTTTACTTAAATTATTATTAGGTAGAAACTAACAATAAACGCAACACTAGGATGAAACATGAACGGCACCACCTACAATCAATTAATGATGTTCCATACTATTGCACAAGAAGGCAGCATCACCGCCGCAGCGCGTAAGTTAGAAATCGCACCACCATCGGTGAGTCAGGCATTAAAAATGCTGGAAGAACAACTCGGCTTGCCATTATTTACCCGCACCACTCGTCGCATTGAGCTGACAGAAGCAGGGCAACGCTTATACGATCGAACACTGACTACCATGTCTGATCTTAACCTCGCAGTCGAGAGTGTAAGTGATTTGAGCCGAGTGCCATCGGGCAAAGTTCGTATCACGGTGCCACGCTTTGTTTATCAATCTTTGCTCAAACCTATCTACATTGAGTTTTGCCAACGTTATCCCGATATCCAGTTGGAAATTTCTGTTTCCGATAAAACTGTCGATATCATTCGTGAAGGGTTCGATATGGGTATCCGCTTTGGCGATAAAGTGGAAGAAGGAATGATTGCACGTCAGCTCACTCACCCAGTGAAAGAAGCGTTATTTGCATCACCAAGCTATGTCGCGCAGTTCGGCTTACCCAATACGCCAGAAGACTTAAAAAAGCATAAGTTGATTCAATACCGCTTTATTTCTTCTAATCAAATCGCACCGCTGAAGTTAAACAACAAAGGGGAAGCCATCACCGTCGACATGCCAAGCGCGCTGATCGTCAACGACACCGATCTCATGGTTGACGCTGCCATCAACGGGTTAGGCATTGGTCGTATTGTGACGCCTATCGTACAAGAGGGCTTTCGCACTGGAGAGTTGGTGCCTGTGCTTGAAGAATATTGGCAGCCCTATTCTGGCTTATATGTTTACTTTCACAAGAACACCCAAAAAGCCAAGCGGGTTCGAGTGCTTATCGACTTCTTAATCGAGAAAACACACCACTAGGGATCAAAAAAAGGAATGCACAGGCATTCCTTTTTTGTTTAGTACGATGAAGCGATTACGCAGACTTTTTCGCTAGTGCGGAATCAATGTCTGCAGCGCTGTGACGCTCAGGTACTTGTTCCCACTCTTCACCCCATGAACGGTTAACAATACGACCACGTTGTACTGCTTCGCGTTCATCAATCGCTTTCGCCCAACGCACAACATTCTTGTAGCTCGCCACATCTAAGAACTCTGCCGCATCATACGCACGACCCAGAACAAGGTTACCGTACCATGGCCATGTTGCAATATCGGCAATGCTGTACTCGTCACCACCTAGGAATTCGTTGTTCGCAAGGCGCTTATCCAGCACGTCTAGCTGACGCTTAGCTTCCATAGTGAAGCGGTTGATTGGGTACTCGAACTTCTCTGGTGCATACGCGTAGAAATGCCCAAAACCACCGCCTAGGTATGGCGCAGAACCTTGCAACCAGAACAACCAGTTCATTACCTCAGCGCGCTTCGCGCCTTCTGTTGGTAGGAAGTGACCAAACTTCTCTGCTAGGTAAAACAAGATGTTGCCAGACTCAAAAACATTCACCGGTTCAGCACCTGAACGGTCAACCAAAGCCGGAATCTTCGAGTTCGGGTTTACTGACACAAAGCCTGAACCAAATTGGTCACCATCGCCGATCTTGATCAGGTATGCGTCGTATTCAGCTGCTGTTACGCCTGCCGCCAAAAGCTCCTCAAACATGATCGTCACTTTCTGACCATTTGGCGTACCCATTGAGTAAAGCTGAAATGGGTGCTCACCAACAGGAAGCTCTTGCTCATGACGCGCGCCAGAATCCGGACGGTTAATGCTCGCCCACTGACCGCCATTTTCATTATCGTTTGTCCAAACTTTTGGTGGAATGTATTCGTTAGCCATTGTTATCCCTTATTGTGTTTGAATGCATCTTCAAACTGACGGCTCTAGCACGCCAGCAAGCATTATTGAAAGTATCCCTTCGCCTTTCGCTTCGGGCATAACCAAGATATTAGGTCTAATTAACCAAATAAAAGTCCTGTAATCTCTTTTAGTTAGAACCTTTGGTTATGGGAATTTCTTTCAGGGTATATACCCAAACAGCGCGTTAATGTGAGCTAGGTTCGAGATACCAACAATGATGAGCAGATCAGACTTAACGGTCCATCCAACATATCAGTCTTAATCAAGCTCGCATCATGGCAACAGCTAATCGACAGCGCAAAACCGTGTAAGTAATCCGCCAGCAGATCCAAACTGTCTTTCTCTACTTGCTGGGATAAACCCAAGGGTTGAACAATCAATTGATAGCGCTCAGTAAACACTTGAGCCGGTCCGTGGGATGTCATGCTCAACATGGTTTGCAACAGCCCGTTATACTCACGCAACAGCTCAATATAACTAACGCACAGGTGTTTGAGTTCGCTTTGCCAATCTTCATTTGCTTGCGGTTGATAAATGTCTTCCACCGACGATGTTGTTAACGCTTCAAGCAAAGCATTTTTGTTTTTGAAGTAGTAATAGATCGCCATAGGATCCACATTCAATTGGGTCGCTAGCAGGCGAATACTTGGTACCTTTCCTTCCTTTTTCATCAATAACTTAGCCGACTCCAAAATGCTTTCTGCACTCAGTTGTGACTGCTTTGCGGTCGGTCTTCCACGTTTCTTTTCGTTGACAGACATTTGATCTTCTCGATAAACTCAGCATTATTCTACATTGTAGAATTAATTTTAACCCATACTTTAGCTTGGCTCAAGCATCACTACTTTGATGAGGTACTCATGGCAAATATCGTATTTATTGCAACCAGTCTGGACGGTTACATCGCAGATAAACAAGGCAAACTCGACTGGCTACAATCCGTACCAAATCCCGACAATATTGATACTGGCTTCTTCCCATTAATGGAACGTATTGACGGCTTAGTCATGGGGCGTAATACCTTAGATGTTGTGCTGAGTTTTGATTGTGATTGGCCGTACAGTAAACCCGTGTTCGTACTCAGCAATACCATGACAGAAGTCCCACAGGGCTACGAAGACAAAGTCTTTTTAGTAAAAGGCGAGCTAAAAGATGTGCTTACTGACCTGAATGCAAAAGGCTTTAACGAGCTATACATCGACGGCGGTGTGACGATTCAGAACTTTTTAAAAGAAGATCTTATCGATGAAATGGTGATCACGCGCTTCCCTATTCTACTTGGCGGCGGCGCACCTTTATTTGGTGATTTGCAACAGCCACTCAATTTTAAAGTGACCAATTGCGAAGTTGTTTTGGATACCTTAGTACAAACCACTTACGTGCGTGAAAGGTAATCTACCTAGATAATTTAAACAAAAGAAAAACGCCCTTCCTAGAGATAGGAGAGGCGTTTTTTATTTGTATTGTTCTAGCTTGGTGAAGACCGTTTTGGGACAGAAGTGAGTTAGAGATGTTGTGATTGACGCCCGCGACACCGGACAATTTGGATTGGAGTGGAAAATTGTTCCGAGTGCTTGCGCTTGTTATGTGTTATCTGTGCCATCTTAACGAGATTAAAATTCGGCCAGAAGCTGACATCGAAAATAGTGAACGACCCTAGAATTAATACACGTACTAATCTCATATTCTAGTTATTCTTAGGGAAGTTAATTCAGCCTAAATCTAGTCCCCTACTAACATAGCTCTAGCTCATCCCCAGGACTCACCATTTTTTCGACCCAATAAATAAAATCAGACCTGACCTCTTTACTCTCTACAGATGTTCCTGACTCGAAGCTTTTCAGCATAAACCCATGCCCCGACTCTTTATCGATAGAGAAAATTTCTTCTTTTCGAGTATTGGGGTTATAAGCCAGAGAAATCATGGGGTATAGACAAATGAAATCGGACTTATACTGAATATAAAGCTTATCAATAGACAAGTTTTGCTCAGAGCTAAATTGGACCTTTTCAAATGCGGGATGATCCCCCTTTAGCGTACTGGCGGAGTACACCAACTCATCACCACGCCATTGTTTATCAATCTTGTCGATACGGATTAACTCACAATCTGAAATAAACTCAATATGCATCAGCAGCTCATCTAAAGTTTTAGATTGTTCCTCTCCCCCCAATTTTCTTTCGTGACGATTTGAGGGACCACGATGATGCTTATAATCATTAAGCTTAGATACAAGGTTTTCCCTAGCATTTTTTGCGAATACCGACTCTTTCTTACCACCGGGTTTGTACCAAACCTGAGAGAAAGACTGTGCAATTGGCTCCTCCACAGAGCTCAAGAGCTTACAGGCTTTTTGGAGTATCGTTTGAAAATCACCAGGCGATACACCTCTACAAACATAAGACTGAAACTCCTTAAGTAACTCTACCTTGTCAGAATTGTTATCAATACCACCATATTTAACACTCAACGCAATTCCCACAGCAGATAGGAAAGACAATAACTGCTCCCCATATTTCATCTGCCGTTCGTAAATTCCTGCGATCTCGTGCTCTAGATATATATTTCTATAGGCATAAGCTAACGGGAATGGATACTGCGTTCTTACACGATATTTAATGTCGTCCTTTTGCTTTAGTGCAGCCTCAAGAGCACTTGCTGTAAATCGTGCATCTTCAAAACGACTGCTGATATCACTAGGAGCATACCCATCAAACAGGGCCTTCTTGTACTCTCTGACCTTCTCATACTCATTTTTTAGTGACGCTTCGAGCGCATTCATTTCCCTCACCAGATCGATAATCTTCGGGTCTGGTATGGGTACTTCCAACGCACGGATTGACTTGAGCGTCTGGGTAGGAATAACTGAGTAGCTCCTCGCATTGCTAATACGACTTGCAACTTGATCAGAGTTGAGGAACTGGCAGATAAATTCCATCTTATCCATATCTAGGCTGGAACTTCGAATGATAAAGACGGTATCTTCCACTGCACAGCCTTGTTCTCGAACACCCACTAAGTAGGCGGCGGGATTAGCCCCTATACGTTGGAGCAAAATATCCCCTTTCTCAGCATATCGAATAGGTTTCGAGAAGCCAGCCAGATTCTTCTTTGCAAGATCATCTAAGTCTATTTGACTTGTCCTTAGGTCTTTGCCCCTAATAACAGGTTGATCGCCTTCTTCAACCCGCGAAAGAGAGGTTCCTTGAAGTACATCGGCAATGTCACCGATTTTTGACCATTCATCAGACAAATGCCCAGCGTTACTTTTATTTGCAGGAATATACTCACTAGGGATCAAACAATACTGATTGTCAGCAATAGCACTATAGGAAGCATCAATAACCCCCTCTTCAGGATAGCGTGAGAGACTCATGTTACGAATCATTTTGATGTTTTCGTATGACAAACGATTTTGTCTTCTATGGTCACTCTCAAAGCACTCATCCGCTTTGACAAAGCGAACCGATTCTTGTCGTTCGCTGTTTTTGAAGAACAAAATGGCACATCGCAAGCCTGTATGTGGCAATAGGTTAGCAGGCAAAGAAATCACCAGTTTCAACATGCCGGATTGCAACCAGCTCTTTCTAGCCTGTTCAGCATCACCAGTCTGAAACAGCAGCCCCATAGGAACTAGGTATGCAGCCCTTCCTTCAGGTTTTAGATGCTGGAGCCCCAACTCAATAAAATTGGCCGACATATCCTGATAAGCTATTCCACGTAAAGCATCAGAGTACATATGCCGTGCTTGGTCGCGGTTCAGTTTTCTAATTGGAGGGTTACTAAGCACTACGTCAAATTGAGGTAAATCGCTTGCAAAAGCAAAGCTAGATCCTCGAATTTCATGATAGTACTGTTTTGAAATCAAAGTCTTTAACCGAACAACGACTAGATTGAAGGCATTTTTATCTCCCCCCCAAAATTGAAAGTCAGGCAATCCTGTTTGCTGGACAGCATTCAGAAAACCACCTGACCCCATACAGGGATCAAATAGAGTCTCCCCTGACGACACTTCGACCAAATCAGCCATCAATTCAGCTACAGAACTCGGAGTTACAAATTCGCCACTTTTTCCATCGGTAATAGAATAAACAGAGTCCAACAGTTCGAGTATTCCCACATCCAAATCGATATACAACGAACTCGCATCATACAAAAAACGATGGAGAGCAGGATGTTCAAATGGTATATAGTAAACGTTATTAAGATCCCGATAACTACCAAGAAAATCTGCTTCAAACTCGCCGATAACCCCTCTTAAAAAGGAATCCATCTCTCGAGGTAATACCATCATTAACTTATCTGGATTACCATCTTTACGAAGAGCAAATAAGCTTACTACCGCACCAAGAGCTATAGACTCCGGACGAGGGCCGTAGCTTCGCAACACTTCAAGATATCTTGAGAGAGCGGACTGCAATAGCTCATTATCCGGTCTTTCGTCCATGATGACTCCTGTTAGACTAATAAATTCTGGGAATTTCGGAGAGTAGTTTACTAAAAACTCAATGCCCGCATTGGGTCGGAATCAGACTTACTATGACCACCGCATAACATCTTATTCAATAGCGTTACGCCCCCTGTAATTAGAGCAAAACGCTATGTATCTACCTGTTAGCGTTCACTTTATCACCTAGATAAAGCGATATCCACCATAGGGTTAAACTACATGGTAAGAATTACTAGAGTGGAAGAGAGCACTATCGCAGGAGGAAACAGAGCATCGTCTGCCACTGTGAATTAGAGCAGTGAAAAATGACACTCTCAGCACCGCGACAAGACAAAGAAAGCTCGAACGATAACTCACTTTGGGGCACTTCTGTGTTACAAAGTGCCAACTGTGAAGGTTCTGGACAAAAATGAATCAACAGGGCTCTAGCTGAATTAAGATGGATACTGCTTATATTCATAAGATTCAACCCAAAGGCAAGCTATTCAAGCTCATTATCTTCAGTTATATAGTCAACTACTAAAACGGGTCCAGCAAATCTTCATCAAACCTAAGCCCTTCTAAGCCATACTTTTCGCACAGGATCTTGAAAGACTCAGTAGCATAAAGCGCAGTGCAACCTTGGAGATGGGATTTGAAAACAAAACGTCGTTCGATGTCCTCGTTGTCAAACTCAAGTGTTTCCAAGCCATCTTCAACACCAAAACTAAGGCAGTTGAAAGCGTACATGGTTTCGCTACCGACGTTTATTGGCAAGAACTCCCCCTCTGATATAAGTACCGATTCTAGCTTATCACATGCCTCTACAGTCAATCCTAAACATGTACTTCGCCATGTTGATATATCAGGTATTGTAGAGTCTTTTCCTAAAACGTCCTCAAAAGCGCTAACGATACCCTCTTTCCAAAGTGGTAGTAAGGGCTCATTAGTTACTGGTTACACTCGGAGTTGCCTTACCAGCTTTTGTCACCCAACTGATTAGCCAGGTTCATTATATCCAGTGTCATAGTTTTGAACTCGTGTGGGCGTTGCTTTAACTGATAGACTTTCATGATTGACCGTTACAGCTAATGTCCTTCTTTTCAATAATTTTCTGCGGATATCCACCATGCAGAAGTTTGCGCTCACGCTGAAATCTTTATCTATAGCATCAATACGCTGCTTGTAGGCTTCTTCCGATTCATTCTTAGGGGCAACACTATTCTTTTTGTCATGGTAATCAGTGGTCCGACACTCATAGCGATAAAGCGCCAACTCCAATGCAGATGGGTTACCAGGTCGTGCAGGTCTTGGCTTTGGCGTATACTTTAAACTATCTTCCTTGTAAGTTTGGTTGGATAAATATTAATGGTGCGATACTTTCGATAAAAGCTGCAAGCTATCAGAAAAAAAGTGGTAACGAAACACTCAATGCCTTCACTACTATCTCACTAAAAAAAAGTAGGTCATTAAACCGTTCGCGCCATGCCATTGACCGATTTCACTACAAAGGTTTGGGGCAATAATGAGTCACCACATCTATTGAATCTACCTGCAAAGCCCATCACTTCTGTTTGCTCGCCTTCGTTATCAACTGAAACTCCATACCAGAACGTTTTATGTTGCGGGTTTTATAGCGTGTCGGATACTTGTCAAAAAAATCAGACAGCTTCTTTAATCCGTAGTTTCTAGGATCGAAATCTGGCTTCAATCTCTTCAAATACTTACCAATTTCACCAAGTTTAGCCCATCCTGACTCGTCTCTATAGTTTTGCCATGCCTGATGCATCAATCGCCAAAGTTCACGTTCAGCGTCTTGACTAGAGTTAGGTTGTGCTCCCCCCAGTTCAACATCAGCATTCAAGTTTTCAATAGCAACAAAATCATCACAAGCGTTTTTAAATGAAGTCGGTGTCATTGCTTTTCCAACACCAATGACATGGATCTCCGACTCTCTCAATCTCGTGGCAAGACTTGTAAAGTCACTATCACTGGAGATCAAAGCAAAAGAACACTTGTTAGCTTATTCACAGTACTTTTCCTCAGCTGGAAGCGATGTACTGACTGCACCATCTTGCAAATGATTGTAAGCCAGATAAGCCATAGTTCTGGCTTTTGTATTGTATGTTAATGCTCTGATTGTTTTAGAAGTTTCGATTAAATCATCTACTGGGATACCCACAAAATCTTTGCATGCGATGACTTTATCGTATTCGTCACCTATCGCCATGGCTTTGTCAATATTAGCCTCAGTCTTTTCACTCCAATCGTAATATAGGTTTTTCTGAGTTTGACGTGCATCTTGCTTCAATGCATTACGCACTGGCTCTGACACTTCTAACGCATTGATGAATGCCTCAATATCGTCGCGTATTCCGTCCTTGTTTTCATCACGACCAGTCAGGGAGTCGCTTCTGTCTAATGTGTAATCAAATTTTCGATACAGCAGAGCAAATTGGTCATCAATTGTAGGCTGAGCTTTAAGTTCTTCAGCAAGCTCCGGTGTTTTTTTAAAACTCTGATATTGGCTATTGTGATTTGGCGCTGAAGGCGTGGTGTTTTGCTGGTTACAGCCAGAGAGAACAAGCAGAGCGAGTAGCGATAATTTTTTCATATGCATAATCCATGTTTTTTATGGATATTACATCTGTGCTTTACGGATAGACCAATTGCGTTTTGTTATACCGAGTAAACAACTGGCAACTTAATTCTCCAAATATTTATGCCTTTATCTTGAAACCAAAACGCCCTTAACCTAAGCGAAGGACATTTTTTTAATTTTTTAAGCTTAACTAAACTCATTGTTAGGCATAAAAATAGAGGATGCTAACCACAAATAACTTCTGTCCAGAGGCTGTCGCATAACGCATCTAAGGAAATTTCAGTCTAATATACTATTGAAAAAATGAAGGTTCCTGTTAACGGAAAATATAATAGAAAGCCGCTCCAATGAACTGACGTCTCATTTTTGACAACAAATTCAAATTGATCACTATCTTGCCTTAGACAATATTGCCAGTTCTGTTTTCGGCATATAGCATGCCAGAGACAAACCATATGAATATCAATAGTTTGGATATGCTTAGAGGTTTACTATCGTTAACACACCTCAGTTTTCTGTTAGTTTTTACACTTTCAGCTTTTGGCTCGGAGAACAAAATGTTTAGAAAGAAAACGGTTCAGCTGTTCCCTCCAGTGACTGGAAAACTTACCAACAATGGTTCCCCCTTACCTGGTGTTAAATTAAAAAGAAGCTATGAATTTATCGATGTTACCGATGATGAAATACATGATTACACGACAACTGACAGTGAGGGACGCTTTAGTTTTCCTGAGTTAACCATGCAATCACGCCATGCCGACAATCCCTTTGCTACCAATGTTATCTGGCAAGGTATTCGTATTGAAAGTGATGATCCAAGCAATGCTGAAGATGATGAAGTCTACCTATGGGATGCGAACTCTCGAGGGGTTACACATAATGCTTACTTTGTAGAGATGTTATCTGCTCTAAATTGCGATCTATCGAATAGTGAAGAAGTGATTTATGTGTATAACTCAAAATACCCCAGTGGCGTAATTGTATACCCTATAGTCAGCATTTGTAGATGGCCTAAACGATCTGAAATTGAAAAAAGAAAAGCCGCAGACATTGAAGAGTTTGATGAGCTTAAAAATTTGGATAAGTACGGAAATATTAATGGATTAATTTAGGGAATAAAAGTGATAATACTTCCTCCAAGGTTAACCTCTGATCCAACTAATTTTTCTCATTCTATTATTGAATAAAAAACGAAGAATTGCGCTCTTACTTCACATACAAAAACATTTCTAAACTCAAAATGGGGAAATTAGAAAAACCTTGGCTATAACTTCAATAAAATTGCTCAAACGTTTATATCGAGGCGTCAATGGAGCTATTAATCGTTTTAAGTTTTTTAAGCTTAACTAAACTCATTGTTGGATATAATCATTTGAGGATATTAACAACAAATAACTTCTATCCATAAGCTGTCGAATAACACATCTAAGGAAATTTCAGTCTAATATACTATTGAAAAAAGCAATATTCTTGTTAACGGCAAATATAATAGAAAGCCGCTCCAATGGAATTGACGTCTCATTTTTGACAACAAATCCAAATTGATCACTATCTTGCCTTAGACAATATTGCCAGTTCTGTTTTCAGCATATAGCATGCCAATACAAACTACATGCATATCAACAGGTTGAACATGTTTAGAAGTTTACTATCGTTAACGCACCTTAGTTTTCTGTTAGTTTTTGCACTTTCAGCTTGTGGCTCGGAGAACAAAATGTTTAGAAAGAAAACAGTTCAGCTTTTCCCTCCAGTGGCTGGAAAACTTACCAACAATGGTTCCCCTTTACCAGATGTTAAATTAAAAAGAAGCTATGAATTTATCGATGTTACTGATGGTGAAATACATGATTACACGACAACTGACAGCGAGGGACGCTTTAGTTTTCCTGAGTTAACCATGCAATCACGCCATGCCGACAATCCCTTTGCTACCAATGTTATCTGGCAGGGAATTCGTATTGACGATGATGATCAAAACAAGGTAGAAGATGATGAAGTCTACCTTTGGGATGCGAACTCTCGAGGAGTTAAACATAATGCTTACTTTGTAGAGATGTTATCTGCTCTAAATTGCGATCTATCGAATAGTGAAGAAGTGATTTATGTGTATAACTCAAAATACCCCAGTGGCGTAATTGTATACCCTATAGTCAGTATTTGCAGATGGCCTAAACGATCTGAAATTGAAAAAAGAAAAGCCGCAGACATTGAAGAGTTTGATGAGCTAAAAAATTTGGATAAGTACGGTAATATTAATGGATTAATTTAAGGGATTAAAATGACAACACTTTCTCCAAGGTTAGCCTCTGAGCTAGCTAACTTTGCCTATTCTATTCGTGAAAGCAAACGAAGAATTGAGCCCTTACCTTACATACAAAAGTATTTCGAAACTCAACATAGGGCAACTAGCAAAACTGGTGGTTATATTTTCAATAAAGAAACAGGTTTTGCCGCTTTAGGATATGGTAAAGAGAGATACAAAGGTGATGCAATCATTGCCATAAGAGGTACAAAAATGACCTCTGGTCACGATTGGGGGACTAACGCTCAAGTTGGCTTAAAGGGCAGCGATAATGGACAGACAGTACATGCGGGATTTCAACGTACGTTTTCATTATTACGTCCCCAACTAAAAAAGTTTCTTGATGAGTGGTACGGACATTCAAATTCTGGAATCGTGCATTGTGTTGGACATAGCCTAGGAGGTGCCTTAGCCACGCTTACTGCCGACTGGTTGGCGACAAGCTCTCTTGCTAGCAATGTGAACTTATATACCTTTGGCGCTCCTCGTGCAGGTCTATCTGGTTTTGCTATGGCAAATACAAATAGAGTTAACAACATTTATCGCTGCACTCATGGCGCAGATGTCGTGCCTAAAGTGCCTCTTTGGCCCTTTGTTCATTCTCCGTATAAAGGCTTTGAGTTCCGACTCGATGGTGGACAGGGAATCTGCCCTAGCGCTCATGGTATGGATCCTGAAGCAGGTGCTATTCCGGGGTATCTTGCTACAGCAAAAAAAGAAGATTGGGGAACATTGCAAAAAACTGCTAGTGATTATCTTTCCCCTGTACGGCTAGATTATGATAAGCGCAACCAAGCTAGTTACAATAATTACTGGACTGACCGATTAAGCGCCGCTCTACTAACGCTTCTTAAAGACGCAGGTTATTATACTGCAGTGGTCGCTCAAGCTGCCATCAGCAGTGGAGCGACTTTATATGATTTTATCGCTCAAACTTTGGTTAAAATAACAGAAGCCGGAAAAACTGCAGCATCACAAGTAAAAGGCTTGTTGGGTCATATGTTGGTATTTGCTGGTTCAGCTAGTTCAATTGTTAAAGATTTAACCTTTAAAACCATTAGAGGTATCTTCAATAAAATGCTCAATCGTTTATATCGAGGCGTCAATGAAGCTATTAAGCGTTTTTATGATTAACAGCTTCAACCTGTTTTTATGGAAAACGGGTTCCAATAACTAAGTTGACTCTATCCAACAAAAACGCCCTTCACTCAGATGAAGGGCGTTTGTTATTTGAGGTTTAGTTCGTTGGTTAAAGCACTAAACCACCGTCAATCTTGAGCACTTGTCCTGTAATGTAAGCGCTCTTGTCGGAGGTGAGGAAGGACACACCATTAGCGATGTCTTGTACTGACCCCATTCGACCTAATGGGGTTTTGCCTTCCATCATTTCAATGACTTTTTCTGGTAGGTTTTTGGTCATGTCGGTGGCGATAAAACCTGGCGCGACACAATTGACGCGGATCTGTGCCCCCTTTCTCGATAGCTCTTTCGCCCAGCCTTTGCTCATTGAAATAACGCCGCCTTTACTTGCGCCATAGTTGCTCTGACCGATATTGCCATCCGTTCCCACGATAGAAGAAATACTTACAATACTGCCCTCCCCCTGCTCTAGCATGACAGGAGCAACACGTTGAGTTAGTAAGAATACGGCTTTTAAGTTCACGTCGATAACGCTGTCCCAATCTTGCTCTAGCATGTCTGGCAGCAATGCATCACGAGTAATGCCGGCGTTATTAACCAGCGCATCGATTCTGCCATGCTGTTTTACGATACTATCTACCACTTCGCGAACGGTTGTGGCATCGCACAAATTGACTTGATAACTGCTTAACTGCGCTGACTGGCTCCATTCCACAGGCGATATGTCCAGCCCGACTACGTGGAATCCATCCTCCAGTAATTGCTCACAAATAGCTTGGCCAATACCACGAGCCGCACCAGTGACTACTGCTACTTTTTCCGGTTTCATCTTGGTCTTCCTTAAATGTTGAGATTACAAATTCGCTGTTATCCCTAGGTTTGTTGTTTTTATGCTTAGTCGCGTTATAGCTGTGCTTCTCGTACGCAGGGTCTTTCATAAACTATAGAAACAGTCTGGGAGTCGGATGTGAACTAATCAAGACATCTTGATGATGGTTTGCCAAATAATGCGTTTCCGTCACTGTTCTATCGATGTTGCTGCGCAACAAATGCGCTTTTTGTTGAATAAGCAGCCTTTCACTTAAAGCTCACCCATTTAATTCTTAGATTATGCAGCAAAGTCACAATAAACCTGTGGGTATTACATTCTTGTTATCAAAAATCTGGATTACGATTTTAAAGATACAGCGTGCTTTTAAACATGGATGCGAGAAAGACGCCTCACCTGACAAAGATAACAATACCTACGGGAGATAAAATGAATCAGGCTTACATAGATGCAGCAAGAACGCTGCAACAGTGCACATTTGGGCCATCCCAACGTGACATTAATGACCTCGTTCAATCAGGAAGCATTGAAAACTGGGTCGCTCAACAAACACTTATCCCTTCTTCATCTTGGCTTACTCACTTTGAACAAGATGAGTTGAATGTTCCCGACTTAGGACAGGGCTTGTATTACGCCAGCAGTTGGACGCGCATGACGGTGGAAGGCAACGATATTCTGCGTCAACGCATCGGTTATACCCTTTCTCAACTGTTTGTCGTGAGCGTAAAAGACCCAGCATTTAGTGCAGCGTCTAAGCGTCGTTACATGTGTAATTACTTCGATGGGCTGCTCGATAACGCTTTTGCGAACTTCCGTGATGTGATTCGCTTTGTATCGAAATCGCCAATCATGGGCGAATACCTAACCTTTGTAAACAACGTTTCTAATGAGCTCACTGCACCAGATGAAAACTACGCGCGAGAGCTGTTGCAGTTATTCACTCTTGGTCCTGTCAAGCTGCGCAATAACGGTGAAGTCCGTTTGGATGCCGAAGGTAACGAAATGGCATCTTACACCCAAGTAGATATTGAACAACTGGCCCGCGTGTTTACCGGCTGGAAGTTCATTGATATCCGCGGTAATGACAAATACAGCCAACCGATGTTGCCACGCGGCGAGCATGACATGGGCGAAAAACGTATTCTTGGTAAAACCTTCCCCGCCGGTGTGGGTGCAGAGGATGAGCTGGAAGCAGTGATTGAGCATTTGATGAAGCAGAACACACTCTACACTTTTGTAACTAAGTTCTTCATCAATAAGCTTGTGACCAGTAACCCGAGAGCGGGCTACATTCGCCGTGTCCGCCGGGCATTTAAACGCTCTGATGGCGACATGCAAACTCTAGTAGTTGCGATTTTAACTGACAAAGACGCCCTGCGTTCTGGTAACTCAGTGGGCAAATTGCGTGACCCGCTATCTGTCTTTACTCATGCGATGCGCGCTCTGCAAGTGAAGCGTCGTGACGGTGTGATGATGTGGCCAAAACAATTCAATTGGTATAGTCGAACGCTGCCTTTATCTGCCCCATCTGTGTTTTATTACTATCAACCTGATGACGCGCCAAATCATCCTGATTTTAATGGTTTGGTGGCACCCGAGTTTAATGTGTATCAATGGCATGACATTTACCAATACGGGATTCAGTTCCGTGAGTTGATTGCTCGCTTCGAACAGGAAAACAAAGATTGGTACATGGATGAAACCTTGTTCATCCGTTACCTTGCGTTTGATGATGAAGGGGTTGTTGATTACCTCAATGAGCATTTGTTCGCTTTTCAAATGAGTGAGCAAGCGCGCCAATGCTATCTCGATTACCTCGCTCAGTGTCCGGGACGCAAACCGGAATGGCGCAAAGAGATTAAGAATCTCGTCATGAACGCACTGCTTTCACCAGAATTCATCACACAGGGGTAAACATCATGAACTTAACTCGACGTCGATTTTTACAAGCAAGTTCCGCTGGTGTGGGTATTTCTGCGCTGAACCTAGCGGCATTTCCTGCCTTTGCTGACTCGTTTAATCAATGCCAAAACGAATATCGCGCCGTTGTCGGCATTGACCTTGCAGGCGGTAATGATGGCTACAACATGCTTATTCCAACGGCAGCCAATGCCAACGCTCAATATCGCGCCCTACGTGGCAATTTGGCTTTGGATGAAACTACGTGTATTTACCTAGATGCCGTGAACGACACGGCAAAGCTGGCGCTCAACCCTGCCATGGCGGCGCTCAAACCTTACTGGGACAGCGCGAACCTTGTACCTGTGATTAACCTAGGACCACTGACTCAACGCGTAAACAACGTGATATATGGCGAAAGTACGCGACCAGCGCATCTGTTCAGCCACTCGCATCAATCCACCATGGTTCAGTCTCATGCGACCAAGTCTTTATCGAAAGAAGGCTTTGGTGCAAAGACATCCACCGAGCTAGGTACCATGCTGCGCAATCTAAACGAACTATCGCCAATGTTTGATATTGGCGGTACACAGGTGTGGACAAATTGTATTGAAGCACAATCCAACTCGGTGGGATCTCAACCTCCAAGCGATATTTTTAATGATCAACGTTCACGCGACTTGTTCGATCAACTGCAAAGTGCCGGCAGTTACAACAATATTTTTCAATCGCATTACGCAGGTGTCGCGGTAGATTCCACCAGAATGTATGAACAGTTTAGTTCGATTCTGAATTCCGAGATCACCGATGCTTTCCCTGAGACACGAATCGGTAAGCAATTGAAAGCGGTGTTCAAGCTGATTCTGCATAAAGATCAATTCCAACATCCTGCTCAGTACTTCAGTTGTAAGTTGGGAGGGTTTGATACTCACTCAGCACAAATCAGCCGTCAAACTGGCTTGTTGCAAGAGTTGGCAGAAGCAATGGCAGCGTTCCAATTAGCATTACAAAACAATGGGTTGTTTGAGCAAGTGACGACATTTACTCACTCTGAGTTTGGTCGAACTCTGATTCCAAACGGCACCGATGGCACGGATCACGGCTGGGCAAGTCACGCCTTAGTCATGGGCGGTGGTGTAGCAGGAAAAGCAATTGTGGGTGAGTACCCGGATTTATCTGAACATAGTCCGTATTTGCTTTCTCGTGGGCGTGTTATTCCCACTATTTCTTCAGATCAATTGCATGCAAGTTTGATGGCGTGGTTGGGCTTATCGGAAACCGGAATCAATCAATTATTCCCTGCGTTGGATAACACTTTGACAGATTCGATTCAGCCTCAAATTCTCCCTATTTTCAAATCTTGCTAAAATAGAAACAGATAGAGTGGCTAATTGGTCTATAAACGAAGACTGATCAAGCGTTACTAATAAGAAAAAGCAGTGCTAAACAAAAGGCTCCGTGAATGCGGAGCCTTTTTATCATTGCGCGATATGCTCTTGACCTTTGCAAGCAGATTGCGATTTGAGCAACCAAGGTTGCAGCAAAAGATTGAACAACATACCTGCGATAAACAAGGTGATGACAATACTCGCCCCGCTTGGTAAATCGTAACGAGCCGAAACAGCAATGCCCGATAGTATTCCGACAATACCAATGCTGATACTCGCAATAAAGAACCGAATCCCTTTCAATGCTGCGGCGCACAAAGCCGGAATCACCAACAACGCAAATTCTAAGTAAATCCCCGTGAGCTTGACCGTAATCGGCATCAAGATAGCAAAGATAAGATAGAAGCCACTGCCCAGCATAAACTCAGGCTTGAACCATACCAACAGCAGCATCGCCGCGGTTATCAAAGCCAAAGGCCAAACGTCCGCCCACGTTGCCCACAACAACTGACCATTAAGTATGCCTTGAATGAAGTCACCGCCATGTGGGTCTTTGCTCACGAGCAAAATCGCCAGCGATGCGGATACTACAAACAGGCTGCCGATCATCGGCTCTAAATGCTGTTGGTATCGCTTCTCCATTACGGCGATCAGACCGCAAAGCAATAACGACATCACCCAAGGACCAACCATCTCACCAAAGAAGGAGCCTGAAAACAGTGCGTATTGGTTCAACCAATAATGGCTGAGCGCAGCTCCCAAAGCGGCAACTTGTGCCACCGCCAAATCAATAAAGATGATCTGTCGATTGAGAACTTGTTGCCCAAGAACCACATTGCCAGCCAGAGCAATTAAGCCGCACAACACCGCTGGCAATAACCATGCATACTCAGCCATGGTTTAGATCTTCACCGGAATGGGCTGCACGAGCACGTCCAATAAATCGTCGATAACTTGATCGTACATTTCATCCAAGCTTTCACCTTTAGAAACCGTCAGTGGCAGTTGAATCACAGGTTTGTTTGTATGCTGCTGTAACCAATTTGCTGGACGCTGGTCTTGGTGAGATGAGTAAACAATCGCATCAAAACTATTGGCATCTAACTTGGTGAGTGATTGCAGGTGAGATGTGGTTGGCGAGATACCCGGTTTTGGTTCTAAGTCAGCAATTTGCTCCATGCCAAGCCAATCGTACAAATAACGATAAGTCGCATGATATCCCACCACTTGCTTCCCTTTTAATGGCGCGGCTTTTTCATTCCATTCATTGAGTTTTTTACGCCAATGCGCACGAAACTTCATGCCATTAAACTGGTACGTTTGCGCATTATCTGGATCGATGGTTTTCAAACGCTCGGTGATCGCATGTGAGAGTGGAATCATATCGTTGGCTGCAAACTGCACGTGCGGATTGCCATGGGCGTGGATGTCCCCCATGCTACGGTCGACGTGGTCATGAGTATCTAACATTCGAACGAAATCCGTTGCGTAAATCATACTCGGTGCGCCGTTTTGTACCGCAGCATTGCTACTGCGTACTTGCAACATGGGTAGCCACCCTACTTCCAACTCGGCGCCGGAACACATTGCCATATCAGCTTGGCGCATCTTAGCAATTAGAGAAGGGCGAGCTTGGACGTAATGCGGATCTTGCTTTGCTGTGGTCGCAGAATAGATGGTGGCTTCTGGTGCGTGGCTTTCGAACAAGGCTTTCCATTCTGGCTCACAAACGAAGATGTTGAGAGCCAAAGCAGGCGAAGAGATGATGGCAGCCCCCGCCGCCATCATCGCTAAACTGCATTGAGTCAGTGTCAGCTTAGAACGCATGTGCACCGTGCGCTCCAAATGTCATAACGTATTGCAGAGTAAATACGTTATCTGTTTCGCTGTCTTGGTTATCGATACGAGTGTATTGCGCACGGATAGTACCAAAGTGAGAAGAATCCCACGCGATCATCGCATCCATCTCTTTATCATTCAGTGCAGTGAAGTGCATATGGTCGCCGTGAGCATGACCAT
This sequence comes from Vibrio sp. NFR, assembly GCF_027587095.1. NCBI lineage: Bacteria > Pseudomonadati > Pseudomonadota > Gammaproteobacteria > Vibrionales > Vibrionaceae > Vibrio > Vibrio sp. NFR. Next base: position 208,628 of record NZ_JAPPTN010000008.1, read on the forward strand.
CGTAGCTTTCTGCTTCACCGTAACGTAGACCTGCTGACCAGCTTGGGTTAAATCGGTAAACACCTGATACGTAGTATGCGCTTAGGTTATCTGGCGACTCCGCATCATCTTTAAACTTGCTGTCTACCACGCCGTCCAACAACATGTATTCCGCTGATAGTGTCAAGTTGCTGTATTTGTAATTACCATCTGGAGCCCATTTCCATACGAAATCTGCACCGTAAAGGTTTGCACCAGTAACTGCTGCACTATGATTATGGTCGTGACCATGCTCCTCTTCGTGACCATGACCGTGGTCGTGATCTTCGAACTCTTTCACTTTCCCGTTTTCGTTACGCAGGTAGCTTAAACCAAACTGCCAGCTAGACGACTCAGAGAAATCATTACCTAGTTTCAGCGTAGAGGTGTAAACGCCTACTTTGGAGCCTTCTTCAACAGAAGACATCTTGCTACCACTCAATGCTTCAACGCCAAATTTCACGTACAGATCCGTTGGCAACACAATGTTTACGCGTACACCATCATCGTAGTAGTGCGAGCCTAGGAATGTGCGGTAAGCAATCGGACGCTCCACAAAACTGTCGGTGTGCATGTGTTGATTGTTCAGGTGACCAAAATCAGACAGGAATCGACCAGCACGAACATTGAGACCGTATGGAAGTGCCAGTGTCTCGACAAAAGCTTCTTCAAGCATCAATTCTGTTTCATTGCCATGGCTTTCTAATACTGCTGTTAGCGCACCGTGGAATTTGTCATCAATGTTTGCAGACATGTTCAACTCAGTGTGACCAAGACCAAAACCTTCTTCACGCTCTGAGTTATGACGTTGGCCATCTTGATAGTAACCGTCTAGCACTACGCCAATCTGAGGGTTCGAAAGCGCATCGGCAAAAACTGGGGAAACAAACAAGCTACCAACCGCTAAAGAGACCAATTTCTTATTCACTACGTTTTTCCTTATTTTGTTATGTTATAACACCATTCAATATTTCGCGGATGTTATAACATAACAAAGGGTAAAAAAAGCGAAGCATGTAACAATTTGTAAAATTAACTTATGTGTAAATTATCAATAATAATCATAAGGTTAACCGGCAATCCCTCCGTATCACTCGAAAAATCCATACCTAACCTTGTGAAAACTCCTGGTTGGCAAACACGCGAAAGCGACTAGAATCGCTCTATTACCCAGATGACGCCAAGATGCTTGGATATACGTACTGGATATAAACAAATACAGGAAGCAACTATGTTAAACATGGATTTTTCACAACGCTTGGTGATTAAAACCGCAGAACAGGAATGGATCGCTAGCCCTGCTGTTGGCGTGTGGCGTAAACCGTTAGAGCGTGAAGCTAAAGAGTCAGGACATACCACCAGCATAGTGAAGTACGAGCCAAACTCAGCGTTTGCTACCCACCCTCATCCGTATGGGGAAGAAATCCTAGTGCTTGAGGGGGTGTTTTCCGATGAACATGGCGACTACCCTGCCGGAACTTATATACGCAACCCTCCGGGCAGCCAACACGCGCCTTTTAGTCGTGAAGGCTGTGTAATCTTGGTAAAACTCAACCAGTTTGATCCAAGCGATATTGAAACGGTACGAATTCATACTCATCAAACAGATTGGCTGCCGGGTATTGGCGGATTGCAGGTGATGCCATTGCACGATTTCAAACACGAACATGTGGCGCTGGTAAAGTGGCCAAAAGACGAAAGATTCCAGCCACACCGTCACTTTGGTGGCGAAGAGATCTTTGTATTGTCGGGCGAGTTTAGAGACGAATTTGGTGAGTATCCAACTCACACATGGTTGCGCAGTCCGCACATGAGTGAGCACTTTCCTTTTGTGGAACAAGAAACGGTGATCTGGGTGAAGACTGGGCATCTACCCGTGGAATAGCGTGCTTAAGCTAACAACCCATCTTGCAGATACGAAAACGGCTCGAAGATTCGAGCCGCCATTGATGAAGCACTTGAAGGATTATGCGCTCATTATTTTTGAATAAAGCCAGTCTTTTAGTTCTGCACGGTTGTGTTTTAAAGTGTTCATTTCATGGTCGTCGATTGGGTTTCCTCGCAATTCGAGTTCACGGATTTCTTTGTCGAGCGTGTTGTAGTTTTTAGCGTTTTCAGCAAACGCGGAGTCGTTAGCTGTCAGTTGAGTGATGGTATCCAAATGTTCTGGGAATTCATGAGTTAATGAGTGATTTTCACCTAACATAGAGACCTCTTTGGCTGAGTATATTTTAAGTTAAACAAGCTGCTCAAATCTTAAGCAACGCTTAAAATAACCATAGCATTTCAAAGGGGGTGAATTCGTCGATTCGCCCACAAAAACACCAATAGATTGATTTTCAATTTTTCCTATAAAGTGTTTCCCCAACGCCCTCAATAGTCTAATGCGGAAGATGCCACTATGATTGTTTCATATCGAATTCATAAGGAATCTCAGCTATGCAAAAAATCATCCTGATCACAGGCTCTACAGACGGCATTGGTTTAGAAACAGCGAAAATGTTAGTGGCTGACGGGCATCATGTGATCGTGCACGGTCGTAACCAAGAAAAAGTCCAAAACGTAGAACAGAGCTTGATTGAGATAAACGCAGGTAAAGTCGAAAGTATTGTTGCGGATTTGTCTTCTCCACGCGCCGTGAAACAGATGGTTGCAGAAATAGCAGAGCGCTTTGGCAAGCTGGACGTCATCATCAATAACGCTGGCGTATACGCAACACCAAACGCAAGAACTCAAGATAACCTAGATGTGCGTTTTGCAGTCAACACCATTGCGCCTTACCTACTGACAAAAGAGTTACTTCCGTTGCTTGGCAATACAGGGCGTGTAGTGAACTTGTCTTCTGCTGCGCAAGCTCCTGTTAGCATTGATGCATTAATGGGTGACAAACCGTTGTCAGACGGTGAAGCTTATGCACAAAGCAAACTGGCACTTACCATGTGGTCACGCGTGATGGGATTAAAGTTGAAAAACGTCGGTCCTATGGTTGTATCAGTCAACCCAAAGTCTCTGCTTGGTAGCAAGATGGTAAAAGACGCTTACGGCATTGCTGGCGGCGATATTCGCTTGGGTGCTGACATTTTAATTCGTGCCGCACTATCGGATGAGTTTGCACAAGCACATGGCGCTTACTTCGATAACGACATTGAAGCTTTTGCGGCACCTCATCGTGACGCCTTAAACGAGCCAAAGTCACAGCAAGTGGTTGATGCCATTGAAACTGTGATTGCGAAGCTTGTCTAACTCAAGCCAAAATAAATATTGCTATTTTTGTTCAAGCACCTAGCTTCGGCTGGGTGTTTTTTATCTGCATTCCAACAAAATCCCTGCCTCTAATTATCAATAAAATCTAAAAACTCATTCGATAAAAACACCAATTATCAACAATTACCAATATTGTTAATCTTCGGTCATCGGGAATAAGGCGACATTATATTGCGCTTATCCCCACTGTCTTTAGCGAGCGATGGCACTGAATCATCCCGCCTTTAACTGGAGATCCATTTATGAACTATGAGGGCAAAGTTTACCGACCATGGCCGGAATACCGCAGCATTCTTATCCAAACTACACTGGGCTGTAGCATCAATACGTGCACGTTTTGTAGCATGTTTGATGATAAGCGCTTTAAAGTGCGTCCCATTGAGGATGTGTTTAAAGATATTGAGGAAGCGCGCCTTATCTACCCACACGTAGAGTCGATCTTTCTAATCGACGGTAACGTCATGGCAGCACGTACGGATTACTTGCTCAAGATCTTCGACAAACTGCGCTCCACGTTCCCTGAGTGCAAAAAGACTTCACTTTACAGTGGCATGAACGATTTCCGCCGTAAAACCATTGCAGAGCTAAAAGAGCTCAAAGATGCTGGACTTGATATGGCGTATTCCGGTCTTGAATCGGGTGATCGAATTGTTCTAGAGCGCATCAAAAAGCGCATGTCACCAGAACAAGCCATTGAAGGTATGGCAATGGCGAAAGAAGCTGGCATCGAAGTATTGCTCTCTTTCATCTTTGGACTTGGTGGGCGTGAGCGTTCAAAAGAGCACATCATCGCCACAACCGATATTTTGAACCAAATGAATCCTGAGCAAATTGCCCCAATGGCACTTGCGATTCAACCGGGAACGGTGATGGAGCAGGAAGTGAAGAATGGTGAGTTCATTATGCCGACACAACTGCAGGTGTTGGAAGAGGAAAAATACCTGCTTGAAAACCTGAACATTGATACTTTTTACTGGGGCGACCATGGCAACAACATCGTTCCTCAAAAAGGCTGGCTGTTGGATTCTCGCGACGATTTTCTAAGAAACATCAATCACGCGATTGCGTCTAACCCAATGGCAAAAGACAACGTCATCCAAACCTTTTCGTGGTAATGATGACGGGTTCAGATATAACACTAAATCCCTAATAGGAACTAAGGAGTGACGCACAATGTCACTCCTTTTTTCAAGCTCGATATTAAAGAAGAACCGACTTGGTGTTAGGGTTAGCTCACCGAAGCCGCTGTATGTTGGTCAAAAACATCACCAGCTTGTTTCTTTTGCCAACGGTCAATGACAAGCGTCGCAATCAAATCCCCTTCCACATTGACGGCGGTGCGGAACGTATCCAACGGCCTTTCTATCACTAATAAAATGGCTATCGCTTCCAATGGAATACCCGCAGCTAGTAGTACTAACTGCATACCCGACATGGAGCCCGAAGGCATGCCTGGCGCACCAACGGAAGAGACCATGGCCATGATAAAGATCATCACCAACCCTGTGGTACTCAAATCCACCCCGAACAACTGTGCTAGGAAAATTGCAGCGACACCCTCAAATAACGCGGTGCCGTCCATATTCATTACAGAGCCGAGCGGCAGCACCATACTGCTGACTTCTGGCGCGACATCTAAATTATCTTCCGCACTTTGTTTTGCCAAAGGCAGCGCCGCCGCACTTGATGACGTTGCGAACGCCATGGCTAATGGGGCTGAAATCGCTTTAAACAGTGCAACTGGAGAAATCCCGGTCATTACCTTAGCAATCGTCGGTAATACCACTAGCCCGTGCACCATCGTGAGCACAAACACCAGTAACGCAAACAACGCAAGTTGCTGAATCAGATTCCCACTTGAGATCAGCGTAATATCAAACACGATCGCAAAAATAGCAATCGGAGACAGCTTAAGGATGCCTCGAATCATGGTGTTGACACTTTTGTTCAGCCCCGAAATCACCGCTAGCAACGGATGACCCGATGGAACAGAAAGCAAAATCGCAACGCCTGCCATAAAGGAGAAAACCACGATCGCCAGCAAGTTACCATTCGCCAGTGCAGCAAATGGATTCACCATCGCCATCTTGACAAGGTTGGTGAGTATGGCGGCACCACCAGCACCTTGCTCGTCAATCAAATGAACATTACTACCCACAGAAACGCTTTGATTAAGTGGTTCCCATGCAGGCAATGCTAACGACGCACCAAGCCCTAAACTAATGGCAATTAAGGTGGTGAAACTGTAGAAAAGCAGTGTTCGCCCACCCAGAGCTTTAAGACGAACGGTTGAACCAATATTGGTGATGCCTTCGACAAGAGAAAACAGCACCATCAAACCCACTACCATTTTCAGTAAGCCGAGATAGACCGTTTTGCCCAACATTAAAATTTGGTAGTAATCACCCGACAGTAAAAGCGATTTTTCGACCAGCCCATGGTCCATAAGAAGAAGGATGGCTTGAGCCCCACTCCACGCAAGTAGGGCAGAAATAAGAAGTTGAACGGGCAAAGAGAGTTGCAAATGACGCATAAAAAACACCTAGCGCCACAAATCCTGATGATTTGGGCGCTCGATAAAAATGAAAAAATGGAATCGAAGAGTCACGGCTTGGATTAAGACCAAGAGCCTTTGTAATATGGGTTCAATAAACCTTTTACGCGTTTAAGCACTACCAAAGCCGACACGCGGAACCAACCGAAAATAACGCGCTGATGCAGCCTAAAGATCGTGTCGTACAAGCGGCGAACGTAGCGTCCACGCAATACGACTTTGTCATTCATCAATGCGCCAACCGCGTAGTCATGTCCAAGCGCGACGACCATCCCACCGTCTTTGAACACAAACGGTTTTAACTCTTTGCCTTTCACTAAGCGTTTAAATTGCTTCGCCAAATGTGTGGCAGCTTGATTGGCAGCTTGCGCTCGTGGCGGCACAATGTTTCCATCTTCTTGTGGGCATTCAGCACTATCACCAATAACAAACACGCTATCATCGAGAGTAGTTTGCAGTGTTGGCAGCACTTTAAGTTGGTTAATGCGGTTACTTTCTAGACCATCGAGATTCGCTATCCAATCTGGACATCGAATCCCTGCTGCCCAAATTTGCAGATCGGCAAGAATGACTTCATTTTCCGTCACGATACGGTCTGCTTCTGCACGTTGAACTTTGGTGTTTAAGCGAACATTAACGCCTTGCTTTTGTAGTTTCTTCAGTACCTTGGCAGACATGCACTCAGCACTTGCAGGTAGCACACGATCCGCCGCTTCGATGAGCGTAATGGAAAGTTGAGTATCATTTTGGTAGCGGTTTAATTGCTTGCTGACTTTCGCCCATTCAGCCGCTAACTCAACACCAGTTGCGCCGGCACCCACGATAGAAACACGATGTGAACCACCATTTGCTAGCATTTGCTTCATCTGTTCCCACGCTTTTTCTGCTTGAGAAGCGGAATCTAAGAATAAGCAATGATCGCTCACGCCCGGAATTTTGAAATCGTTACTGATAGCACCAACGGCAATCACGAGGTAATCGTAATCCAGTGTTAACTGCTGCGATAGCCCGGTCTGCTCTGGTGAAAACTCAGTACTCACAGTGATGGTTTTGTTCGCACGGTCTAAGCCTGACATGCGCGCTTGAACATATTGGTAACCGTGGCAAGCAGCATGAAGACGAAACGCAACCGAATCGAGCTCATTATCAAACGTGCCCGCCGCAATCTCATGCAGCCTTGGTTTCCATAAGTGATGAGAAGATGGCTCAACCAAAGTAACGGTATGGTCAGATTTGCCTGCAAAACTACTCGCTAAACGCGTGACCATTTCTAGACCCGCAGCACCACCACCGACAACAACAAAGTTCGACATACTCCCCTCCCGGAAACCATCCATCGAAAGATAAAAATCAAAAACGCAGCAAATACGTTTGGAATGGCGGGCATTATATTGGGTTGAAAATAAATGATAATAAGCGGAAAAAGAAAATGACTATTACGAATTAGTAATAATAAAAACTAAGCATCTAAGCCAAATGCTAAAAACAAAAAAGCCACCACTTTTCGGTGATGGCTTTTCTTCATTGATGTTGCTTTGTCTTAATTAGCGAGGATCAAGACCTAGCTTTTGTAGTACCAGTTTGAAGTTCTCGCGGCGCTCTTTCACATTGTGAACATCACCTGTCGAACACGTCAGGTCCGGACAACCACGGTTAACGATGCCTGAAACGTCATCGATAAATTGAGAACCTTGCAGACCACTATCTACATACTTCTTCAGCTCATTGTGGTAGTTCCAATCCGCGTACTGACCGCCTTCATCGTTGTATGCCTGAACTGACGTTACCCAGTAGAACAGACCTGCGATCCACTTGATCTCTTTGTTCTCTTCCGAGCTACAAATCAGACCTGGGTTAGAACAGAAGTCTAGCTCAGCATAAAGTGGGTTCGCTGGTGGCGCTTCTACCGTTACGCCATCAATTGTCTTACCAATGGTTGATGGATCAACGTGCGAGCGACCTAGGTAGTGGTTAAGCGTACCAAAGTTCTGACGACCTGTGGTTTGGATTACACCACGACCCCACCAGCCACAGCCTTCAACGCTTTCTTGGCTGCTGCCGTCCCAAATGAACTTACCTGCTTTCTGACCAACGTAAGTCTTACACTCGTCGCGTTCCCAAACTTGCTTAGACGTATCTACGTTTTCTGGAACATCGTTACAGTGACCGTTGTTTGTCCAACGACCTGCTGCACCGTTCACCAATAGACCGCGCTCTTCAAGTACTGCATCAGGTGCTGCAAAGACTGGAGCTGGTGCGCCATACCATTTAGCATGAGTCAACGCACTGACTTCCATCTTGTCATCACGAGGACAAGAGTACGCATGATCTAAACCTGAAACTGGATTTACACCGTAATCTGCGTATTTCTGACCCAGTTGACCACAACTTGCTGTCATTGGGTAATCCGCAGGCGCGCCGTATTTCACTTCAGACCAGTTGTTTTCATCACACGCGTTGTAGCGAATGGTCTCTTGCATACTTTGTGCAAGGAACGCAGCAATCGCGACTTTCGCGTATTTGATGTTGGTTGCATCATCAACTTCATCGTTCATCAACCAGAACTTGTTGCCCGCCACACCAATGTTGTGCATTGCGTTCAAGCCATCTAGGAAGTCGTTCCACTTGTAAACCGTTGACGGAACCCACTGAGACTGTGGCGTTTCGTATAGGAAGGCTTCGTTATCCATCACGCTTTCAGCATTTGCTAACTCTTGGTTTAGCGCTTCAATGCGAGTCAATGAACCTTTCTCTAACTCTTCACCTACGTAATACAGTGGCACTTTCGCCGTTTGGTAAAGCTCAATTTTGCTGGTTAGGGCTTGAGAGTCTTGATCAAACATCAATGCAAATACGTTGCTGTACGCGGCTTTACGGATTTGCTGATCGGTTTGAGTATTGCCCATGAAGTAATTTGCGGTTTGCTCTGTTGGCATGTTCGCTAACATTGCAGGCGCATCAACGTAATCTGTCACCTGTTTTACGTATTCAAGTGCGTGATGCCACTGCTCGCTGGTTAGTGCCGTGGTTGCATTCGATTTAGTAAACACCACAAAGTCAGCTTTGTTCGCAGCATCTGCTTTGTAAAGCTCGAAACTATCAAGTAGATCTGCCGTGAAAACGGACGCTTCATCCCATACAGACTGACGACCAGAGTGCGTATCGTAAGCAAACTCACCAATGCTTAGTGACCAACCAAATGTCGCTTGTGGCGCAAGAGTGGTGAAGATCAAGTTGTAAGCATGTGCCCAGCCTTTCACGTCATCGCTCAGTGCGTTGATCGCATCGATATCAATACGGCTACCCGTGATATCAATGGCATTCGTCAGTGCTTGTTTAACCGCAACGGCACCAAACGATGCACCTTTGTCTTGCGTAGCGAGATCCAGAACATCCGATCTAATCACGACAGATGCAGTACCCGCGTTCTCTGCTTGTTCGATAGCCGACACAAACGAACGTGTCAGTTGCTCTAGGTCTGTGAGCGCATCACTGCTGCTTGCTGCAATAGTCAGTGTGCTTGGTGCTTGAGTGGATGGGCTCGCCACTACGAATGTGTTTGGCCAACCTGCCACTTCTAGACGCACTGGGTCCATTGGGTTACGCAATGATAGTGCTGGCGCTGTACCCGGCTCAGTACCATCACAGTTTAGATGTAATGACCATGAGCTATCGCTGCCAGGAACAGATTGAGTCCAGTACACCGCTGAGTAGGCAATGTTCTTATGAACCATAATGTCGCCGCCTGTTGCGTGATCACCACGAGTCCAGTCTGGGTACACATTAAAATCAACACATAGTCCACCTGTTGGCGGAGGCGTCGGTGTTTCTACTTTTTCAACTGTGATGTTTACACGTGCTGTCGCCGTTAGATGCTCAGCATCTGTTGCGATCGCTTCTAGCTTAACTGCACCGACTTCTGACGCCGTCCAGTTACAAGAGAACTGGTTTGTAGTTGATGCGTTGAAATCACAGATTTGCTTGTTGTTTGCTTTCACGATAACGCGAGACAAATCGTCATCAGCATCCGTTGCACGAACAGAAATGGATACCGCTTCACCTTTTTCAAACTTAGAACCGTTCGAAGGCGAAGAGAAGCTCACTTCTGGCTTAACAAAGCTTGGGGCTGCTTCAACTGCAACTGCGATGCTGCGTTGCTCGACCATTTGGTTGTTCTGATCGAGAACCACCACTTTAAGTGTCGCATTACCCACTTCATTTGGCGTCCAAGATTGAGAATACGTCGTTTGACCTGCTGTGATGTTACGTTGACCTAACTTGCGGTCATTCGCCCAAAACTCCAGTTTAGAGATCAATTCACCATCAACACGGGCTTTAATCGTCGTTGCCTGACCCACCATCAATGCTTGACCCTGTGTAGGCGCGACGAATGTTAGCTCATGGACTTCAGGTGCCACTGGTGGCTCAACTGGCTTCTCTTTTACCGAAATGCTTACCGCTTGTTGTTGGGTTAAACCAGAAGTGTCTTCTACTACAGCTTTGATCGTGTGAGTGCCTGCGCCAACAGAAGTCCAAGTTGCTTGGAATGGGGCTTGCGTTACACGAGCAACTTGTTTGTTGTCGACAAAGAAAGTCACAGCTTTAACGCTGGTGTTGGTTGCCGTAACGTTCGCTAGCATGGCAACCGCTTGACCTTCTTCAAACTCAGCACCGTTCACTGGCGAAGCTAATTGAAGAGAAATTTCTGGTTCACCTACTTCACCTTCGTCATCAGCGATCAGACGAATGGTATTTTGAAGAAGAGTCAGATCCAATACACCACTCACACCCAGAGTTAGCTCAATACGCTCACCTGCCGGAAGTTGTGATTTCACCCAGCTACCACGATCAAAAGCCAACGCGAGCGTGTTCTTGAAGACGTTGCCTTGTGCGTCGCTGGTGAACTTCATGCCCGGGTAGCTGATGCCAGTCGCAGACCAAGAGGGTGTCGACATTGATAGGTTTGAATCAAACGTCACTTTCGCATCACGAAGTTCAACTGGCTTTGAACCGTCGTTCGTTAGGATCACTTTGTAAGTGTTCCACCACTGGCTTTCTGAGCCGACGATAGTTGCGTCTGTGATCACTCCTGCGTGTGCAGCAGGCAACCCCATACCGATCGCCAGTGCTAAAACACTTGGCATGATCGCTAGCGTATTCTTTCTCATAATTAAAGACTTATACAAACAACAATAAAAAGGAAAGGCATTATAGAGGGGGACTTTTTTCGCGTCGCAGCGGACAGGTGTAACTAAATGTAACTCAACTTACAGGTGTAAAAGTGCCAAAAATAAAGCGTCTTTTCGCGTCAATTTGACGACATTTCGTACGCAATCGGTAAGCAAACAAAAAACTGGGACTCTAGTTCAAAATTCAGAAAGTGTGCACTGGATAAAACAAATCTATTTTCTGGTGACAATCGAGATAAGAATTTGTCTTCACTTTGCTTTTATGCATCTTAAAATCAATAAGTTACAGAATAAAAACACTTGAAACACTTAGTTACATGTTAGCGAAAAAAGCGCCAAAATCAGGGCGTTCTGAAGACACAAATAGGCATCTGAGGTGGTTATAAAGATCGTCTTCACACTTCTTAAATGAAGCGTTCAAAATAAGGCATATGAATGATCATCCAGTGAAAACAATAAGTATAACTTTGCAACAAAACGTCAATATCCGGATTGAAGCACGGTTTCAATTGGAATATTCGATGATAATGAGATGCATTGGATCGGTTTGAATCCAAGTCAGCCCAAAAATAAAATATGGAGAGTGTTATATGTCTTTACGTTTAGTAGCAGCAACCTTTGCACTAGTTGGATTAAGCTTTGGCGCGCAAGCAAGCGCAGAGTGTGAAGTGTCCATCGATGCTAACGATATGATGCAGTTTTCGACCAAAACACTGAGCGTGCCAGCGACGTGTAAAGAAGTGAAACTGACGCTGAACCACACTGGTAAAATGCCTGCGCAATCAATGGGTCATAACGTGGTGATTACTGATACGGCAAACCTTCAAGCTGTGGGTACAGAAGGCATGTCTGCTGGTCTAGAAAATAACTACGTGAAACCAAACGATGACCGTGTTTATGCCTTCACTAAAGTGGTTGGCGGTGGTGAAAGCACTTCTATCACGTTCAGCACTGAGAAGATGACTCCGGGAGGCGATTACTCGTTCTTCTGTTCTTTCCCAGGTCACTGGGCAATCATGCAGGGTAAATTCGAGTTCAAATAATCACGCCTTCATCTAAGTATTCTAGTTTGAGATTCTTAGAGCGACATAAATTGAACCTAAAAGAAAAGGGAAGCTGAGCGCTTCCCTTTTTTGTATCTGCTCACCTCGGCCTTAAAATGCAAAGTGATCGTAATCCAGACTCTCTTCTCGCTGACTGTATTCAAGCTTTACAACATCGTCGAAGGGCATTGGTTGATAGAAATAGAAGCCTTGGATCAGATCGATACCGAGCTCTGCCATAAACTCCAGTTCGCTTTCTGTCTCTATGCCTTCTGCCACCGTAACAGCACCAGTAATTTTTACGAGTTTCGCCGTTAACCTAAACAGCTCACGACCATTTTTGTTGTTGAGATTAAGCACCAACGAACGATCTATTTTCACTTTATCAAAATCGTATTTCGACAAGTAACCAATTGACGAATAACCAGAACCAAAATCGTCCAAGGCAATCCTCACCCCCGCTTCTCGCAGTGTGCTCAACACACGGTGTGTACGATGCTCATCTTGAATCAACATATCTTCAGTAATTTCAAACTCAACTTGCGAGCAAGACAACGCGCTTTCATTAATCATCGTCAATACTTTTTCGGTGAAGTCTGGCACCAAGCAAGTTTCTGGAGATAAATTAATCGAGACCTTAAAGTTTGGTCGATTCGCCAAAGGCGCCACTTCACGCAGTGTGGTCTCAACCACCCATAAATCCAACTCACTCATTAAGCCGACTTTGGCAAAGTCCTCAAGAAACGTTGGAGGCGTGATCTCGCCCGTTTCTGAGCGGTGACGAATCAGTACTTCAAGCGACCGAATCTCCCCTGTGCGAGCATTAACCTGCGGTTGGTAGAACAACACGAACTCGCCATGCTTTTTCAGATCACTGATACGTTTTTGTGCCGCGAACTTATTGGTAATTTCAGGGAAAAATGCCCCAGCGACTTTGCCATTGTCTAATCCCTCGTAATTGAAGAAATCATCAGAGACTGACTTTGCAAACAACGTATTCGCATTCCCAATCTTGTCCATTTGCTTGAAGAACGGATAGTAAATCAACACACCGACTAAGATGATGATCAGTTGTAATACCACGCCAGTCCATGTGTAACCAGTCCCGATGTAACCACTGGCGAGCGGCGGAGTCATCCAGCTAACGATCTCGGTAATCGGTGCCACCAACCCCATTGCTGTTGCAATATACGCGATGACTAACCCCACAACCGGTGCGATTAAAAATGGCACAATCATGACTGGATTGAACATGATGGGTAAGCCATAAATAATGGGCTCGTTAATATTAAACAAGCTCAACACCAGTGCTGTTGCCGCCAAGGCTTTATAACTGCGATTTTTAGTCAGAAACAGCATACACAGCACCAACGAAATGGTGTTCCCTGCACCACCCATTCCTGCATAAAAATCAAAGAAGTTTGTGGTTAAAATTGGCAGTGGTGTGCCCAGCGCTTCGTGGTTTTCTATCGCGACACGAGTTACCTCATAAAGCTCTGACTTGTAAGGGGCAAAAATGATGTGACCATTGATGCCAATCGACCAAAATAGGTTACGCACAAACTCATAAATGATCCCATCAAGCAACGAGTTTGGGTCTAGCTTCGGCAGTAACAGATCTGCAATATCAGCGGCACAGAATGCCTGTCCAAGTGCATAGCCCAACACAGTGTAACCAACCACCAAGACTACGGTCGCCATGATGAGGTTGTATGATTGATCCACCACATTTGGTAAATCAGAACGCATAAACCATCTGCGGTTTTGCATGAAGCGTACAGACCAAGCGACGACTGTCGGAACCAGAATCGCTAATGGGTAGTTACTCGGAACAACAGTACCATCTTGCAATAAGCCCCACTCGTTACAGACGATAAAGTAAATCATCAACGAAGGCGTTATCACGTTTACTCGCGAGACTTTTAGCAAAGAGGAAAGGAACTGCGAGAAGTACACTAGAAGCAAAATGGGAAATAGCTTCCAAATAATGGCGCTTGCTGCCCCAACAGTCATACCAAGTTGTTCATAGCCTGCGATCATCAGTAGATTGCTTAACAATGTACTGAATGCAGAAATCAATGAAACAGGCAGCAACATCACTAAGACGTTACACAAACCATTAATGTATAAGTTGGAAGAAATTACAGTAAAAAGCCGATTAATGTATCGATTGTTCATTTGGCTCAGTTAATCCATCAAAGTACGACTCAAAGAGCCGCTCAAGAAATTCGCCGCAATTAAATCCATTTAATTTGTTTCGCAATGAGGGAGAGTTTCGACAAACACGTCGAGGACGGTATCATTCGAGTAACAAAGCGTTGATCGTTCAACGTTGCGAATAGTCACTCAACAAGGGTAGCCACAGCCAACTTGTTGTAATCGACCAAACAGAAAGAGCACCTTTTAAGCCCCTCGGTACTCTTTCGTTTGATAGAAACGCGTTGCTTCTAAGGTCAACGTCGTTCGTTAATTCGCCTGCTATTTAAGCAAGGAGGCGCACATTAGCGCCAGCAAGTCTATATTTCCACTCGACTTTGTAATTGTGACGATAGAAATGGTTTTTCTTGCTGTTCACCAAGAATGTCTAATAAAGGCGATGGACGAGCAAAGAAATAACCTTGCACTTTGTCCACGCCGCAGCGTTTAACAAAGTCATATTCCGCTTGCGTCTCCACCCCTTCTGCCACGACTTCACAATGGGTGATGTGACCCAGTTTCGCAACCAACTTGTAGAGATCTTTGCCCTTTTGATTGTTTGCATCCAACAAAAGTGAACGGTCTAGTTTGATCTTGTCGAATGGGTATTTCAGCAGGTGTGGAAACGACGCATAGCCTGTACCAAAATCATCCATTGCAATACGAATACCCTGTGCCTGAAGCGCTTCCATTGTTTTGATCAAAAAAACCTTATTGCTGAGAATCGCTTCTTCTGTGATTTCAATTTCCAACCACTCAGGAGAAATACCGTAATGGGCTAAACGCGAAAGCAAATGCGGCACAAACTCTTCTTGTTCTATCGTCGCCACCGCGATGTTGATGGCAATACGACGATCTTTCGATAAGTGCATTTTCTGCATGTCTGCCAAGACTTTCTCTATCACCAACTTATCCAGCAATGGCATCGAGTTGAGCATTTGAAAATCACTCACAAACGTCGGCGGGCATAACGTGCCATCTTTATCGATGTAACGAAGTAGCGCTTCATAAGAAAACTCACTGACGTTTTTGGTCGACTGGAGCTTTTGATAGAACATCACTAACTCACCTTCACGCAAAATCGTGGTTAAGCGTTTCTGCGCCGTCGACTTACTGATACTGGAGTTGTTCGACGCCTTTACGTTACTTAGCAGTGATTTAAATATCGAGCTTTCGATACCGGTATAAGCCGTATTCGCACGAAACTGTGCTGAGTATTTTCCTGCGTACGCCAAATAGAACGGTCGATAGATGAAGATGCCCAATACAATGATGAAGGCTTGAAGAATCGAACCTTCTATTTGATTCCCCATCGCCATATAGCCACTGAACAAGGGTGGTGTCATCCAGTTCACAATATTCTCTACCGGCGGTACCAACCCCGATGAAATGCACAAAAAGGTGATGACAAAGCTCACTAACGGCACGAGCACAAAAGGAATGATCAAAATCGGGTTGAAGATGATTGGCAAACCAAACAACAAAACCTCGTTGATGTTAAAGATCACCAGAGGCATCGCTGCCAGAGCAAGCATCAAATGATTGCGCTCTTTAGCAAACATCAGCACACAGAAAAGCAAACTGATCGAGTTGCCAGATCCGCCCATCGACATAAATGCGTCGTAAAATCCTTGGCTAATCACGTTCAGTGACGCCTCTCCGGCCTGCCACGCCATTACATTGGCTTCGGTTGCGGCAAAGATCTGCTGCTTAATCGCAAACAACAGGTTGTGTCCATTGATGCCAATCGAGCCAAGTAAACCCAGCACAGTTTGATAGATCAAACCACCTTTGAATGTCAGCGGGTCTACGCCGAGCTCACGAACCATGCCACCTGACAACGCCATAAAGATCGCCGTGAAATGGGATATCACCAACGCGATGAGCACAAATAAGAAAAAGTGCACCACGTGCTTAAGCAGTCGTGATGAAAAGTCGAGGGCTTGGGGTTCTAACAGACGTATCTTGAAAATGCTGCAGTAAACGTACGTCATTGTCGCGCTCAATAACGCCAACAATGGGTTGTTCGGTAACATGTAAGTCTGTGAAAGACTGCCATTCTCTATTGAGATCAAGTAGAACATGATCAACGAATAGATGATGAACACGGCACTCGAAACGTTGGTTTTATGGGAAAGGTAGTAACCCGCCACCACGCAGAATGCACTTGGATATAAGTTGATCAGGATATCTGATACATGAAACAGCAGTTGGGAAAAATCCGCTAAGCCAGTAAAACGGAATACGTGTCCAAAAAAAACTGCCAACGCATTAGACAGAATCAAAGGTAACAGCAGCAATGCGATTGACGCCAAATCCGTTAAATAGGATTTCGACGCTGACTGCCACTGCCCCATCAATGCGAATAGACGTTGAGAAGGCGAAAATTTGATTTTAAAGCCAGTTTGCATGAAGCATCTTAATAGTAATGTTATGAAGAGATTCAGCGGTTTAATAAACAGCCATGCGTGCAACCTTTACCGTTATGTCGTCGAGCCCGTGGGGAGCCAACCATTACGGTACGGACTATCTGAGTAGTCTTAATTGATGTTTTTATTGTGTATTTTGAGCAACAAGCGGAAGTTGTCTGAGGACAGATTGCGGGCGTAATTTAACGATTATATGCGCCCCGATCCATTAAGATATTTTGTCGTAACGACAAATGGGCAATAAAAATAACCCTCACCTTTGATTGGTGAGGGTTAACATTGAGGTGATGATTATTGAGCGAGAACTCAGTGTTCCGGATTCATCGGGAATCGTTGCTCATACAGCTCCATAAAGTCTTTGCGAATCAGGTGTTCTAAGTGGTTGGCTTTGTCCGTTGGACAGAAAATCATGATATGCACGATTTGCTCACCATTGATGTTGCTTGAGATATGGATATGCGGCTCTGCACCCGGCAGATCGACACCGGCGTGTTTTTCAATCATCGCGTTGTAGCGATGCGCGACATCAGCAAAGTAACTGCAATGTTCGTCAATCTTATCGGTCAGTAATGGCAAAATTGGGTATAGGTTGACGAAGTCTTTCACCACAACAGAAAAGTCATGGTAAACGTAACGCTTCATAAAGTTGAGGTTCTTCACTGGGTAGGTGAAAAACATGCTGTTAGGCAACGTCGCGGTTTTTCCTGTGAAGTGGTATTGCCCATGATGCAGGTCGATTTCTTGAATCACTGTCGCCATCATGTTGTGCTCAATCACTTCGCCACATAGCTTACCGACTTCAATCCAGTCACCAATGCGAAATGAACGAGAACTGGCTCGTTGAATCGAACCAGTAAAACAAAGAATAATCTCTTTAGATGCGACAACAATCGCTACTGCAATCGCGGTAACGCTTAGGGCGAACTCGCTGATTTCTGATTGCCATAAGATGAACAACAGGATCAGCGTAAGAGCGAACGTACCGTTTTTGGTTCTCGACATCCAACTGCGTTGTTCTTCCGTAATGAAGGCATCGTCGCCACGAATTCGAGACAGAATCAAACGACGCAGAACAATGATGAACAGCAGGATTAATGCGGAAAATAAAATTTTGTGAGTGAGAAGAAAATCGACGACTAACTGCACTTTCTCCATTACCCGACTCCCTGTTTGGTTTGGATAGGTTGACCTTTGTATGCTAACTACCGCTATGAAAACAGGTAGCTAGCTTGCGAGAGGACAACCTTACCAAATTATTCCGTCGGTTGCCCCAGTTCGCTCTCTTTAAATACGATAAACGCACGGCGGTTTAAAGCATTGGCTTCTGGAGATTCTTCGTTGATCACAGGTTGAAGCTCACCAAAGGCTTTTACCTCCCACACAAACTGCGATGGATCGAGTTTCGTCTTGAGATACGCCACTACGGTTTGCGCTCTTCGCTCCGCCAGTTGTTCATTATAAGAGAGCGAGCCCACTTGGTCGGTATGACCAGCCACCATAATGCTACCTTCTAAACCTTGCAGTTTGGCGATGAAGTCATCTAATTGTGAAAGGTCTTCCGGTTTTAATTCCGACTTATCGAAATCAAAGTGTGGTGTCATCGCCATGTAGATCTTGCGTTCTGGTTTTGGCGGCTCACAGAAAGGCATCTCTTCGTATTTCTTCGCCTCTTCAAACATAACGTAAGCACGACGGTTTTCGGCGCGAGCTTGATCCGATTTACCCAACGCTAGCGGCTGCGACTCACCAAAGTGCTTCACTTCCCAATCGTATTGCTTTGGGTTGAGTTGTTGCTGAAGATACGCTTCTACCGATTCAGCACGGCGCATAGACAGCTTCTCATTGTACTCATCAGAGCCTTTAAAGTCGGTATGACCAACAATCGTGATGCGCCCACTCAAGCCTTGAATATCATGGATGAACGCATCTAGACTTGCCGCATCGGCTTCACGAATGGTGGACTTATCGAAATCGAAATGTTCGGCAACCGCGATATGAATTTCGCGCTGCGGCGCCAAACATTCACTGATCAGAAACTTGGAGACATTCACGTCCGCAAACTTTTCTCGGTTCTCTTGGCTTACATACGCATCCGCCGAACAACCTGCCAATATTGCCCCTACGATCATGCCACTTAACAAACGAATCGTCGTTTTCATATCGCCCTCTTATAACTTACCAACTAGGTTAATGAACACGCCTGATGCGTCGTAATCGTCATCATTCGCTAGGTTGCCATCAAAGCCCGAGAAGTTGTAACCCACGCCGACTTTGAAGTTATCACTCAAATGTTTGTTAACGGAAACCAATGCGCCCTGCTCTAGCTCATCGTAGGCGCTGTCCGTCTTCCAATGGTACTCGCCGGTAACATCCCAATCTTTCATGACACGATAAGATGCACTCAAGCCGTACAATGAAATTTTGCTATCGACAGGAATGTCTTCGCCTGACTGACGAGTGAAGATTTCATGTTTGTCTTTGAATGCGTATTTCGCGCCTAAATCCCAGTTTGCATCCAACGAATAGATACCTTCAATTTCGATGATATGGCTCTCTTCATCTTTGTAATCTACATCGCGGTTGAGCTGGTCGAAATCCACCAAATAGGTGTAGCGAGATAACAAGTTCAAACGGTCGTTGTAGATTGGGCGATAAGCCAGTCCTGCCGTCGACTCAATAAAGCGAGCCAATACTTTATCGCTCGACTTACTCTCAGAGCGCGAGTAGTTGAACTTGCCAAATAAGGTGTACTCTTCCGTCAGGTGATGCGTGTAACGGTTAGTCGTCACCCATTGGTCGATACGTTTCTTATCTGGGTCTGCAGAATCATCGGTCTTGTCGACACGGTACTCCACTTTGTTCTTGAACAGCACGTCATCGATATCAATCGAAGTGCTAACGCTCACCGCTTGGCGCTCTGTGGTGATCTTCTGTTCGTCTTCGATTTCGCCTTTTTGGTAGCCGATGCCCATGTCGATGTCGTCGTTCATGTCGTAACCAAAGCCAAACGAGTCAATACGACCTTTGCCGTTGTTTTCATCAACAAATTGGTTTTCTTGGTAGAAATCAACCGTAGAAGTTAGGTCTGCACGCTGACCAACAATCACATTGTTTTTGCCTTCGTATGTGTCATCTACATAGGTTAAATACGTACTGTAATCTTCGGTTACGTCATACGTCACACTCGCTTCTGCGGCATCGCCACGATCGCCAGTGGTGTATTCAGCACCTACCACAAAGTCTTCTAGAATCCGGGTTTCACCACCCAGAGTGACGCTGTCGTTCTCGTCGTATTCATCCGTTTGACCTACGGTTTTCTGACCTTTGATATAAACGTTGTTATCGCTATCCCAGATGTAGTCAGCACGCAGACCCGCTAAGGTGCCTTTGCCTTTTTCATCTTGGTTGTTTAGCTCTTCAACTTGTTTACCCGCCGCCGAGATCTTGATGTGTTTGGTGACCTTAACTTGAGTTTCCAATTCCGCTTGTTGGGTATCGGTGCGTAAATCACCGTCTGATTCACGTTCTTCAACCGAGGTAAAGCGCGTCTTTACTGCAACTCGGTCAGTGGCTTGGAAACGGATTTCGGTACCGTATGACTCTTGCTCTAAGTCGTCATCTTGGCTGGCAAAACTGTAGCCTGCATCTTTGGATTTGTACCAAGCTTTGACGTCGTTACCCACTGCAGAAAAGACGTTCGGAGCGAGATCGTATAGGTTCATCACCCCTTTCACTTGGTAGATATCACCTTCGCGATCTTCTGCGTTATTGCCAATTGGGGTGAAAGTTAAACCTCCGTCTAAAGAGACGTAGTTAGAATCAGTTTGTCGACCTTTACTGTGCCCGAATTCGGCTTTTAAATAGGTGCCTTCTGAAGCACGCAAGGTTAAGTCTGTGCCGTATGCTTCGTAATCTTGATTGTCTTTTTCTTCGGTTTGGTAGTTTGCCCCGACGCCGATGTAATCGTTCACCCAACCTTTCACGCGACCACCAGCAGTCATAGAATCTATCGCATCAGTGCCTTGAGGCACGTACTCATAATCCACCGCAAGATAGTTGTCGTAGCCAGAAGAAGGCTGGTCGTTGATAACCGAACCAAAGTTGTCAGAAATGATGTTGTTTAGTGGTCTGGTTAGAATGATGCGACCTTGATACGGGTCGATTTCATAGTCTCGTCCCGATTGCAGTGGCATTTCCTGAACCGTAATGCTGCTATCAGGGTCAACAACTTTCACCATCACCTTGTCGCTGCCCGGAACCACTTCACCATGACGCAAGAAGTACAACGAACCACCAGTGCCTAAGAATTCATCGTGAGCAAAGAGCGAGTCCGATTCAGCCGCAAAACCAACGATGTTCAGGCGATCTTCACCAAACTTGGTGGTTGAGCGAGTACGGTAATCACCTTTGAAACCATATAAGCTACGGTTGTAATCGTTGTTGTCTGTACCCGTAATTCCTGTGTTGTAGTTACCCCACAACACATTGGATTTATCGTATTCGACGTTGAGATAAACCTTACCTTTGGTGTTGACCACTTTGTAGATGTTCGAACTGTCACCGTAGTTGCCGTAATACATCTCATCGTCGTCTTCTAGAATGTCGAATACACTGGATGAATCAGAGGCAAACGGGTGCTTAAACATGTCTCGAACGTCACTCTCTTTGGTATCAAAGTGAGTAGTAATTCTGAGTTTGTCACCAAACTTACCCTGTCCAAAGTACGCTAAGCGTCCTTGGTTGTAGATGTCATCTTGGTATTGGTCGTCGACGGCCAATGCCGCTGAGTTACCGGTGACCTTGTTTTTACCAATGTAGAAGTCAGCAAGACCCGCTTGTACCCAATACTCATCTGGAATACGCACATAAAGCTGATAACGGCGCTCTTCACCATTGTCGAACACCACGCGAGTTGGGAATAAATAAGCGTCTGCTGGTAGGTATTGCTCTGCGTATAGCTCACCTTCTTCCACATCGAACTCATCTTCGCCAATCACAACTTTGTCGACACCTTTTAACCCTGTACCCATGAATCTTGCCAGACCCGCAGAAGTTGGAATGTTGTGACGCATTAATTGGGCTTTACCAAGTTTGCGGCTTTGATCCTCTTCGCCGTCATTCTTGTCAATATCAACTTCAGAATCAGGCTCAACAAGGTCAATCACACCTACTGTAGTCACGTCCATATTGCCGTCTTTATCGAAGGCTTTTAGGCGGAACAACAGCTGTGTGTTCGATTCAAATTGGTAGTCTTGCGTGGTAGCGCCGTCCCAAACAATGTTGAAGTCATTAGCAAATTGCTGTCCTTCTACCACGGCTAATGGGTTCACTAAACCGCGGTCTCCACCCCGAAACACCTCAAGTTGGTAATGATCGACGTAGTAGCTAAAGTTGGTCGTAATAGCGAAGCTCATCTCTTGTAATGGCTTGCCATCTTTCACTTCCACATCACTGCTGATGCTCAGGTCGAGCACTGGGTCAAAACGCATAATGTCGCGGCTTACCCAAATCGCACCTTGATCTAAGTAGATGCGCGAGTTATCTGTTTGTTCGTGAGCTTTAACTTCAATACCCAGAGAGTCACTGTCAAGTTTTTCCAATTGGCTGGTGTCTTTCGCGTAGGAAAGTATCGGCAAACCAGCCGCGATGCACATTGTCAGTTTTGATGGTCTCAATCTAATCATAATAATCCTGCTTAACCGTTTGAATTGTCGGCTGGGACGCACCCAGCCAGCGTCTGTTCTTCGAACGGTTAATCATCCCCACTGCTTTGAATACTGAAGTTAAATTTCGTCAGCTTGTTTGGTGTAATTCGGCGTACTTTCGGGTTCTCACTGATCACCTTCATGCCTGTTGGTAGCGAGTCTGTGTCAACTTTGACCAAGAACTGCTTACCTTTCTTATTCAACACCCACTGATCTGGAACGTGGTATCGACCATATTGGTCTGTCTCGATAATGATGCCTTCGACGGTCAGTAATCGAACGCCTGGAATGCCATCTTCGTATAGCCCTTTGTTCTCTACGATGATTTCCCATAAATACGCATCACCATCTCGGTAGAGGTTTCTCACTACATCAATGTTCTCTGCTGACAGACCTTTTTTCTTGTCTCCTTTGTGCTTGGTAATCGCATTACCTTGCTTGTCGAACTCGATATACGTGCCGTTATCCGTGGTCACCTTGAATGGGAAGCCTTGGCGAGTTCGAGTCTTGAATTGGAATGCCACTTTGTTGCTGTGCTCAAGCGTTCGATTGCGTGACAAGCCGTATAACTCATCCACTTCGTAGCCTTTGTCGATGCTCGACATCAGCACACCTTGACCTTGTTGCGTGACTTGAACGTCTTTAAGCTGCGTTTCAACACCATCTTGCGTAATGAAGGTTGAACCGGGAATGTAGTCACCTGCGGTTAAATCGACATCGATATAAATATCATCCGCTGTCGCATCTGCTTGGAAGCCGTCACCATTGTGATCCTCAAACACCTTGCCGATGATCGAAGCGGTGTCGAATACCTTATCTGGCATCACTTCCACCGTTGCACTGGCTAGATTAGATTTCACGACATAGCTTGTGGTCGCACTCTGAGCAGAGAAGCTCTCTGCTGGTGGCGCTTCTGCCCATGCAGTGTTGGTATAGACACCAAAGGTGGCACCGACACTGACCCGCATTAGGTAACGAATACGAACAGAATCAGCCGTTTTAGAATCGCCTTTGCCGTAAATATTCATGTCACCAACGTCAAAGATCAGCTGATTGGTTTTGGTCGGGTCCACTGAAATTTGAATATCATCTGAAGTGTCAAATACACCATCAGGACCGCTATTCACCATCTCAGTAGAATCTGGGATATAAGCAAAGCCACCTGGGTAACGGTCCACCAAACGCACACCCGTGAATGGGTTTTCTTTATCTTCGTTAGTGATGGTTACTTCGTACTCCACCACTTCACCTACACTCGCTTCTGACTTACTCGCAACCTTAGTTACGGTCAGCATGCCTTCGTTGTAAGCTTGTTTCTTCACTTTGATAGTGACATTGGCGGTCGCAACTTCGCCCGTCGGCGCGGTCGCAGTGAAAACGTTGGTGAAGTTGTCATCAATACCCTGATTGATCTCGCCTGCCACCACAATTTGATACTCGTTACCTTGGTAGGCTTTCATGGTGTGGTTTGAGTCAACGTTATTATCTGAGTCAACCGATACCACAGCACCAGATTTAAGCTCGGTGATGGTCGCCGTCCACGAGGTAAATAACGCATTTCCATTGCTGCCAATCAACTTATCGATTTCATCCAACAAGTTAACGTTGTCAGCATCAGCAGAACCACGGTTGGTTGCCGTCATGGTAAAGGCGATTTCATCGTCATCATTGGTGTATTCGGTTTTATCCGCAACCTTGGTGACGGCTAGGATGATCGGCTGTGGCTTAATCGTAACGAAATCGTCAGCAAGCACATCACTCTCTGTTTTATCGTACGCATACGCATGGTTGGTAATTTCCCCCATGGCATCCACGTTCACGACACCTGTGATTTCGATTTCCAGTTTGTCGTTTGGAGCAAGCACTACACGACTATTGATATCCATGTTATCACCTTGGATTTTTGGCAACACGATGGTTCGATCATCACTGTATGAACTTGTCATTCTCCAACTGGTGAATGCAGCGGCTTCGGTGTCATGAATCGTATTCACCTTCAATTCAGAGAGCAGGTCTTTAAGTACAATCTCTTCGGTGAATGAGCCAGATTCGTTACTCAGCACGACATGGTAAGTTGCATTTTCGCCCGGACGGTAATATTCCTCGTCAACGGTTTTCTCAAGCTTGACGGACTCTGGCATCGATAGCAGCGTTGCACTCGCTTCTTGAGTATCACCGCGGAATGTGGCATTTGCGGTGTTTTCAATCTCACCCGTCGCATATTGATTAACAAGCCCTGTAATCACAAACTCAACTTCATCATTCGCAGCAATCGTCAGCATTGAGTCAATGTCTGCGTTCACTCCCGGAATGTTAGTGATGTCTGTTTCTGGATTGCTCTTATTCACATCAATACGCCAAGAGTCGAAGGCTTTAACGGTGGTGCCATCAAGGCGCACTACGTCAAGATCGCTGATGGCATCTTTCACCTCAACGTCTGTTGCTGGCACCGTACCTTCGTTCTTCACTTTGACACGGAAAGTCGCTTCTTTACCCGGAATGTAGTACTCACTGTCGGTGGTCTTCTCGATAGAAATACCCTGAGACTGCGGTTGAATCGTCGCGCTCGATTGCTGCGTGGTGCCATTCAAATCCGCAGTGGCAATGTTGGTAATGTCACTTGCTGCCAACGGATTCGTTTTCGCGGTAATTGTGAATTCAACGATGTCATGTGGTGCGATATCAATAACCGAACGAATGTCTCGATCATCTACCGGCATTGGCGTAATCGTCGTACGAGTGTCTTTGCTAGTGGTTTTAATTGTCCAACTGATAAACGCGCGATCACTGACACCATTCACGTTAGTCGTTCTGATACCCGACAGAATGTCATCGAGTTTGATGTCGTTATCAAAGCCATCAGTACCGTTGTATACACGAACGTGGAATACCGCATCCTCACCCGGAATGTAGATAGGTGATTCCACCGTTTTCTCTATCCATACTTCCTCAGGTAAGGTTTCCAAAGTTGCCGTAGCATCAATCGTTGCACCGCTAAACTCTGCTGTGGCAGTGTTTACAACGTTTGCGACCGCACTGACATTGACCGTACCCGTAATGGCAAACTCCACCGTATCACCTGGCGCAATATCAATATTGGTAGAGATATCATCATTTGGTCCTGGGACCTTCTCGATATTGGTGCGAGGGTCGCCCTTCGTAGTCACGATTGTCCAGTCTTTGAATGCTGGTGCCATAGCGCCGCCCGATGTCTCCACTTCCAGAGCAGAAATGAAGTCTTCCACTTTGACATCTGACGCAAAGCCTGAACCGTTGTTGGTCACTTTGACGCGGAAAGTAGAGAACTCACCCGGCTGGTAGTAACGCTCATCAGTGGTTTTCTCCAGAACGATGTCACCCGGGCGAGGTTTCAGCGTCGCAGTCGCAGTAACGTCTTTGCTGTTATGGTTCAAGGTCGCTTGGTTAACGATATCTCCTGTAGCCTCAGCATTGACGAGACCAATCACGTACAGTGTGATGGTGTCATTTGGCGCAAGGTCGATGTTGTAGTCAATGTCCTTGTCCACGACTAGAGAGTTTGCATCCACCGTTGTTAATGAACTGCCCGAGACGTATTGCACTGCCCATTGCAAGAAGGCTTGATTGGTCGAGCCATCTACCGTCGTTACTGTCAATGCGCCAATCTCATCTTTCAGGTTGATGTCATTGGCGTAGCTATTATCTTGGTTAACGATCTTCAAGATGTAGCCAGCTGCTTGGTTCGGACTATAGAACTCAACCATCGGTTCTTTTGTGAAGGTTAAATCTGGGATTTTTGCTGTACTGGTCGCTTCAGCAGTCTTGGTCGTGCCGTTATAAGTCACTTCGACCTTGTTAGTGACATCCCCGACAACTTCCGGATCTAGCTCCCCTTCTACGGTCAGAGTCACAACGTCATTTGGACCAATATCCAAACTACCGTCCAAGAACTCCCCTGTCGCTGATGGGAACTTTGTATCACCAGTTTGCGAAGCTGCATTAAAGAAGATAGTGCCAGACTCAAACGCTTTCACCGTTGCACCAGTAATGTTGGTAGAGGTGATGTCGTTTACAAGGTCTTTAACTTGAACGTCATTCGCCCAGTTCGCGGTCGTGTTTTCAATTTTGATTGTATAAGTCAGTGTATCGCCAGATTCATACTGGTTCTTATCAACCGTTTTATCGACAGAAAGATCTGCCGTCGCAGCAACATAAGTTGCTTCAGCTGTTTGGGAGCCGCTTGAATCACTCACTTCCACCAGGTTAGTAATGTCGCCAACAAGGTCCGCTTTTACGACACCTTCAACATGCAATTGAACCGTATGGTCAGGGTGAATGTTGTAACGAACTTGATAGCCTTCGCCTTTATCGCCTGTAATCTCCGAGCCAGCAATCTGTTGCGTCAGATTTGGGTTAGTGCCCACAACATTGATTGAGGTAGCAGACCAAGCATCAAACGCGCGCACTGGTAATGTAGAGCCAGCTTTATCGGCACGAATATTTTTCCAAAGATCAGCGATCAGGACATCCGTTGCGTAACCATCACCGGTATTTTTGACTTCGATGTCATAACCAATGGTGTCACCAGGGTGGTAGATAGCTGGCGTAGTCGACGTGACTTTCGTTACTGTCAAGCTGCCCGGTTCTGGGACAATCACCTTCTCTTTTAGGTTATAAGTGAAAAAGGTCGACCCCGAGTTCAACTTACCTTGTAGTTGGTTGGTAAACTCACCAACTGCGTCATCACGAACATGCCCTACAACCTCAATTAAAATCTCAGTGTAAGTATCGTCAGTCGCTTTACCGCCCATTTGTACTGTGACATCAATGTCGCTATTCGCGGCAATGCTATTGAGGTTAGTAATATCCGTATATGACGGGTTGCCATCAGAAATCACACGAGCGCTGACTGTCCAATCTTTTAATGCTACCTGCTCTGAACCGTCAGCCACTTTTACCTTGTAACTGCTAATAGCATCTCGAATATCAATCTTCTCGTTATTCGATGTTTGGTTTCGAATACGCATTTGATAACGAACTTCTGAACCAGGCGTGTAGGTCGGTGTATCTGTAGATTTTTGCGCGATTAGGCTCGACGTGCCTGGGTCAAGAACAACGGGGTTACTATCGTCACCATTCACCTTGGCGATGTTAGTGATAGTGCCTATTGCGTCTGCAGCTACCGTACCATCAACTTCGAATACCACGGTATCTCCCGGCATCAAATCAAATGCCGCATTAAGTGGCACTGTACCTTGATAATCACCAGTGATAGAGAATCTATCCGCATCTGGAGCACTGATAATGGCAACACTGTAATCTTGGAATGCTGGCTTGCCATCGGATGTGTTAATTGTGTTCAGTTCATCCACGATTGTGGCATCGTTAGCAATACTCTCACCGGTATTAGTAACACTGACTTGGTATTGCACTTGACCATTCGGGTTGTAATGACATCCAGAGCCCGAGGTCGATGGGAAGGTACAAGTGCTGCTGTCAGCCGTCGTACTCAGTACCGACTTTTCAAAGCTCAATACAGGAGCCACTGGTGGAATCACATCTGTGGTATCGCTTTGATTGCCTGCTCGCCCGGTGTTGCCATCAATGTCTCCTAACGCGTCAGGACGAACTTTTCCTTTCACAGTAAACTCTATGACTTCTTCGGGAGCGATATCAACTAACAGGTCCAAGTTATCGGATGCATCATAAGTTTCAATGTAGGTATCCTGCGTTCCCGAGGTACCTGTAGAGGTAAAGATATGAGAGATTGATGTCTCTGAGAATGCCGACTTCGTGGTTCCACCTACGACTTCAACACGAACGCCAGACACGATGTCTTGGATTACCGTCTGGTCACGCCAAACAGGCTCTGTATTAGTAACAGTAAACTTGTAAATCACCTCATCGTTAGGCTTGTAAGTATCGCCCGATGTGTAAGATTTACCTGCAATAGACACAATTTCTTTGCTCACGGCAAGGTTGCTGCCTTCCGGAGTAACCGTCGCTGCACTGAAGTTAGAGCCATTGTATTTCGGCTTCACTACGATTTGGTCAAGTGCGTCTTGACGAATTTGCGACTCCATAACAAAGTCAATCCAACCACCTGGAGCAATAGACAGCTTGGCGATATCAATATCGACATCAGCACCGCCTACATACCCATCGATCAGCGTCGTTGCTTCTCCAGAAGTCGTTGCCTTCACAGTCCAACCATATTGATCGAATGCTGGTAGCGTCTGTGAGTCTGCTTCACCATCCGCATTCTGTGCAGTACGAACTTTGACTTTCGAGAAAAACTCTTCGAGAGATTTGTTGTACTCCAGACCTTTACCCTTGTTCTCGATACGCAAGTGGTAAACGATCTTCTCGCTACTCGTTGTGTGATTGTAAGTGGTTTTATGCGTAGCAAACGTTGTATCCGTATACGCTTTATGCGTTTTAGAGATATTTGCTGGCAGCATGTTCACTGGCTCTGATGGCAAGTTATGGCTGTTATCAACGACGGCTACGTTGAGAATTTGCCCTACGGCTTGCTCACTAATCTTCGCCTTAATGGTGTACTTAACAAACGTACCGCCGGTTACAAACTCATTTGCCGCGAGGTTGAAGTTAGTATTGATGTCCGTGTTGTTACTGACTTTACCCGCATCACTGATCGTACTCGCGTCCACACTCGGAGTAATCGTCCATGAGTCAAACGCACGACCTTTCACACCGCCAAAGTAATCCGTTTGAATTTTGCTGATTTCATCTTTGATTGGCATCTGATTGATGTGAACGTTGTTTAAGTTCTTCAATAAGATTTCGTATTCGATGTAACCACCAGGCGTGTATCCACCTGTCAATTCGGTGGTGCCATCTTGGTCATAGAGTTTTACGACGTGTTTAGAGAAATCGTATTTCTCGGCAGATGCCTTAGTCTCTGCACTCACGGTATCGCCGTCGACGGTCAATAGGTTTAGGATCTTACCCACCGCATTTTTATTGACGGTTGCAGTAACTACATACTCAATCTTTGTACCCGTCGGGATGGAGGCATGGGTATTGATGTCTTTGTTATTCGCGATACTGCTATCTAAATCGAGGATCGCTTTATCACTGCCACTCACAATACGTGGCGCTACCGTCCAACCAGAATCAAAGGCTTTTTCATTTTTACCATCGACGAGATCAACCGTGATACCCGACAATTCATCAATCACTGGGATGTTATAGGCGTTACCTTTACCATCGTTTTCAATGGTTAATCGGTAAACCAATGGCTTCCCTGGCTCATAACTGGATTGATCGACCGTTTTACTAAATGAAAGATGGTAGCCATTTGGAACAACTGTGATACCACCGATAGTAATCGTGCCTACGGCGTCCTCACGAACAACACCTTCCACTTCAAAAGTCACCGAATCACCACCAGCCACATCAATCGTTGTATCGATGTTCTGGTTATCTGCAACGGTGCCATCCAAAGTACCATCGGTGGTTCCTTTACCACCTTTGCTATCTTGCTTACTTACATCAACGGTATAGCCAGACGCATATGGCGTATCTTTGCTACCATCAAGTAGCTGAGTCTTAACACTATCAATATCTTCTTGAACTGAATGATCATTCACATAGCCCGTTTGAGAAGAAACGGTCACTTGATAGGTTAAAGTATCACCCGGCGAGTAGAAGTTTGATTCTTTACCGTTAACCAGCAGCTTTCTGACCACGTCACCGCCATTGTAAGCGCGCTCCATTTCGTGGTGAGAAACGTGTGAATCTTCGTCGTTGCCGACATAACGATACACGTAGGCATCATTTTCAATCTTGTTGTTGAGAGTGGTTCCATCCAGTGAGCCAACAACGTTATCTTTGACGCGTGCTTTGATCTGAAAAGTTCGAATCTCTCCAGGGTCTAGGCTCATTGTCGCGCCTTTACCACCCGGTGGGTAGATAAAATCATCGTTAGTGGCAGGCTCGAAATCTGAACCAGTCTTAAACTGCCAGTATTCAAACGGGTTTTGGTCAGGAAAATCTTGGAACTGATTGTCTTTGTCGTTCGCTAGAACTGATTTGATATCATTCAGATAGTCGTAGACTTTGAGTCCATGTTCTGTAGTTGAACCATTGTTTTTGACACGGATTTCATAAATCACGTCCTCACCAGGAATAAAGCGAACTTTATTGGCTGTTTTAAGAATCGAAACGTTTAATGAATCCCCAGATACATGACCGATTTCAGCAGAAGATGACTGATTCAAATTGGTCGAAGGATCGTAGGTTTCAGCCGTGTTAGAGATTTCACTCTCCTTGTAATCGTTCTTAACGACACCAGTTACAACGAATGTTACAGAGCCATCAACTCCACTTACATTGGGGTCAATATCGACTCGGGCATCAAGATTTTCATCCGTTTGGTAACCACTTGGGTCCCCTGCATAGCTGCCTGTTTTATAAGGCGAATTGTTTGAGTCAGTTTCAGAGGTATAACTCCAGGTAGAAAAGGCATTAAGAGCTTTGATATCATCAAATACACGAACTTCGTCTGCATAACCAAGCCCTCTGTTTCTTACCGTTATTTTGAAAGATACCTCTTTTCCTGGAATAAAATCATCATCTGGAGTTGTCTTCACAACAATGATTTTTGGATCATGTGGATACACGGTAACCGTATCAACCACGGAAGATTGAATGCCTGAATCTGGCGTTTTGACATCCGCAGTGTTGTTAAAGCGAGTAAAGAGGATTTCATCAGGCGTATCACGATCGATTTGAGCCACAATGGTGTATAGCACTTCCACGTTCGGTGGAATCTGCACTTTAGTATTTAAGTCCGTGTTGTCAGCGAACGTACCAACATCGGTATATGTAGCGTTTCCATCTAAGCGAGGGTCATCCGAAATAATCTCTGCACTAATTTGCCAAGACTTAAACACTGGTTTCGTCATGCCATCTGGCTCAAGGACGCCAGCTTTAATCGTCGACAATAGATCTTTTACTTCAACGTCAGTCGCGTAGCCATTCTCTTTCGCGTTCTTTAGACTGATTTGGTACGTCACTTCGTTGTCTAATTTTGAGTAAGCCGTCTGCTCACCATGGAAGCTTGAATCTGTGTTTGTTTTTACTCGCTTGTTTAACTGAATCACAAAGTCACGCGGGTCAGAGCCACGGTCGGCATAAACCGAGCCATCCACAGTCACTTGGTTAGAGATATGTCCATTTGCGAGCGGATTGGTTTCAGCAACAATGGTGTATTCGATGTAAGAGTGAGGCTGAAGCGTCGCAATCACATTTAGGTTATCCGGGAACTTCACCTCACCAGCAATGCCGGTGTCACTTGCGGTTGCAGTACTTCCGTCGTCTTTGAAAGCCTGTGCGGTAATAGTCCAGCCCGTATACGCGGCGATCTCACTACCATGAATATCTTGAGTTTTGACTGACTTAAGGTCATCCAAAACCTGAACTTGGTTAGCGAAACCATCACCATCATTAGTTACTGTGATGGTGTAAGTCAGAGCCTGACCGGAAGAGTAGAAACGACTGTCGACATCTTTGCTCGCACGTAAATTATCGTCCGGCGTTTGTACACCAGATCCTTCTTCCGTCACGTTATCATTGGCACAGCTTGCACTGTCATCCAAAATAAGACCGGTACTCGTATCACTCGTTTTTGCCGTTAGCTTGTATTTGATCGTTTTGCCCGGCGCGATATCCGGTGTCAGTGAAAGCGGGCTTGACGTCCAAGTACCATAACTAAACGAACCAGGGTCCGAACCAATGGAATCCTCACCTGAAATAACATCCACTTTCCACTTTTCAAAAGCTTGACCATCGCCCGCGCCGCCTGCTTGTTCAGTCACCACACAAGTCAGGTTATCTTGGACCAAAAGGTTATTGGCAAAATACTTGGAAGAGCCATTGGTAACCGTGATTTCGTATTCAATCTCACCACCTGGCACATACTCTGACGCCGAGGTCGTTTTGGTGATTGAAATGTCGGAATCTGCAACACTCAGTACTTTCTCTGCATTTACCGTGTCTGAAATACTTGAACTCTTAACTAGGGTGTCAGCTTGATCCGTCACTGACGCAGTGAAACCTTGCAGAGATCCAATGGTAACAGGGGTTAACGTTGCTTTAACTTGGTAGGTAATCGACTCTCCTGGATAAATCGAAACGATATCATTGAAGTCAACGTTCGTTTGCGTACTGCCCGCATAAGATGAATCTGACTTTCCACCAATGTTTGATACCGTGATGTCCCAAGCATCAAAAGGATTTCCGTCCACATCCGTATTGTTGTAGGAAGAAGTACGATCATTAGCTAGACCATTTGGGCTAACCAAATCTTTAATATTCTGTTTTACATGATAATTGTGAGCAATCGCTCCGCCGTTGTTGGTGACTTTGATTTGAAAATCAACCTCACCGTTAATTAGGTAAGGAGATGTCGACTGTAAAGTATGCGCCAGAGCGATATCTGGATCTGCCGGAGGCGTTGTAAGTTCACTACTGTTAACAGTGCCAGCACGAGTCGTTGATGTCGCTTTGGTGACAATGTCGCCAACAAGGTCATCAACAACGGTCGCTTTGATGGTGTAGGTGACGTGACCACCAACAGAGAGCTCAGCGTCTTTAACCGACAAATCACCAGAAGTAGCAAAAGTACCCGTTTTGCTGCCGGACGAGGCTTTAGCACTGATATGAACATCACTGAAAGCTGCACCTGTTGAGCCATCTTGTTTTTGAGCCGTCAGCGTCTCGAACGCTTGCTCGATATCTAAGCCTTTAACGGTAACAGAGCCTCTGTTGGTCGCAATCAGCTTATAAGTTAGCTTACTCCCCACTTGGTATTCAGCCGGCTGAACGGAAGCTTCTAACGTGTAGTCGTAATCCGCAGGAGTAAACGTAATCGTTGATGTATTGGTAAACGTCGTTTCTGTGCCGGAAACGGTACCTTTTACCTCGGTGTTGCCTAAGACAATATCCTCAGCGGCGTCATCCGCAACGGTCGCTTCAATTTGGTAAGTAACCCGTCCAAAAGGGAGTAGGCTAGCCCCATTCACATCGAGGTTACTGTTACTTGCGGTGTAAGTGCCTGGGCTCGAACCTAATGTATGAGAATCAGAGATTGTTAAGCGGCTAAATGCTTTATTCGAACCAGACATGACTTCCCATATCTTATTCGTTACAGCAACATTACTAATAGTATTCGCTGTTGTATTTTTCACATCAATGGAATAACTGATTACTTCCCCATTTTCATAAGCAGTTCCTGATGTGGGACTAAACGATATTTCAATTTCCCCCGCGGCCATCGCTTGGGCGGAAACTAAAAACATCAAAAAGAATAAAGCGAGATAACGTTGAATCACTGGCACAATACTTTTCCGACTCATACAAAATATTAATCATTTATTGATTTATGACAGGACAGCGCCCCGTCAAAATACAGGCGTCGAGATACTGGCGACAGAAACGCTCCTTTTGTCACGTTTCTGTCAGTTATTATTCGACATGAGTTAAAATTGTTTGGGTATTAGCTCTGATTCATTTTTGCGACAGATTTGAGCTGTGCAGACGTAATAAATTCACCAAAGGTTTCACACCAAACAATGACTGACGTGTAGTTATCTAAGGGCAGATCTTGAGGAAGAGTGACCATAAAACGGTCAAATGTTTTCACCTCTCCCACCTTCACCATTTGTGACTTCAAGCGATTAAAATCCGCCTCGGTTTCAACAAACGTTGGTGAGAGATACAGCTTATAATCCGGTCCAGGAGCCAATTCTCCTTGAAAAGCAATCGTATCTTCAGTGACCCATAGATCCCCTTCTCCCCAATGAAGAAAGTCACTATCTGTTCGATTTCGCTCGAACATGCCACGGTAGAGAACACCTTCCGAAGAGTTAGACACAACCGAAACATCTGGTGAATCAGGTTGGATAAGAATAGGCAGTGCATAAATACCCGCAGCAAAACCCGCCACTGCAAACAAGATGTGGCTCACAAGCAATAAAATCCATTTCATCGTTATACCTAGCTTTAACTAACAAGACGTCAATATCAAAGTTAGTTCATAAATCCATTTAAAACAGAGCATTACTACAAACTCAGAAATTTCCTATATAGTTTTAAGGGCAATATCACAATTTCGGTGATAATTTCCCCAACCCATCGCCTTTTTAAAAAGTATGTCACTGTTTTTTAATATATGAGTCCTAACCCGAAGCATGAAAAATAGATATCGTCGCCACTGGTTTTAGAGTGTATCGAAGCAGAGGAATTATCATTCGGCATCTTTTGCGCAAAGAGTTTTTTAAATGCCTATTTCAAACGGTGAAAATGAATGTACCCAAAAAACAGGGAGGAGAATAAAGAGGAAAGTAAACGACTACCGATAAAATAATAAGAAGTACTCTACTGAAGAGCACTTCTGTACCCAAGAAAGTAAGCTTAATCAATCAAACTGTCTTGATAGATCATTTTCTTGCTCATTCCACCATCGACAACCAAGTTGTGTCCATTAATAAAGTCATTCTCTGGATGAGTTAAGAACAAACACGCATTTACAATATCTTTTGCCTTACCTACTCGACCCGATGGATGCTGCTGATGGTCAAAGCTATCTAAATCTTCATACCCTTCAACTTGTATCCAACCAGGGCTTACAGCATTAACGGTAATGGGAGTATCAGACAGAGAAATCGCCATGGATTGAGTCATCGAAACTAAGCCTCCTTTAGATGCACCATACGCATCCCAACCAGCTTCATTTTGATTCCAACGTGTCGAGGCAATGTTGACAATTCTTCCAAAAGATTGAGCACGGTTTAATGCAATAAATCGACGTGAACACGCAAACGCCCCTTTGAGATTGACATCAATGACTCGAGAGAATTCTTCAAAAGTCAGTTGTTCAACTGGTTTGTTAAAGTTAGCGATTGCACCGTTGTTGATAAGAATATCAACCTTACCGTGTGCACGTTGGATCTCATCAAAAGCGAGCTCAATCTGCGTAGGCTGCCCTAGATCGACGTGATAAAACTCGACGCTCGGATTTTGGTTTACGGCAATATCAAACACAATGACCTTCGCTTGTTGGTCTAAATAAGCCTGCGCGAGATACTTACCAATACCTTGGCTGCCGCCTGTAATAACCACCACTTTGTTTTTGTACATACTGCGTTCTTAATTGTTTGAGATGACATTGTTTGAGATGACCTTAATTCTAGAGTGTCAGGGCATAAAAAAATAGGCACGATCCTCGCGAAACCGTGCCTAAAACGAGCTGACTAATCAGCGCTATTGTTGTTATTCGTTATCCAAAGTCCCCTGAGATATAACGTTTAGTACGGTCGTTGTCTGGGTGATGGAAAATGTTTTCAGTCTTACCGAATTCTTCGAGCTTTCCTAGATACATAAAACCCGTGTAATCGGAGATGCGCATTGCTTGCTGCATGTTGTGCGTTACGATAACAATGGTGTACTTCTCACGCAGCTCTGTTATCAGAGTTTCAATGGCGGCGGTGGCAATAGGATCCAGCGCGGAAGTCGGCTCATCCATTAAAATAACCTCTGGCTCTAGCGCAATCGTTCGAGCAATACATAAACGCTGCTGCTGACCACCTGATAAACCATTCGCATCTGCATCTAGCTTATCTTTCACCTCTTCCCACAAGTGCGCACGCTTTAGTGCAGACTCGACACGCTCTCTAACTTCGGCTTTGCTAAATGCACCTTGTATCTTCAATCCAAATGCCATGTTTTCGTATATCGACATGGGAAATGGCGTTGGTTTTTGGAAAACCATGCCCACTTTGGAACGCAGTTCATTGACGTCCGTATTGCTAAAGATGCTCTCACCATCAAGTAAGATTTCGCCTTCAGCGTACTGATGCCCATACAAGTCATATATACGATTTAACGTACGAAGCAGTGTAGACTTACCGCAGCCCGATGGACCAATCAGTGCCGTCACTCGGTTTTTATAGATTGGCATTGATACGGATTTCAACGCTGCATCAGAGCCTTTGTTGTAGTAAAAATTTAAGTTTTGAATGTCCATACGATGAGTCAAACTTGCTGAGACATCGTTGGCGCTAACACTGTGTACCAAAGTATTCATAGTGGATTCATTCATGCTTGCTCTGACTGGATTTAATGTTGCCGTGTTCATGCTCTTCTCGCTTTTAATAATTGCGGCAACGACGTCGCCAGTACGTTAACAATCAAAATAAAACTGGTGATAATCAATGCGCCAGCCCATGCCAGCTCTTGCCATGAGCTGTAAGGGCTCATAGCAAATTGGTATATCGTCACTGGTAAGTTTGCCATCGGTTTGCTCATGTCGGTCGTCATAAAGCTACTGTTTAACGCAGTAAACAAAAGCGGTGCCGTCTCCCCAGAAATACGAGCGATGGATAAAAGAATGGCAGTGATAATCCCCGGAGCTGCGGCGCGGTAACTAAGTTGGGTGATCACTCGCCATTTAGGCGCCCCTACACCGCTTCCCGCTTCTTTCAACGTTGGCGGAACCAAACGTAGCATCTCTTCCGTTGAAGCAACGATCACTGGTAGTGCGAGAACGGCTAATGCGATGGCACCTGCCCATCCAGAATAACCGCCTGTCGGTACCACAATCATGGCGTAGACAAACAACCCGACCAAGATAGAGGGAGCACTCATTAACATACCGTTAAGAAAGCGCAGCGATTCGGCCACTGTGTTTTCTTTATCAGCTTCTGCCAACCACGTGCCCGCAAGAACCCCAATCGGTGCAGCAATCAGAATGCCCAAGCCAGTCAGCATTAAGCTCCCCACAATGGCATTTTTTAAGCCACCTTCACTGCCCGGACCAGGCGTTAACTCGGTGAAGATAGCGAAGCTCAAGCCCTTTATTCCTTCACCAATCAAGGTGTATAAGATGCTCGCGAGAACGAAGACACCGAACGCTGCCGACAAAGTGCAAAATGTTAGAAAGCTAAAGTTCTTTAATTTTCTGCTATTCATGATGACTTCCTTAACAAACGACGAGCAAAACCCATCACAAAGAAAGTGATAAGAAACAACACCACTCCCAGACCAATTAACGATGCGATATGGATTGGATCTGTTGCCTCGTTAAATTGCTGAGCAATCGTCGAAGAAATGGAGCTTGCTGGCATAAAGAATGAAAATTCAATACGGCTCGCACCACCAATAACAAAGGCGACAGCCATGGTTTCACCGAGAGCGCGACCGAGACCTAAAATGCCAGCACTCACTGTTGCATTCTTAACTTTAGGGATAAGCACCTTGGTGATGACTTCAAATGGTGTCGCTCCCGTTCCATATGCTGCTTCACGGAGGACATCCGGAATGGATTTCAATGCGTCACGCGTTAAAGAAGTCATGATAGGCAGAATCATAAATGACAAGATGATCCCCGCCGCCAATAAGCCTATCCCAATCGGCGGACCATTAAACCAACCACCTACCAAAGGGATATCGACCAAATGCACACCGGCCCACATTTGGAAACCTTCAGAAAACCAAGGAACGAAGACAAACAGTCCCCACATGCCGTAGATGATACTTGGTACAGCAGCAAGCAGTTCAATGGCTTTACTTACTGGTTGACTCAACCATTTAGGAGCTAACTCAGCAAGGAATACAGCCGTACCTAACGCAATCGGTGCAGCAATAACAATAGCGATGAAAGAAGTAACCAGCGTGCCATAAATTGCTGAGGCAGCGCCAAATTGACCGTTAATGGGATCCCAAATATCTCTAAAAATGAAGCCTGGACCAAATTCCTTAAAGGCTGGCCAACCACCTTCAATAAGAGATAATAAAATACCAATTAAAGTTACAAAAATTAATAAAGCACTAGCAAAACTCAGCTTATTAAAAACCGAATCGCCGTTCACTTTACTTTTAATAGCTAAAGTAGTCATAATATTTTATATAGTAGCCTGATAAATATATTACTTATCAGGCTACTTGATTAATTATTGAATAATCGTGTGACCGTTAGATTTCAAACCCTCTTTCCAAGTCTCATTAACCATGTTAACGACTTTATTTGGCATTGGGATGTAATCCAACTCTTCTGCAAGTTGACCTTGTTTATAGCTCCATTCAAAGAATTTCACGATTTCTTTCGCTTTGTTCGCATCCGCCTGCTCTTTATGCATAAGAATAAACGTCGCTGCTGTCATTGGCCATGAGTTTGCACCCGGTTGGTCGTTTAACAATAAGTGGTAACCCGGAGCATTATCCCAATCAGCATTGGCAGCTGCAGATTGGAAAGTGTCCATGCCTGGGTTTAGAAACTTGCCATCTTTAGATTGCA
This sequence comes from Vibrio sp. NFR, assembly GCF_027587095.1. Taxonomy (NCBI): domain Bacteria; kingdom Pseudomonadati; phylum Pseudomonadota; class Gammaproteobacteria; order Vibrionales; family Vibrionaceae; genus Vibrio; species Vibrio sp. NFR. The sequence continues at coordinate 247,323 of NZ_JAPPTN010000008.1, forward strand.
TTTGTGTATAGGCGAGATCATTTTGCTTAGCAAACGCATACTCTACATACCCAATGGCTCCTCGGGTACGGTTAACAAAGTTTGCTACACCGGCATTGCCGTTCCCGCCAATGGTTGTTGCTTTTTTCGGCCATGTAATGTCTTTGCCAACACCAATAGACTTATGCCATTCGGGGCTTACACGGTCGAGGTAGTCCGTAAAATTGTAGGTGGTGCCAGAACCATCTGAACGGTGGACAACATAGATAGGTTGATTAGGTAGGTCGACATCTTTATTGAGTGCGACAATCGCAGGATCATTCCAGTTTTTGATGTTACCAAGGAAAATATCTGCGAGAACTTTACCTGTTAGTTTCACCTCTCCAGCATCAATACCAGGAATGTTCACCACAGGAACAATTGCCCCCATCACCATTGGAAACTGAATCATGCCCTCTTTGTTCAGCTCCTCGATAGTCAGTGGCGCGTCAGTCGCACCAAAGTCCACTGTGTTTGCTGTAATCTGGCGAATACCACCACCAGAACCAATAGCTTGGTAGTTAATCTGAACACCCGTTTCCTTCTGGTATTGCTCAGCCCATTTCGCATAAATTGGATGAGGGAATGTCGCACCAGCGCCGTTGATCGTTGTTTTAGCAGCAACGCCAAATGATGCTGCAACCAGAACTGAAGACACTAGAGCTGATTTCATAAATTTCACAATATATCTCCGATATAATTTAGTGAGAAATTTGGGCTAATTAAAAACCAATGTTTAATTAGCCCTGTTAGTTTTAGTGTTCAAGTAAAACTAGGTATTGAAATAAATAAACAGTCAATCGGTACTAATCAATCGACGCGTTGAGATTAGAAATTTAATATGACAGTTTTATTAAAGAAATAAGTTAAACAGCTCAGTGTGAATAACAATTATCTCCCGCAAATAATTTATGATAAGAAAAATTCACAAACATCATATGAAATCTATATAGATAAGGACGTTTCTAAGGAAATATGTATGCAATGCAAAATAATAAGATTGCAATTTTTAAATATTGATGAAGGGTAAGGAGTCCTTTAGACTCAAATGATGGATATGTTACTCATCTTCAAAATTTACCTCTTCTATGGCTTAGCTTTCTTCGCCATCTTTTTTGCGATTCTGTTTCGAGATCTACGCAAAAGTCGCATTGCTATTGCTTCTGCTCTGCCCATTCTGGCTTTATTTGGTTTCATCCACGGCTTCCATGAATGGTCCGAACTTTACTTGGTGATGTATGAACACGAATTTACCCTGACTAAAGGCATAGAGACTTTCAAAGTATTTAAGCTCTTGTTCTCATTCATTGCACTCGGGGCTTTCGCTTGGAAGATGCTAGATCTGACCAGCTGGAAGAAGGTCAAGTACATCAAATACGCCGCGATTGCGGTTCTGGTTCTATTTATCGTTAGCTTGGTTTACCGCTTCGGCAACAAAGAATACGCCATTTATGTCCATAACACCGCTAACCAAGTACGCTGGATTTTTGGTTTAGGCTCTGGAGTCATCTCTGGCCTAGCCATGATGAGCTACGCCAATATTCTTGAAAAAGAAGGTCATGGCGCTTCACTGCCTTTTAAGCTGACGGGGCTTTCTCTCGTTGCTTATGGCATTGCCGCTGGCGCGCTGACGGTTGATTTAGGACTTTGGGTGCTGATCGTTAGAATGGTGTGTGCGCTCTCTATCTTGTGCACTCTTTGGATTGCCCTCAGGGTATTTGACGATGAAAAGAACAAGCAGCTTGAAAGTCATATCCAACTCTCTCAACAAGACGCTAAATTAAAAGAACTTGGTGAACTGACCTCAGCGGTTGCACATGAGATTAAAACACCACTCTCCAGCGCAACCATGAGCTGCGATTTATTGGAAAAGCAGCTGCCGGATAACGAAGCAACTCATCGACAACTGGCCCGAATTCGGCAGGGTCTTGAGCGCGCCGCAGAGATCAGCCACGAAGTACTTAACTACGCTCACCATAAGCCAATACGACGTGAGGTGGTTTCGCTCAAAGAGGTTGTGGAACATGCTTTGTCTCTCAATCAATACCGCTTAGAAGGCTTTATTGTCAGTACATCACTAGACGACAAATTGAGTGTGCGAGGCGATGCGGGCCAGTTAGAAGAAGTGGTAACAAACCTCATCGGCAACGCTATCGATGCAAGCCAAGAACATAAACAGATTTATATCGAAACTTATCAAGACAAACTCGTAGCAACACTCTCAATTTCGGATTGGGGAACAGGGATGCCACAAGACAAAATCGCCAAAGCAAAGACGCCGTTCTACACCACAAAACCTCGGGGAGAAGGTACGGGAATGGGACTGGCTATCAGTAATCAAATTATCTTACAACACGGTGGCGAGCTAAACTTGAGGAACTCGAAGAAGAGTGATCAGGTAACAGGCTTAACAGTTGAAATCCGCTTACCAAGGAACATTGAATGACATTAAAACTCTTACTTGCAGAAGACGATGTAGAATTGAGAGAGGTCCTCGTTGAGGCATTAACCTTGGAATCGTTTGAAGTCATCGCATGTGATAATGCAGAGGATGCGTTAGATATTGCTAGCGAGCAACATTTTGACTTAGCGCTATTCGACGTGGTGATGACTGGGATGACAGGTATTGAAGCTCTCTCCACTTTAAGACGTCAACATCCCAACATTGGTATTATCATCACAACGGCATTTGCTACTGTTGACGTTGCTGTCGACGCTATGAAAAAAGGGGCAGATGAGTTTCTCACTAAGCCTTTTAACCTCGCTGCACTATCGGTCACCTTAAAGCGCGTCCATGCTGAACGCTCACCAAAATCCCCTCTTGATGAAAGAAAGCATGACCAAATCTTTAGTGCGTTATCCAACCCAATTCGCCGCTCGGTAATCAAGCAACTTAAAATCCATCGTAAAATGAAGTTTATGGATCTATGTCGAGTGGTGGGTATTGAGGATCACACCAAGTTTAATTTCCACTTAAAACAGTTGGTCAATAGTGGTTTGGTGATCAAGGAAGACGGTCGTATTTATTCACTGACCGAACAAGGTCAACAAGTACATTCCAGTATGCTTTAGACCTCGAGTGTCTATTTGAACACAGAATGAGAACCCCAAAAAAGCCGACTCAGAGTCGGCTTTTTGTTTATTTGTACTTTTTGTCTATTTGCGCTTTTTAGTTTATTTACTTCGCCTTTACTGCTCAATAGAACGAATTACTTTGCATGGGTTACCAGCGGCTACAACATTCGCTGGGACATCCTTTGTCACGACACTACCCGCCCCAATAACAGAATTCTCACCGATAGTGACACCAGGGCAAACAATCACACCGCCCCCCAGCCATACATTGTCACCAATCGTAATTGGCGTGCCAAATTCAACGCCTTCTTCCACGCGTCCTCTGACATCGAGAGGGTGACCCGCAGTGTAAATTTGCACGTTAGGAGCAAACAAAACATTGTCCCCAATGTGGACTTCCGCGACATCTAACACCACGCAATTGAAGTTGGCATAGAAGTTTTTACCCACTTTAATGTTTGAGCCGTAGTCGCACCGAAATGGCGGTTCAAGGTACGCCCCTTCAGAATCAGGGATCAATTCATCAATCGCATTTCGCCATTCATCCGTATCAGGAATGCTGTTGTTAATCTTTTGCAGAACCTTTCGGCATTCAATTCGCGCTTGGTAGAGCTCTTGGTCCCAAGCATCGTATGGCTCGCCTGCCAGCATTTTTTCTTTTTCTGTTCTCATCGTTCATCTCACCAAAATAAAAGCGCATCAAAGCACATCACAACGTCGCAAAATGTGACTGGCGTAGTGGATTATTTATTTGTGTAAACACTGTGATGAGATTTCAAACAGAAGCTATCCATCAATCTTCTCGGAATGCGCGATTCATACTCTCCGTTAATGGTTTAACCAAATAACTTAGGGGTGTTCTCGGTTCAGACAGAATCAACACTTCTGCATTCATACCAGATGTCAGCCTATGCTTCGCAACATCGTCTTGAGACAGCGCAATACGAGCGAGATAAAAGTCATCTTGATTCTGCTCAGATAATTTATCAGCAGAGACGGTTAATACTGTGCCATCTAGCGGTGCAAGTGTTCTTGCATTTAAAGCCGTTAAACGCACTTGAGCATGTTGCCCTGGACTGATCAAATCAATATCTTGAGGGCTTACTCGAGCTTCCACCAACAACTTATCGTCTTGAGGAACCAATTCCAATAAGGTTTCACCAGAGCCGATAACACCTTGCTCGGTAAATACTTGCATGTTGACCACTCTGCCAGAGATTGGCGCAACAATGGCAGTACGCGCAACAACGTCTTTCGCCGAACGGTACTCCTCACGAATTGAAACGATCTCTTTCTTAGTGTTACGCAACTCTTCTACGATTTCATTGAGCCGTTCAAGTTTTAGCTCTTCAACTTTAGCTTGGTTCTCATCCAAACGCTTGCTGACGGTGAGAGACTGGCGATCAAGCTGACTTAAGGTGCTTCGTACTTCTGCAGCAAGGCGCTTTAGCTGTAATAAAGCTGACTTACCTGAAAACCCTTTCTGTACCAAAGCTTGATTGCTCGCAATTTCCTCTTCGATAAATTTGAGGCGCTCCCTCTCAATTACTTTGGTTTCCTTAAGGTTATCCAATTCCAAACTCGCGCCGGAAACACTCTGCGCAATGATGTTTAACTTGCTGTTAAAAAAGCGTTTTCTTGCCTCAAAAATCTTGTTTTGAACAGACTTTGCTTCGGCAACAATCTCACTGTTCACGAACATTGTTAGATCTTGCGACCAAACAATCTCTGGAAGCTCATCCAACTCTGCATTGAGACGATTTTCTTTTGCGATAGTGTGGATGTACTGACCGCCAACAGAGTCCAGCTTAGCGTTAGCTTGACGCTGCGAGAGCTGAATAAGTAATTGCCCTTTTTCAACCAAGTCGCCTTCTTGAACGTAGAGCTTTTCAATAATGCCCCCCTCTAGATGTTGGATCTCTTGTCGTTTGCTCAATACAGAAAGATCACCATAAGCGATAGCTGCACTCTCAAGCTTAGACGTCGCCGCCCAATAACCAAGCCCACCTAAAAATAGCGATAGTGTAAGTACGCCAAGCAAAATGGGACCTTTTAAACGAAGCTCCGAAGATGGCATAAAGCGCACCACCTTTTCAGCAGCTAATTCGTTAACGGTTGGCAGTTGATTGCTCATTTCGCACCCTCGGTATATCTGTTCTCTCTTCACCCATTAAACGCTTAAGAACTTCATCTCTCGCTCCATACAGCTTCACGCGCCCCTCAGCCAAGTAGAGCAATCGGTCCATTTGCCTTAACGTGCTTGGGTTATGGGCAATCACAATCACGGTAGAACCTTGGGATTTAAGGTGAGCAATCAAGCGTTGGTACGCCGCTTCCCCCTCTCCGTCTAAGTTTGCGTTTGCTTCATCAAATACAACGACCGAAGGGTCACCATAAACGGCTCTGGCTAAAGCAATTCGTTGGCGTTCTCCACCCGATAAACCTCGTCCATTTTCACCGACCATGAAATCATAGCCTTTGTTTTTCTTTAGTATGAGCTCATGACAACCAGCTAGCTGAGCGGCTTGAATCACTTTAGCGGGGTCTTCGTCTTTGAAACGCGCAATATTTTCCCGAATAGTCCCAGGAAACAATTCCACTTCTTGTGCTAAGTAACCGAAATGTGCTCCCCGATCTTCAGAAGCCCATGTAGAGACTTCCATGCCATCTAACGTCACTTTGCCCGCAAGAGGCTTGATATTACCAAGGAGCAATCTAGCAAAGGTCGATTTACCAGTGCCTGAAGGACCAATTACGCCAACAGACACACCGGGAGGGATAGACAGCGTAATGGCAGACAAAACTGGCTCCGTTGCACCAGGATGGCGATAGGCTAAACCTGTCAATTCGAAGTGCCCCTTAGGTCGAGGCAAAGGCATATCAGACTCATCGTGTTTGACAATCTTGTCTATTTCAAACAGACGGCTGTAAGCGTTTTTTGCCGACATTGCACTGCGCCAAGTGCCGATCGCTTGCTCCATCGGTGATAATGCTCGACTCATTAAAATTGAGCTCGCAATCATCGCGCCTGCAGTGATCTCATGCTGGATTACCAACCATGCGCCGCCACCTAACAAACAAATTTGTAATGAGCCTCGAACAAACTTGGAGAAATTAGCAAGGTAGATCGATTTACCCGCCACACGCTGCTCCAACTGGTTGGATTCATTCACTCTAGAATACCAACGCTCTAAAAAGGCATTCATCATGCCCATCGCAATGATTGAGTTTGAGTTTTGAGTCGCGACTTCTGCTTGATTGATATGGGAAATCGAACGAACTTCACTCTCTTGTAAGGTTTTGCGTGTCACAAGCTCATTAATTAACCCCAAACTAAACAGCACAATAGAGCCACCTAGGGCTATGTGACCCAACATAGGGTGCAGCAGATAAACGAATAAAATGAAAACGGGGGTCCAAGGAGCATCAAGTAAAGGGTATGGCGCTTGGCTACTTAAAAAGCTTTTGATGTTTTGAATGTCTCTCAGCACTTGAGAGGTGTAGCTTTTACCCGTGTGGGCTTGGTATTGAATACTGCGTTTAAGCATAAATACCGACAGTTTTGAATCTATCCAATAACCGAAGGATTTACTCATTTGAGCGCGAGCAATATCGATAAACGACATGGTTAGTAGCGCTGCAAGTACGATAACCGTTAATAAGAAAAGCGTATCAATGGAATAGGAAGAGATTACACGATTGTACACCTGCAACATGTACAAAGGGATTGAAAGTACTAATAAATTTATAAATAAACTAAAGCCAATCAGCAAACCTGTGAGCGTGCACAGTTTCTGTTTAACTTCTTTGAAAACCGTATTTTGCACGATTACATCCACATATGTTGATACGTGGGCGCTAGTAATCTAGCGCCCAATAGAATGACTTAGATAATGAATAAGTCGCTTCCGTATGACTCGATATCTTCTTGCGTGACGCCAATTAGTTTCACAGTTAAGTCTGCACCGTCCGTGAACACTGCGCTGCCGTTCGCATCGTAAGTAAACGTCAGATCTTCATATGATGTTACTGAATCACTGACGATATGAAGTGAATCTTCACCAATAGTGAAATCAACGACCTTCGCCTCACCATGACCACCAAACTTATCTGTGAAGATAAACTTATCTGCGCCAGTACCACCGATCAGCACATTGTCACCTGAACCAGATAGAAGCGTATCGTCACCGACACCACCGTTAAGCTTGTTGTCACCTAATAGCCCTAGCAATTTGTCATTACCTGTACCTCCGCCCAAGTAATCATTGCCTTCACCAGCCTTCAAAATATCATCTCCGGCACCGCCAATAAGACGATCGTCTCCCGCGCCACCTACGACGTAGTCATTGCCGCCGCCCGCAACAAAGGAGTCATTGCCACCAAATCCAACAAAGATGTCGTTGCCGCCATCAAAGTCAGTTTTATGGTTGTCACCTGAATCACCGTTGTGCGTATGATTTATACTCATTATTGTTCCCTCTTGGCTTTATTTTTGAATAGACCTTTTCACGTCTGGACTACGACTCAATTTCAGACATAAAAAGTCTAATAAATAACCTCAAAGGAGCGAGTTTGAATATGGGATGAGATTTAAAGCTGACTCAATTATCAAAAAAATATTAACTCATACTTTCTTCAACATTCTTTATCCAATACAAAGAGTTACTAGTAGTACTAAAGATTTCTTTTTGCCCAGCTTGTTGCTTGGGTTCGATTCTTTACTTCAATTTTTCTAAAAATGTTATAAAGATGAGATTTAATTGTATGTTCACTGATAAATAAAGAATCGGCGATTTCCATATTTGAGCCACCTTCTTTCAAAATCTGTAGCACTTGTATTTCTCGTCGGGTTAACTCCACTTCTATAGCTGGCTCAATAATTCGATTCACTTCCTTATCTTTGTAATAAGTAAGTAACTGTTCTAACAGTCGACGTGATAACCAGTTTTCGCCTTTTATAATTGCCTCTAAGCCCTGACATAACTTGTTCATAGAATCATTGGGACCAAAAATCCCTTTCACGAAAGGCCACGCAGCCAACTCTTCTATTTGAAGCTCATGCCCAAGGTTAAGCATTATTGTTCCTAGTACTTTTTCATTATTTTTTAAATAATCTAAAGTTTCAGAAGGAGTATCTATAGAAAAGTCAACAAGTAGAAAATACTTCTCTGGAATAAGTTCGTGGTAACTAGGATTCTTGTTATCAATAATCGTAATCTTGGTTTCGGTATTCTTAGAAAGCATCTCCTTGAAGTTTTCACTCTGTAAACTTTGCTGAGTGATCATTAGGATTTCAGGCTTATCCTTATTGTTTTCCATAATGTTTCTCATACTTTCACTAACGTTTCATTCTAAATTTAATAATTATTAATCAGCACTTGGTCTCATATCTAAGTGCTAGTCGCTAGAGTATGTTTATTTCCTACTTTTTTGAATTGCAATTTCGTTAAAATCATAAACAAAAAAAGTGTTTCTCATAAAAGAAACACTTTTTACATATCAAATATCTATATAAGATCTGACTCGCAAACTAAGGCTAGAAAGGGGAATCCCTATAAGTTTTATACGGCAATCGATAAACCTGAAATGTTTTCTTTAGCCCAAATTAATGCTTGCACTCTGTTTTTTACATCAATCTTCTTGAAAATATTGTGGAGGTGAGTCTTAACAGTATTTTCGCTCACAAATAGTTGCTCTGCGATCTGTTGATTCGAAGCCCCCATAGAAAGGAAGGTGATGATTTGTTGCTCTCTTTTGGTCAAAATTGCGGACACGCTCTTATTAACTGGTCTGCTATGTCTGCGCAGATGGGTGATGTATTGCTGAGAAAACTTACGGCTAAACCACATGTCACCCTGTAATACTTTGCCAATTCCAGCCTGTAATGTGCTGATATCGTCCGATGTGTAGAAGATACCCGCGAGTGTCTGCCATACAAATAGCTCTTCCGTTGAAATCGATTTGTCACAATTTAACAGAACTTCAATGGCATCTTTTAGCTCTGCTTTTTTAAACTCCATGTAACGAGAGAAGACTTCATCAGTCATAACACTATAATCGAGTAATATAGCGGAGACTGCTTCCAATGGAATTGTGTGCTTGGTGAGCTTTTCAGGGGCTATCAGAAAGACATTAATACCGAGTTTGGTTTCAAGAACATCTCTCAACAATGAAGACTGCAAGCTATCCTCAGTAATTAAAATTACGTTCCTTATATCTTTGTGCTCCATCTCGTTTGCAGTCCTTAATCATTTTGATTGAAATAAGCAATAGATTTAGGTACAGCGGGAGTATTGTCAAGTATGAAAAAAAGTAGTAACAAGGATTAATCTGTTGATTAATAAATAGATTAATAGGGTGAGTTAAATGGCGGGTATTAAAAAAGGGAGTATAAAACTCCCTCTTTATTAGTGAACTGGCACTGAATTTTTCTGATTGAACTTACCAAAGTATTGCTCAAGAACCTCTGGTGTCAGCTTTCCTTCAGCTTCTAGCTTCTTCAGTTCCGCTACGATTTCTTGTTGTTCTTCAAGAGATGGTAGCTTCACTTCAGGCTCGTCACCGGCTTCTTGTGAGATCAGTTCTAGTTCTTTTTCGAAATCATTCATAGTACTTACCTAAATATCGAGTCGTTAAACTTGTAAACTAGGTCTATTCTATCCAACTCTAGAGCTTGAAGCTACCAACCATCTTATCCAAGCGAGATGACAGTTCTTGTAGATCTCGACTTGCGCCAGCCAACTCTTCTGCCGTCGCAGTGGTCATTTCATTGATAGCGTTAATTTCTTCAATGTTCTGGTTGATGGTATGTACAACGGTTGATTGCTCTTCTGTTGCTGTCGCGACTTGCGTATTTCGATCTGAAATATCGGCGATACGCTCAGAGATATTCATCAGAACATCCACGGCTTCATCTGTTGATGCCACACCTTCAAACGTTACCGCTTTACCCGCTTCCATTGCTGTCACAGCATCTTGAGCATCACTTTGAAGTTGGTTAATCATCTTCTGGATCTCTTCAGTAGAATCAGCAGTTCGTGACGCAAGATTACGCACTTCATCCGCTACCACAGCAAAGCCTCGACCTTGCTCACCCGCACGCGCAGCTTCGATCGCAGCGTTAAGCGCAAGTAAGTTGGTTTGCTCAGAGATATCACGAATCACATCCAAAATTGAGCCAATGTCTTTGGTCGTTGTCGCAAGTTGAGTGACCACCATGCTTGTGGTTTCCACATCACCAGCAAGGCGACTGATCACTTCTTTTGCTTGCGTTACGACTTGACGGCCTGTTTGGGTGTTATCAGACGCTTGGTTTGCCGTATCTGCCGCTGTTGCCGCATTAGATGCGATCTCACTGATCGTCGCACCCATTTGGTTGATCGCTGTTACTACCTGAATAGTTTGGTCGCGTTGCTCTTGGCTATTATCGTGCGTAGATGTTGCCTTACTTGAAACACTGTCTGCTGCTTGGCTTAGCGCACCACTGGTTAGCGATACTTCTTTCATGGTAGCGTGGATCTTCTCAATAAAGCCGTTAAAGCCTTTTGATAGCTGAGCGATTTCGTCGTTACCTTTGATTTCAATACGCTGAGCAAGATCACCCTCACCTTCACCGAGGTCAGTGAAGCGGTCAGCGATTTGACGAATTGGGTTAGTAATGCTGTTGGCAAGTAGAACACCCATCGCAATGAAGATCAGCGCCACGATTGCTGTTGTGAACAACATTTTCTCTGCGGTTGCATCCAGATCAGCAAACACTTCATTCACAGGAACCACACCAACAACAAACCAGTCCATTGACGGCACGTATAGGCTCGACACAAACATGTCTTGCCCTTCGAACTCAGTCGTAACTAGATTAAAGTGACCTTTATTTAGCAATTGAGATGCTGCGCCGCCGAACAATTGATTAATAGATGTTTTGTTCTTACCTTGTTGGCGATGGATTTGGATGTCACCTTTACTATTTGTTAGGAACACATAACCCGTTTTCTCAATTTTAAATCCATTAAGTAGCGATACCATGTCATCCATCGACTTAGACAGACCAGACATCGAAATACCGTTTACGTCTTGGTAGTTGGCAAACATTTTCACGTCGCCATTCGCTTCTTGGAATACGCTAACTGACGTATCTTGACCAGAAGAAGTAAACCCAAAGAACCATGCGTCTTGTGAGTGGTTAAGTTGACGCAGGAAACCATTTTGGTTCCAGTAGTAAGCCGTTTGTCGGTTCGCAACGGAAGCGTCGTTCAACTGATATTGGGATTTAACATTGTTAAGCTGTTGAACAAGTTGTGCTTCTACTGATGGGTTACGCTCTGTCGTTGATAGGGCTTCAACGACAAATTCATTAGTAGCAAGTTGTTTTGCCGCTTGTTGCATCTGTACAACTTCGCGGTCAATTTCAGTATTAATTTGCTGCAACATAGCAGGCAGCTCAATGTCGATTAAGCGGTGACTTAGCACCTCACGTGCATGACGCTGAGCCATCACACCGACAATAATTGTAGAAGCAAGAACGGCAAAAGTAATACCGATGACAACCTTCTGTTTGATACTCAGGGAATTAAGTTTCAACATATCTGGACCTTTAAAAGAATCACTTATTATCTGCATTCTGAACAGAGTAAAACTAGGTGCATATAAGCTTGGTATGCACGGCATGAAATCTATATCGACCTCCCCCTACAAAACTAGAGAAAATTCTCACAAAATTATGCAAATGTGATGTAACAGACTGTCGAGTAAGGTAATTCACGCTTTTCAATGGCTTGCAATCACTTTACTCGCCCCAATATTGAAAAGATAAATTACGCGGACGTACTGGAACTTTTCCCCTTGAGAAAGTGACCAATACTCAAAACAAGAATCATATGGATACCCAGAGAGTCCAAAAAATGCACAAAACAAACTTCGAAACTCTTCAAAGCTACTTAGAGTCTCAGATCATTGGTCAGCATGATCTCGTTAAACAGCTTCTTATTGCTCTACTTGCCGATGGGCACATCTTGGTTGAAGGTCCTCCAGGGTTGGCTAAGACCCGTGCGGTTAAGTCTCTGTCGGATTGTGTAGAAGGTGATTTCCACCGAATTCAGTTCACACCTGACTTACTGCCAGCAGACTTGACGGGCACCGATATCTTCCGTCCAGAAACAGGCGAGTTTACCTTCCAGTCTGGTCCAATTTTCAACTCATTGATCCTTGCCGATGAGATCAACCGTGCGCCGGCTAAAGTGCAAGCTGCGATGCTTGAAGCAATGGCTGAGAAGCAAGTGACAGCGGGAAGAAACACCTATGCCCTACCAGAGCTATTTTTGGTGATGGCGACACAAAACCCGATTGAACAAGAAGGTACTTACCCACTTCCAGAAGCGCAGCTCGACCGCTTCTTGTTGCACCTTGATGTAGATTACCCAGATGCAGAGCATGAACTGGCGATCTTGCGCATCAACCGTGGGGAGGCAAAAGGTGAAGCAACGGTTGAGCGTCCAAGCTTAAGTCAAGAAGACATCTTCACTGCGCGTAAAGAAGTACTCAATATCCATATGGCAGATGCGATTGAGCAATACATCGTTCGTCTTGTTATGGCAACTCGACAGCCAAGTGACTACGACTCAGAATTAGCAAAATGGTTGTCTATGGGGGTGAGCCCACGCGCGACAATCGCCCTTGACCGTTGTGCTCGCGCTCATGCATGGCTAGCAGGTCGTGACTTCGTCTCACCAGAAGATGTTCAAGCCATGGCCTACCCTGTGCTACGCCACCGTCTTCTACTTAGCTACCACGCTCAAGCAGAAGGCATTACAGCGAACCAGGTTATCGACAAACTTCTTAGCCTTGTAGGTAGCGCATAACGTAGGTAGGTGACATGTCTGCATCATATACATTGCCACCTCATGCGAATGGGGTGACATTGACCCTAGAAGAGCTGCTTCAATATCGCACTCAATCGGTTCGTTGGTTGCCACCAGCCCAGAGTATTTGGTCACAAATGAGCGGTAATCATACCAGCCGTCAAAAAGGTCGTGGTATGGACTTTATGGAAGTGCGCCAATACCAAGCGGGTGATGATATCCGCAGCATCGATTGGCGAGTTACTGCTCGAACGGGAAAAGCGCACACCAAGTTGTTTGCTGAAGACAAAGAACAAGCGGTGATTTTGTACATCGACTTGAGTCCTAGTATGCACTTCGGATCGCAATACGTGTTGAAATCGGTTCAACTGGCGCACTTCGCTAGCGTCTTGATTTGGCTAACATTAGCCAAGAAAGACCGCATTGGCGCGGTGATTGATGATGGTTCCCAGTGCATTGAGTTCCGCCCTTCCTCTTTACAAAAGCAAGGGCTGAGAATTCTTGACGCGATAGTGAATACTCACAATCAATTACTTACAAATCAACAAGCTGCCAGCACACGCACGTTGCCATACATGAGTGCAATTGAAACGCTGCACAACCTCACTCCGAAAGGCAGTGAACTGATTCTGCTGAGTGATTTTGCTCAAGTTGAAGAGAAAGAGTTGGTTCAACTACGTCGGTTAAAACAACACAACAGTGTTCGTGCAGTGCAGTTTTATGATCCTCTAGAGCGAGGCGAAACTGACTTTAGAGGACAAGCAAAAGCGTCTGATGGACACCGTAGTCAATGGTTTAACTTCGGCTCAAAGGGACAACGTAAGGAATTAGAGTCTCACTTTGTCAAACATCAGCAAGCAATCAAACAACAATGTCATTCCATGGCAATTCCGTTTAATAGCCTATCGAGCGGGTTACCGCTGGTTCAGCAATTAAGCTAATAACAGCAACAACATACAAATCATTCAAGCAGTAGTAATAATGACAACGAATAACCAAAGCCTAAACCTTGAACCTTTGATCCTACCTAATGCACCTGATTGGTTCCCACTCGCTTGGGGATGGTGGGCTGTTTTGGGCGGTGTAATTCTTTCCATCTTAATTGTCGCACTGTACTTAAAGTGGCGTTCAAAGCGTCTTGTTGCAAAGAAGACCGCATTGAAACTGTTAACCAACCCAATAACACCACATACGCCTTCTTCTGCATTAGAGGTTCTTCGTCAAGCAGCTTTGAGTTACTTCCCTCGTGAAGACATCGCGCCATTAACAGGCTCTGCTTGGTACGAGTTTCTTGATAGTTACACCAAAGAAACTCGATTCGTCGACAAACAACAACAGTGGCAAGCGGCGCTGTATCAAAAATCTGGTCAAGAGCAACATCAGGATTTGATTGATGATTGCACTTTCTGGATTTCGACCGCATTGCCACCAAAGAAAAAGGCAAAAACTCGTGACTGAGGCAACTCTCGTTTCGAGCCTTTCTCAGTGGATGAACATTGAGTTTGTCTGGTGGTGGGCACTGCTATTACTGCCCCTACCTTGGCTAATTTTTAAGTTCTTCCCTGAAGAGACTCAGCAAGCTGAAATTAAACTGGCGTATTTGCCAGATAATCAGCACAACAGTAAACCAAAGCAACTGGTACAAAAAGCCCTGTCTGTTGGAGTATGGGCTCTATTGGTCATCGCCTGTGCTCGCCCCGTTTGGTATGGCGATCCGGTCGACTTCCAACCCAAGTACCGCGATATGATGTTAGTGGTCGACTTATCTGGCTCAATGCAGAAAGAAGACATGAACTACAATGGCGAATACATCGACCGCCTAACCGCAGTCAAAAAAGTCTTATCCGACTTCGTAGCAAAGCGCCAAGGTGATCGTTTAGGTGTGGTTTTATTCGGTGACCACGCTTATCTGCAAACGCCTTTGACAGCAGATCGCAAAACCGTGATGCAACAAATCAACCAAACCGTAATTGGTTTGGTGGGCAATAGCACCGCGATTGGTGATGGTATCGGTCTAGGAACAAAAACCTTTGTCGATAGTGATGCGCCACAACGTGTCATGATCTTGCTTAGTGACGGGAGCAACACATCGGGAGTTCTCGATCCTATCGAAGCGGCTAAGATTGCCAAAAAATACAATGCCACTATTTACACCGTTGGCGTAGGTGCTGGCGAAATGATGGTGAAAGACTTCTTCATGACGCGCAAAGTAAATACGGCTTCAGATCTTGATGAGCAGACACTTACAAAGATCGCAGAAATGACAGGTGGTCAGTACTTCCGAGCGCGTGATGCTAAAGAACTTGAAAAGATCTACGACACCATTAACCAACTAGAACCAGTCTCTAGTGAAACCCAAACCTGGCGTCCTCAGTCGGAATGGTTCCCTTATCCAC
Organism: Vibrio sp. NFR; assembly: GCF_027587095.1. Classification (NCBI taxonomy): domain Bacteria; kingdom Pseudomonadati; phylum Pseudomonadota; class Gammaproteobacteria; order Vibrionales; family Vibrionaceae; genus Vibrio; species Vibrio sp. NFR. The sequence continues at coordinate 262,669 of NZ_JAPPTN010000008.1, forward strand.
TAGGCGCAGCACTTGCACTTTCCGTGTTCTTGTTTGTAGTAAGGAGAAAACATGGCTGAGTTTACTTTCTTACACCCATATTGGTTGCTAGGCTTGCTCGTCGTTCCTGTCGCGCTTGCCCTTAATAGTCAGTACAGAACGAAAAAGTCATCATTAATTGCTCCTCATTTAGCAAAGATGCTTGGTCATTCAGTCAAAACCAAACATTACTTTGCAGTATGGGGAGTGGCTTGGGCAGTAGCATGTATCGCCTTGGCAGGTCCTAGTTGGCAAACCAACACTCGCCCAAGCTTTGAGTTGAGCCAAAATCGAGTGCTAGTTCTGGACATGTCACGCTCTATGTACGCAACGGACGTGAAGCCAAATCGACTGTCACAAACGCGCTATAAGGCACTGGATTTACTGCCGAAATGGAAAGAAGGCTCCACTGGTTTGGTCGCCTACGCTGGTGACGCTTATACACTTAGTCCACTCACGACAGACTCCAGCACACTTGCAGGTATTATCGAAAACTTGTCTCCTGAGTTAATGCCCTACCAAGGCTCTAACTTACCATCAGCAATTGAAACAGCAGTGAACCAGTTCACTCAAGCAGGCGTGAGTCAAGGTGATATCGTTCTATTAGCGGACGATTTAGATGACACCGAGCTTTCTCGCTCATTGGCATTGCTTAACGGCAAAAACATCCGTGTGTCAGTACTCGCTATCGGCACAGCAACAGGTGCGCCTATTGCCTTGCCTGACGGTTCATTAATGAAGAACCGACAAGGTAATACTGTGGTAGCCAAAACAAACTTAAAAAACTTGCAAAAGCTAGCAAAGGAAACCGGCGGACTGTTTGTGCCAATTCAGCACAATAACCGTGATGTTGAGAACATCGCAGCCTTTACCAACAACGCTAGCCACAGCCTAGGTGCGAAACAAAGTGACGATGTCAAAACCGATTCTCGCTTGAATGGTGGTTTCTGGTTGCTACCTTTGTTGCTTTTTCCTGCCGCTCTGCTCTTTCGACGCGGCATGATTTGGGTACTCATCGCAACAGTATTGCCAATGACTTGGACGCCGAAAGCAGAAGCTAATGCCTTCCTAAACCAAAATCAGAAAGGTGAGCAACTCTACCAGCAAGGTGAGTTTGAGAAAGCGCAAAGTACCTTTACCGATCCAAATTGGAAAGGCGCGGCAAGTTATCAAGCGGGCGACTATGAAAGCGCTATTGAAGCATTCTCAAATAACCCAAGTTTGAATGGGCGTTATAACCTTGCGAACGCACTTGCCCAAAACGGGCAATTGGAAGATGCAGAAAAACTCTACGAACAGTTAATCAAAGAAAAACCTGACTTTGATGCTGCGAAAAAGAACCTGTCGGTTGTAGAGGAGAAACTGAAACAGCAACAGCAACAGCAACAGCAACAGCAACAGCAACAGCAACAGCAACAGCAACAGCAACA
>NZ_JAPPTN010000009.1:0-245041 GCF_027587095.1 Vibrio sp. NFR
CTATTAACGACTCGGATTTCAGAAGCTTTAGAAAAAAATAAAAAAAAGTGAATTAGCGAGATTTGGCTAGAAAAATTGGAGAAAAGTAGAAAAAAGCGCTCAAGTTTCTTAGATTCACGCCGAGCGGAATGTTTTGTACATAAAACAACCAAAAGCGAATAAAAGCAGTCAGTTAGAGCGGTATCAGTAAGGAGGTTTGCTGGAAGATAGAAAAGAAAAAGCCCCTTTTCCTTTGAGAGAACCGGGGCTAGGTTGGTAGCCAGAGCCTATGTGGAGATCAAGAGAAATGAACACATATCCGACACACCGGGTGCAACCTTACATTGAAAATGATTGGCAGGTGAGAGATGAGAGAGCCGCACATTCTATTATAAAGTTGCTTGCCAAAAGCCTGCATTCCCATCCACGTCTGAATGTATTGAGTACAGGCTAGGTAAACTACTGCAATAGTGACATCGCAGAGTTTGGCAATTGTTTCGCTTGAGCAAGAATCGAAGTACCTGCTTGTTGCAAAATTTGCGCTTTGGTCATTTGCGTTGTTTCTTTCGCAAAGTCCGTATCTTTAATTCGGCTGTTAGACGCATCGACGTTTTCTTGGATGTTTGCCAAGTTGTTGATGCTGTGGCTTAGACGGTTTTGCTTCGCACCTAGGTCCGCACGTTGTGAATCAACATACTTAAGTGCTGAATCCAATACTGAAATCGCGTTTTGAGAACCTTGCACGGTTGTCATATCGATGTCTTGTACTGATGTACGTACTGGCTCGTCACTTAAACCCAAATCAGAAGCTAGACCACCAGAGATTGAAATCTCACCTTGAACGTTCGGGTGCGCTACAAATACTTGCAGCTTGCCGTCTTCACTCACCGATGCGTTAATCATATCAGATTGACCGTTGATGTACGTTGCCAACTCTTCAATATCATCGCCTGCTTTCGCATTGATGCTGATTTCTAGATCATCTGGGTTGCCATCTTCATCTTCACCCATACCTGGTAGTGTGATTTTTAGATCTGCTTTAGCAGGATCAACACCCCAGTCTTTGTCTTTGCCATTCTCAGAGAAGAAAGTCACACCGCCCATACGTTGGTCATCCGCACGGATGCTTGTTAGGGCCATGATCATTGCTTCACCAGAGCTTGAACCAATTTGGAATGCTGCTTCACCAAACGAACCGTTCAATAGACGACGACCACCAAATGATGTCGTTTCTGCGATACGGTTTAGTTCATCCGTCAACGCTGATGATTCTTCGTTGATCGCCTGACGCTCAGCCGGAGAGTTAGTACCGTTTGAAGATTGGATCGCCAAGTCACGCATACGTTGCATTACTGACGTCGCTTCGTTCATCGCACCTTCTGCCGTTTGGGCAATCGAGATACCGTCGTTTGCGTTACGCATTGCCACATCTAGACCACGAGACTGAGCCGTTAGACGGTTAGAGATCTGTAGACCTGCTGCGTCGTCTTTTGCACTGTTAATCTTGTGACCAGATGAAAGACGTTCCATCGAAGTATTAAGTTCGTTGGTCGCCTTGTTTAAATAACGCTGCGCGGTCATCGCGGAGACGTTAGTACTAACTGTTACAGCCATTTTGCTCTCCTTTTGAGTTCGCAAGCTTTTGCGAAGCGGCCAGCTTTACTCTCATTTGGATAAGCACTGACCGTAAAAATTACTTGCTAAATCTGCCTATATGGCAGGGTTTAGAATCTCGTAAGTCTGTTCTGACAACATTAATACAATTTGTGTGCCAACTTGAATTTAATAACTCACTCTTTTAAAAACGAGCAAATAAACAACAAGTTAGTTCAGCAATGAAAGGGCGTATTCGCCTTATCCTTCTGCTGAGTTACGTTATCAGCCAGTTGTTGATCTATTGCCGCTTGATTTGCCGCGAACCTCATTGCCGCTTTCGGTAAAATCGTGCCGCTTGGCTCGCATTACTCGGCATTTTCCGTTGATTTCTCGCGCTTAAGGCTTTGCACATAAGGCATTAAAATTACGGATTAAAGGCGTTACTCTTCCATTCAGATGCTATGGGCATCTCGCTAGGTTTCAGCAGCGCTAGATCGAATTAAGTGTCGCTAAATATAGTTAAATAGCGTTAGGTCTTTGGTTTTACCAAAAGCCTGTTGCGAGGCTTGCAGTGCACGTGAGTTCTCGCTGAACTCGATGACCGCCTTGGAATAATCCAAATCCTCAAAATTGCTCTTCGCTTTCGCCAGAGACAAATTAAAATCTTCGTGGTTTTGCTCTTGAATATCGAGCGTGCTCAACTTAGCACCCAAATCGGTTCTTACTTTGTTCATGTGAACAAATGCCGCTTGGAATTCTTCTGTCATTTGATGCAGCTTCGCGGTCGCCGAAGCGTCTGATACTGAGCTCTCCGACCATTGCATGGTTTCTCTAAACGCATCAAAAATACTAAAGGTTTGGCGTGGCTCTAACGTAATGCTGTCGCCAGCCGATACTTGACCTTTAAGCTGAATATTCACGCCTTCGTATTTGATGCCATCAACAGGTGAATAATCATCAACCTGCACGATGCTGCCATCTTTTTCTAACTGATAACCAAACTTGCCGTTACTCATATCCACAAAGGTCACTTTGTAGTTTGAGTTATCTTCTGACGCACTCGTTGCTTGACCAAGCAACAACTCAGAGCCTTCTTGTAAATCGTATTGTGGTTCGAAATCACCAAATGGATTCGGGATCTCTGAAAACAAGTGGTTACCCGGGTAGTTGATGCCTAGCTCAATATTGCTCGCAATCTTCATCTTGCGTTGGTAATCATCGCCGGTGTACACAACGCTGCCATCGTTATCTCTAAAAAACGGCTGAGTTTTCGGCTTAGTACCGGCAAAAACGTAGTTACCTGATTCATCTTGAGTGTTCACTAGCGCCAAGAAGTTATTGGCAATCTCTTCAAGCTCGCGCTTTTTCGCGGCACGGTCTTCTGGAGAGTAAGCACCGTTGATCATTTCCATCGAAATACGCTTCGATTCATCGGTGAACTCCTCAGCATTGGCAATCACGACCTCTTGGTTTTCTAGTCGGTTACGAACCAGAACGATTGCATCAAGGTACTGCTTTAGCTGTTCTTCTTGTTGACCAATACTCTGTATGTAGTGCGTCGCCAACGGGTTATCGCTCGGCTTGGTCAACTGCTTACCAGAAGCAAGTTGCTCCTGATTGTGGTGAACTTTGTTTTCCTGACGGCGCAAATCGTTTTGCACCGACTGGTAGTTATGGAAGCTGGAAATTCGAGTTAACATCTACGGCCTCCTGTTATCGCAATTGCAAGATGGTGTTGAAGGTGTCATTTGCCGCCTGCATCACACGAGAAGAGGCCATATACGCCTGTTGGAACTTCATCATGTTTGCCGCTTCTTCATCGAGGTTTACCCCCGAGATCGACGCCACTCGCTCTTGCGCTGCTTCACTTTCTAATTGAGCGACATCGGCTAAACGACTTGCAGTAGATGTCTTCAAGCCCACATCTGTGTTCAAGTTGTAGTAAAGACTAACCAGAGTCGACTCATTGCCGTTCATCTTCTTGTCGGTTTGAATATTCAGCATCTTACGTAAGTTGCCGTTATCACCTTCAGAAGGCACAAGGTTAGCCGTAAACTTATCGTTAGGTAGTGCACCACTCGTGAGCTCAAATACCGTCGCGCCACCGTTTTTATAACCCGGATGGTTACTTGGTAGGCTTACCGACACAGGTCCAGTTGGTGGGTATGGCTGCGGAGCCATAAGCACATTGCCTTTGGTGTCCGTAACAGCAAATTGATCGCCGGTAGGAGAAACCACTACCTCAAACTCTCGTAGGTCACCTGCGTCAACGATTTCAAACTTCGCGTTGCCTTGAGCGAATGTGGTTGACGCTTCATAGCTCTGCGCTGCAATGGCTTTTGGGTCGTTGGTTTCAACTTTTATTTGTGCCGCACTGCTGCGCGTTGGGCGAAGTAAAATGTGCTCACCGACTTTAGGTTCATTGCGCACTTCCACTCGCATACCATCAAGATAGAACGCATTCCCTGAATCGGTGTTCAGCTTAACGGTTTCACCATTCGGCTTCGTCACACTGTAGCTGTCGCCATCGTAACGAAGCGAATACTCACCGCCTTTCAGCGCACTAATGTCGTTGATGTATACCGCCATATCAGCAGTAGATTGAGGTCCGGCTACCACACGAGATTTCGCTAACGGCTCTGAGTTCACATCGGTAAACAAAGGGTCACCGACATTGCCGTAGTGGTCCAAACCTTGTGATTGCAAGTGGTTCACTTCACTTGAAAAAGCAACCGATAGGCGACCAAGTTCATCCATCACTTGAGGGATGTGCTCGTCGCGCATTTTCAATAGTGCCCCAATTTTGCCGTCAATATCGTCCGATTTGATCGCTTTAATGCCGCCACCTTCAACCATAGCAAGACGACGTTCATGGACGTCAGGAAAGCCATCAATCATCTTCAGCTGGCTAGCTTCAGTGCCTGAAACAAGCGTATGTCCGTTACCAATATGCACATTGAAACCTTCAGCGTTTTTTCGCGGGGTCACGGTAACTTTGGTGTATTCAGACAGCTCTTTAATCAGCTTTTCATGTTGGTCCATCAAATCGTTATGAGGACCAGGGGTTCGCATCATCAATCGATGAACATCGCGGATCTCAACGGCAAGTTGGTTCACGCGTTCAATGCCCATATCCAGTGACTTATTCGTCACATCGGATTGCTGACGTACGGTTTCGTGGAATTCGTTTAAGGTATCGCTAAGCAGTTTGGCTTTTTCCAACACGACTTTACGCGCCCCCATGTCATTGGGAGTGTCCGCCATGGTTTTCACAGCATCAAACCATTCGTTCATGTTCTCTGGGATCTTTTTCGATGCCACAGAAGACAACATGCCAGACAGCAAATCGAGGTTCTTTTCGTTATCTAGCTTATTGGCGTAGTTGGTGGTGGACAAATTAAGCTCTTTAACGGCAAATTCATCCCATGAGCGGCGAACATTTTCCACATGCACGCCCATGCCGTAGGTAGATCCGCCAAATTGGCGTGGGTCATTGGTGCCTTGGATAACAGACTGACGGCTGTAACCCTCTGTATTAGCATTAGAAATGTTATGACCAGTCGTATTCAACTGTCGCTGAGCAGTAAGCACACTTTGTGTACCCACATTCAACAGATCTGACGCCATACATGCCCCCAAAAACGAAATAAAATCGGTATTGACCGATCACCTAGTTAGCATTTAGCAAAAGATGTGCCAGTTTAGAAAAGAAAGAGAAACCTAGGAAAAAAGAAAGGCTTGCACCATAGCAAGCCTTATCAAGAAGTGTCTTAAGCATTCAAAATCGTTATGAATTACATGCTCTCGATTTTCTGCTTCACCTGCAGTACTTTGTCTGCGTAATTTGGATCGGTTGCGTAACCTGCACTATGGATACCACGAATAAATGATTCCGAATCACCTTTCTGTTGAAGAGCGGTTTCGTAGCGCGGATTTTCATTCAAGAAACGCACATAATCATTAAAGCTGTCTTGGTAGTTAGAGTAAGAGCGGAATGCTGCAGTCTCTTTCACTGGCGTATTGTCATGGAATTCCAAGGTTTGAGTCGTTACCTTATCACCCTGCCAGCTTCTGTCCGCTTTGATGTTGAATAAGTTGTTGCTGCTACCACGCGCATTCTTCACCACCTTTTGCCCCCAGCCTGTTTCTAGCGCGGCTTGAGCAAGCAGTAATGACGGCTCGACACCCAGTGCTTTTGCTGCGCGATCAGCGTAAGGCTTCATCGAGTTAACGAAGGATTCTGGTGTATCAAAACGTGACGGCTCTGAACCAGGACGAGACAGCTGACCCGATTCAATCAAGCGCTGCTCAATCTCGCGCGCTTTTTTAGGGTCTACACGACGATATTCCACAGCATTGTTTGCCGCATCGCGCATTGCTGTTTCACTCTTGTCATCGCCCTGGCCTACCGTCAACTGCTTAACAATCATGTCAGCTAGCCCCATTGAACCTGAAGCACTCAGTTCACTTGCCATTTGTTCATCAAGCATTTGGCGGTAGAACTTTTCGTTCTGACTATTCATGAAGTTCGATTCGAAGCCTTCATTCGCCTCACGCATTGATTTCAGCATCATCGACGTAAAGATAGATTCAAACTGACGAGCAGCCGCACGCAGTGCTTCATGCTCGCCGTCTTTGCCTTCTTTTACGGCTTTCTGACGCAGCGTATCAAGGGAGCTGATGTCGTGAATAAAGCCGATATCGTTAGGATTGTTCACCATGGTTTGCCTCCTAATCGATTAGATGATGATCAACTGGCCTTCAATGGCACCAGCTTGTTTTAATGCTTGCAGAATCGCCATTAAATCAGAAGGTGCTGCACCAACTTCATTAACCGCACGAACGAGATCATCCAGTGTCAAACCCGGTTCAAACTTGAACATCTTGCCTTTTTCTTCACTCACTTCGATATCAGAATCCGGCACGACAACCGTTTGACCACCAGAGAAGCTGTTCGGCTGACTAACGTTAAGGTTTTCTTTGATTGCGACTGTCATACCACCATGCGTTACGGCCGCTGGTTTAAGACGGACATGCTTACCGACCACGATAGTGCCAGTGCGAGAGTTAACAATGATCTTTGCTGCGCCATCTGCCGGGTCAAACTCTAGGTTCTCAATTGCCGATAGGAATGCAACGCGTTGGCTGATGTCTCGTGGAGCACGAACACGCACAGACGTGGCATCGACAGCACTTGCCATCTGAGGACCAAGGAAGTTGTTTACCGCATCAGCCATACGCTGCGCAGTTGTGAAATCAGAATCCAGTAGGTTAAATGTGATGTAGTCGCCACGCCCAAATGGGTTTGGGATTTCACGCTCTACTGTCGCACCGCTAGAGATAAGACCGACCGTCGGGTTGTTACCAACGATTTTTGAGCCGTCGGCACCTTCTGCACTGAAACCACTGACAACAAGATTACCTTGAGCAACCGCATAAACTTGTCCATCTAGACCTTTTAGGAAAGTTTGTAACAAGGTACCGCCACGTAAACTTTTCGCGCTACCGATTGAAGAAACCGTCACGTCAACTTGCTGACCCGGTTTCGAAAACGCAGGTAGCTCAGCCGTTACCATTACTGCGGCAACGTTTTTGATCTTTGGCTTTGTGCCCGGCGGCATCTGAATGCCGAAGTTTTGCAGCATTGCCGCGAAGCTTTGTTCTGTAAACGGATTGGATTCACCCGTTCCTGGTAAGCCCGAAACCAAGCCATAACCCACGAGTTGGTTACTACGCACACCAGCCACCTGCGCGACGTCTTTGATACGTGCAGCATGGGCTGTGGTTGCGAACAGTGCAACGCTCATCAGTGCTAATAGGATTCTTTTCATGCTTACTTAATCTCTTGCAGTCAAATTGCCGTCAATGCGGCGTTTTATAGGGCTACATTAAAGAATCGTGCCAAGAAACCAGGCTCTTGCATATCTTGTGGTAGACCCGTGCCAGAGTATTGAATTCTTGCGTTAGATACGCGATTTGACGCAATAGTATTGTCGAAGTTGATGTCATCAGGACGAATTGTGCCGCTCAGGCGAATGTACTCGTCACCCGTGTTTAGCGTCATCCACTTTTCGCCACGGATCACTAGGTTGCCGTTTGCCAGCACCTCAATCACTTCCACCGTAATGTAACCGCTGATGCTGTTACTCTGTTTCGCCGAAGAATCGCCAGCAAACGTGTTGGTGTTGTTCAAATCGTAAGAGAAGTTGTACTTACCACCCACTTGCAGCTCTTGACCACCCACCGACAGCGGTTCCATCTTCGCGTCGTTGGTTTTCGATAGATCCGCATTTGCGCTCTTAGTCGCACGAGTCGTCTCATCGAGCGTCACGGTAATGATGTCACCAATGCCACGAGGTTTAGAGTCATCGTACAGGTCAGTAATGTGTTCTGCGCTAAACAAAGAGCCCGTTGCTGCCGCGTAATGCTCTGGCTTTTGCTTAGGATGAATCGGGGCCCATGCCGGATCGCCTGCTACTGGATCGCTTCTGCCACGCAGAGTATCAATGATGCCGCTGCTCTCGTCTTTCGACTTATCGCCTTCAACCGCATCAACCACTGTTGTTGCTTGGCTGACTTCATCTGTTTCGATAGGCTCTAGCATCGTACAGCCAGACATCGTAGCGATAAGTGCAAGTAGACAAATACGTTTCATCATTGGCTCCTAAATCCCGATTCTAGCGATTAAAGCTGCTGGTTAACGAAGCTCATCATCTTGTCGACAGATGAGATCACTTTTGAGTTCATTTCATACACACGCTGCGCTTCGATCATGTTGACCAACTCTTCAGTCACGTTCACGTTTGATGCTTCAAGCATGGATTGACGAATTTCGCCCAAACCATCAAGACCAGGGACACCTTCTTGTGGGTCACCGCTTGCGCCTGTTGGTAGGTAAAGGTTTTGACCGATTGGCTCTAGACCACCAGGGTTTACGAAATCGGTAATGGTTAACTGACCAACCACAACGTTGTTTTGCTCACCACGGATACGTACAGAGACTTCACCGTCAGTACCGACAGTAATCGAGATAGCATCTTCAGGAATCACGATCTCTGGCTCAACTGGGTAACCGGAGCCAGAGGTCACTAGCGTACCTTCGCCGTTTAGCGTGAACTGACCGTTACGAGTGTAACCAATGTTGCCGTCTGGCAGTGTCACTTGGAAAAAGCCATCACCCTCTACCATCATATCGAGAGCGTTAGTTGTAGTTTGCGCGTTACCGTGCGTGTGCACTTTTTGTGTCGCAACCACTTTAGAGCCGGCACCCAGCATCAAACCACTTGGCAGTTCAGTGTTTTGAGACGATTGACCGCCAGGCTGGTTAATGTTTTGGTAGAAAAGATCTTCGAATACCGCGCGGCTTTTTTTGTAGCCCACGGTAGAGGCGTTCGCCAAGTTGTTCGAAATCGTTGCGATGTTGGTCTGCTGGGCATCTAGACCCGTTTTACTTACCCATAGTGCTGGATGCATTGTGAACCTCTAACTCTGTTAACTCATACGAAGCAATGAATCTGAAGATTTATCCATCTCTTCAGCGGTGCTCATCATCTTGACTTGCATTTCAAACTGACGCTGAAGGTCAATCAGAGCAGTCATTTCACCCACGGCATTTACGTTACTACCTTCAATTGCACCAGTTTGGATGCTGATAGTGCCGTCTGCTTCGTAAGGCTGGTTTGGAGTTTTATGGCGGAATAAGCCATTGGTATCTTTAAATAAGCTTTGATCGTCTGTGCGTACAAGCTTAATACGATCAACCACTTCTAATTCTTCGGCCGGCGCACCTTGAGGCAGTACAGAGATGGTGCCATCACGACCGATTTCGATTTTGGAGACTGGAATGGGCAACGTAATTGGCGCGTCGTTTTCGCCCAGTACCACATGACCACTAGCGTTTGTCAGCAAGCCATTTTGATCAACTTTTAGGTTACCGTTACGCGTCAAACCTTCTTTACCAGTTTGGTCCATAACCGCAATCCAACCGCTGCCTTCCACTGTAATATCAAGATCGCGACCTGTAGTGATCACACTACCTTGCGCAAAGTTGTGCCCTGGACGTTCCGTCATGCTGAATACACGTGAAGGTAAACCTTCACCATAAGCTTGCATAGAACGAGCTTGTGCCAAGTCAGCACGGAAACCCGTTGTACTCACGTTTGCCAAGTTGTTGGCACGCAATTGCAGGGCCTGCATATTTTGCTTGGCGCCGCTCATTGCGAGAAACAGTGCGCGATCCATAAATTACTCCAAAAATTCTCTGTACGAAGGAGTAAAAGCAATAGTTATGCCAACATTAAAATAATGTTATTAATCAAAAGCTTGAATATGAAATGTAGTCTTTAAGATGGCAATTCAATGAGAATCAACCAAAAGAGAGGCAATGTTTTGATCCGCTTAGCGGCAATAGCGGCAAGCTGGAGATCAAAGCATGCCCAACCTGAATTGAGGTAATTTCAGGTTGAGCATCAGATGAATGTCATGATGTTATCAAACGAAGCGGCAAGCGCAGCGTTTGATTAAACAGATTACCTAGTGAGCTATCAACTAGCGCTCTAGCGAATCTGCAGGATATTTTGTTGTAGCTGGTTATGTACTTCTAGCGCACGAGAGTTCGCTTGGAAGTTACGCTGAGCAGAGATCAGATCCACCAGCTCCTGAGTCATATCAATGTTTGATTGCTCTAGCATACCGTTGTTAATAGTACCGAAAGAGCCCTTGTTAGATTCACCCCAGATCTTGTCACCAGAGAACTGTGTTGAATCCCATTGAGTACCGCCTTTTTTATCCAAACCTTGCTCGTTAGGAACACGAACCAGCGCTACACGACCCAATGTTACGTTTTCGCCGTTTGAGTAAGTACCCAACACGCTACCGTTCTCATCAAAGTCGACTTTGGTTAGGAAGCCTGTTGTCGCACCATCTTCATCGAACTTAGTTAGCTCAAATGGAGCGGCAAACTGTGTTGCTGAACCTAAACCAAAGTTAAGTGTTTGCGCAATGTCCGCACCGTTCAGATCAAGTGGTGTCGTGTTTGTCGCAGGATCGCCCAACGCTACCGATGTGATTGGCTGACCATTGTTTAGGCTCGCCAATGTACCGTCGTTGTTGAACTTCATTGTGTGACCAACATGACCCGTTGGCGTTGCCGCATCACCGTTTGCGATGTTCAATGGCTTCTCACCACCTTTATCTGTCACGGTGTAGTAGGTTTGCCACGTGTTCGGTTGAGTTTGGTCTTTCAAGTAGTACGTAGTTAACTTGTAAGACTGACCCATTGAGTCATAAATCGTCGAAGACGTAGAGCGGTTATATGTATCCGGGTCAGAAAAATCAAACTGAGTTGGATCTTTCAAATCACCGTTAGCAGGTAAGTTCACACCCACTTCAATGTTCGCTGTTTGTTTTGGCTTACCAAATTCTGCAGGAATATTGATTGGTTGTGGCTCGTAAGATGAAACCTCACCAGACTCTGGGTTTACTTGGTAACCAAGTAGGAACTCATCGTTCGCTGTTACCATGTAGTTGTCTTTGTTCAAATGGAATGCACCGTTACGTGTCATTTCATTTTGTTGTGGGATAAGACGATCTTTCGCTACCGCGAAGAAGCCCGTGCCCGATACACGCAAATCCATTGGGTTATTGGTGTAAATGCTTGAACCTTCGTGGAACTGTTGCGCCACTTGGTTCGCTTGTGCACCGCCACCCGGAGTGGTTTTTGCGTTAGTGAACAAAGAGTTTGAGTACACATCGCTGAATTCCGCACGAGACTCTTTAAAGCCGTACGTGTTGGCGTTCGCAATGTTGTTACTGGTGGTGTTCAAATCCAGTTGAGCGGAGGACAAACCGCTTAAAGATACATATGACATTCCAAAATCTCCTAACCTGACGTGCTATTGATTACGCTTTGCCAACTTCCAAAACTTCTGCAAGTCGAACTGGCGATTCAAAGCCTGCCAGATTGAGTAATACGTTACCGTCACCCTTGCCTAGCAACACACTGTTCACGTTCGCGTAAGTAGATACTGGGAACTCTTGAGACTCCCCTTCTACCAAGCCAGACGCTTTCACATTGTATTTGCCAGCAGGCATCGGATTACCGTTTTCATCATTACCGTCCCAAAGTACACGAGTATCACCGGCTGGTTTCGCACCTACCTCAAAAGTACGCACCAGTTGGCCCGCTTCGTTTTCTACTCGGACAAATAAGTTGTCGATCGGTTGTGCTAGCTTAACCATTGCCGCCATTGCCGCATTGTCTTGCTTCACACCCGCCGCACCTGGGACCAATACGTCACGACCAACCAAAGAGGAAGCTTGTAACGCTTGGTTTGATGTCATTGACGAGTTTAAGCTCTCGAACTGAGAGTTCATCTTGCCAATACCATCTACGGTCGCAAATGACGCCATTTGCGCAATCATCTGGTCATTACTTACCGGCTTAAAAGGGTCCTGTTGAGACAATTGCTTAGTGAGCAAAGATAGGAAGTCTTCCTGTTTCAGATCCTGCTTACCAGTACTCTCTTCAGTCTTCTTGTTCTCTTGTAGGCTTTTAAGCTGGTCGATATAGGACAAGCCGCTTTGACCAACGTTGTTAATTCCGGCCATACGCTACCCCCTTATCCTTATTGACCCATCTGCAGCGTACGCAGCAGCATTTGTTTACTAGAATCAGCCACTTGCACATTAGTTTGGTATGCGCGAGAAGCTGAAATCATGTTTGCCATTTCTTCCATTACATTCACGTTAGGCTTGTAGATGTAGCCTTCCTCGTTTGCAAGGGGATGGTCAGGGTTGTACTCCGCACTAAGCGGTTTATCGCTTTCTACAATACCCATCACTTTCACTGGCACCGTATCACCGCCACGCATGGCGTTACTTAACTCAGCACCAAACACAGCATGACGAGCCTTATAAGTGTCTTTCGCAGAACTGCTGACACTGTCGGCATTCGCCAAGTTGCTTGAGGTAGTATTCAGACGAACAGACTCAGCGCTCATTGCGGAACCTGTCACATTGAAAACGTTAAATAAGCTCATCTAAATTATTCCCCTTTGATTGCTTTGGTTAAGTTCTTGAATTTGCTGCCTAGAAAGTCGAGTGATGCTTGGTGTCTAATTTGGTTTTGCATAAACAAGTTACGCTCTAAATCCAAATCAACCGTGTTGCCATCGCCCGTATCTGGTTGCGTAGGTAGACGATATAACTTGTCCCCGACCAACGTTGTAGTGGCAGGAATGTGCCGACCATCTGTGCGGCTAAGACCAATGCTTGCCCCAGATGTTGCCGCCTGCAATTCCTTGGCAAAGTCTAAACCTCTTGCTTTATAACCAGGCGTGTTTGCTTGCGCGATGTTGGTGGAAATCACCTCCGCGTTGCGCTCACGTACGCCCACCGTGTACTGGTGGATGCCTAGTGCGTTGTCAAAAGATATAGCCATGTTTGCCTCTACATTAAGAACTGACCGTAATTAATAACTAAAAAGCAATTAGCGTGCCAAAAATAGAACATGCCATTTTGCCGCTTCAGTTATCGACGTAATGGTTTGCAATAAGCAAGCCAATGTTATTGATGGAGTGTCATACGAATCGAGTAATCAGCTCGACTCTTTAAAAAATATACACCCTATGGTCGGGAGCAGGCAAAAATGGCGTGAGCTTTTAGAACAAGGGCGCGAAAAAGCGATGTAAGAATAAGAGACGTGAAAAAGACAAGGAAAAAGAAAATCGAATAAAAAAGAAAAGCCTGACACAAGGTCAGGCTTTGGAATGGGTTAAAGAGTCCGCTATTTTAACTTGTAAATAATGCCAGGGTTGCAGCGCACCATTTCAAATCGGTCAGTCAAACCTGTTAGCGATTCTGACGCACCAAGCAATAAGTAACCACCGGGGTTAAGGCTGTTTGCCATTTGGTTTAGTACTTTAGACTTCATCTCTGGCGAGAAGTAAATCAGTACATTGCGACAGAAGATGATGTCGAATTTGCCCATAAGTGCATAACTGTCCATCAAGTTCTGAGGACGGAAGTTCACTAGGCGTTTTACGTTGTCTTTCACTTTCATGCGGCCGTCTCCCGCATCTTCAAAGAAGGTGCGGCGACGCTCAGGAGAAAGACCACGTCCCAATGCTAGGTTGTCGTACAAACCCGCACGACACATATCCAACATGCTCGATGAGATGTCCGTAGCCGTAATCGATACGTTCGGAAGCAGTCCTGGTTTACGCTGTTGTGTTTCCAGAACAGTCATCGCCATTGAGTAAGGTTCTTGACCTGACGAGCTGGCTGCAGACCAAATTTTGATTGGTCGTTTGTTTGCCGCCATCTCCGGCAATAGTTTATCAGCTAATACCGTGAACGGATAAGTATCTCGGAACCACAATGTTTCGTTAGTCGTCATTGCATCAACAGCAGCAATACGCAGCTCACGATTGCGACCTGTCACGACATCACGCAGCAGATCCGACAAAGAAGCAAGCTTGAACTTAGTCACAAGCGGGCTCAGTCGACTGCGCACTAGGTACTGTTTGCTGTCACCTAATACGATGCCACATTGTGATTCTAGAAAACGGCTAAAGTCACGATACTCTTGATCACTGATTGTAATAGCAGTCATTAATGTCTCTTTTATTGTGTTAAAGCAGATTTAACCGCGTTACCCAATTCGTCTGGGTTAAATTTCGCAATGAAGGTGTTCGCACCTACACGCTCAACCATAGCTTGGTTGAAGACGCCACTCAATGAGGAGTGAAGGATAACATAAAGGTTCTTCAAATCTGCATTTCTGCGAATTTCAGCTGTTAAGGTATAGCCGTCCATCTCTGGCATCTCGATATCCGAAATCACCAAGGAGATCTGATCGTAGATACTACCCTCTTGTGCCATTTCGATCAGCTTATTGTACGCTTCTTTACCATCTTTCACAGAGACAACTTCAAATCCGATAGAAGTAATTGCTCTTTCAACCTGTTTACGCGCAACCGTAGAGTCATCCGCAATCAAAATACGACGTACGATTGGCTTTTCTTGTTCTGCGACTGCAATTTCTTCACCGATGGTTGAATCCATGGTTTCATCTACTGGTGCAATCTCAGCCAAGATCTTCTCAACGTCCAGAATTTCAACTAGCTCGTTGTCGATGTTAGTGACTGCCGTTAGGTAGTGTGCTTTACCTGCGCCATCTGGCGGCGGCAAAATCGCTTCCCAGTGCATGTTAATGATACGCTCAACAGAAGATACCAAGAACGCCTGGATTGTTCGGTTGAACTCAGCGATCACAACAAAACACTTGTCGATATCAGTCGTCGGACGACCACCAATAGCCAAGCTTAAATCGATCACTGACACGGTATGGCCACGGATATGAGCGACACCTTTAACCAGCGGGTGTAGATTTGGCATCGAAGTCAGCTTAGGGCACTGAAGTACTTCTTTTACTTTGAATACGTTAATGCCGTAGCGCTGTCGACCCATCAATCGGAAAGTAAGTAGCTCCAATCGGTTTTGGCCGACGAGTTGCGTACGCTGATTCACCGAGTCAAGAATCCCCGTCATATGCTCATCTCCATCTCAAACTTTTTGTTTTTAAATGATACTCTACCACTGGCAGGCATAATACCAGAGAAACAGTATGGCGTATCATAATATGAATTCGACACCATTTACTATGACAATATGTAGAGCGTTATTTACAAAGTACGCTAAGTTTATCGGCATTTTGCTCAGTATGTTTAGCTTTTTTGTTCATTCAGCAACGGAAAGTCAAATTGAGCAAATCAGAACCGCCGCTGAACAGCACATTCTTAGCACGGTAGAGCAGCCAGCGGGAGGGAAATTAACAGTCAATGCGGCAAATATTGATCCACGTATCAAAGCCACGGATTGCCCAGAGCCACTGGAAACGTCTGCATCATCAACCAGTAGCACACGTAGCAACATCAACGTCTTAGTCGAGTGTCTGGCTGACAACTGGAAAGTTTATGTCCCAGTTAGGATCTCAGCGTCAGTGCCAATGATCGTTTCTACCCGCCAATTGGGTCGCGGCGAGATCATTAGCGCTTCAGATGTCACCACATCAATGATCGAGCTTCAGCGTTTTCGCAAAGATGGCTTTACTAACTTTGAGCAAGTAGTTGGCGCAAAGTTAAAACGCAATGTTCGCTTGGGTGACGTGGTCGAACGTAACGATGTGTGCGTAGTTTGCCGAAATGAAAAAGTGACGATTCGAGCCGTAAAAGGCGGCATGACCATCACCACACAGGGTACGGCATTGCAAGATGGATCATCTGGTGATCAAGTAAGAGTGAAAAATGATAAGTCCCAACGTATAATAGAAGGAATTGTGACAGGTATTGCGGAAATCACCATCACCTTCTAAGGTAGGCTGGTGTACGGCAAATCGATCAATAAAAATGCAAAAAATCTCTAAAGTTATTTTGCGCTTGGTCGATAGTCTGGATACCAGTATTACGATACGAGTTTAAGGTTGAGATATGGCAGGTATAGATAATATACGTTCAGGTCAGATGATGACGACGACAAGTCGCGCTCCTGCACGTACTGATTCTAGTGCGACCAGCACAACAGAATCAAAGAAAGCGCCAGCACAACAAGACGCGGTATCATTAAGCCAACAAGGCAAAGCAGTCAGCAAACTCCAAAAGGATATGGCAGCTTCTCCGGCTTATGACAGCGCGAAAGTGGCGGCAATTAAAGAAGCAATTGCAAACGGTTCATACAAAGTTGACCCAGAAAAACTGGCTGACAATATGATTAAGTTTGAAAATGAATTGCAAGGCAAAAGCTAACTGACTTAGGCCCAAGGTAAGTATTCATGGCAGCATTAGTCGATCTTGTAAACTTCCAACTAGAAAATGCAAAAGCACTTTCTGGTGTGTTACGTCAAGAAACACAGGCGATCAGCGCTCGTGTATCTACTGAGATCGAAAAACTCGCCAAGGAAAAGATGACACTCATTGGTCAACTAAGAACCACCGACCAGCGAATCGCCTCTCACCCGCACGTCAATCAACTTACCGAAGATGAAAACCTGAGTCAGGTTGTCGCTCAAATCCAATCTATCGTTCTCGATTGTCAGCAAGTAAACCAAATGAATGGTGAATCGCTCAATCGTGCCCAATCGAGTTTCAATAAACTCAACAACATGCTTCAACGCACGCACGGAAAGGTCGGCATGACTTACAACTCCGGCGGTAAAACTCACACCATCTCCACACTAGGCACCAACATCAAAGCCTAGCTCTTTTCTTCTGTCCCTCAGTCTATTTAAACTGCCGTCTAATACAGCAAGCTTATTAGCTTCACTCATTCCCAAAAAGTATCACGCATAAAAAAGCGACCAATTGTTGCCAATCAGCCGCTCAAAAAGATCATCTGTTTAGTGAAGATTGAATTAGAACAAGGTCTGCTGACGCTTCTCAGGCACCTGCTGCACTTCACCGTAGTCGCGCAATTTATCCATCTTACGGATATCCAAACGCAACTCTGTCACATAGCTGTCTTCAACTAAGTAACTACGTACCACTTCTGCACCACGAATCACACCGTCTACAGCACCGCTTGTGCTTTCAATGCCTAAACGTTGGTCTTCCAACTGCGCACGACCACTTACACGCATACCATATACTTGCTCGGCAAGTTCGCGGTACGCATCGATCTTAGATGCACGCATTGCACGAACGCGCTTCTCTTCCATTGTGCGACCGGTTTGTTCACTAACGCTTGCATAACCCACCGCCACTAAAATTTCGTCTTGACGCATCTGCTGCAGAGGCTGACAACCCACCAGCACTAAGGTCGCGATAATAAATAATAACTTCTTCATGTCTGTTTCCTACGGGCGGAGAATCACTGTGTATGGCTGACGGATGGTTGGGTCAGAACGAATCAACACACCATCTTGAGTACGGATGCTATTAAGCGTATCCAGATCACGACCGATACGGTCCGCAGGTAAGAAGCCTTGCGCCGTAGCAACAACAATGCGGCTCTGCATACCGACAATGCGTGCGTTGACGAGGACACCGCCTTCTTGACGTAGCATTGTGCCCGTCAATACGTACTGGATCTCTTGCTCTTGTGCCAGATCTTGCCAATCTCGGCTCAGAGCGAAATCACCCTGTTGGGTTACTTGGATTGAACCTGTCGTTTTAAAGTCGACAACTTTAAAACCGCGACGTTGGAACTGGTGGATAAACCCTTCCGATACTGAGTTACCCAACCAATTGGTTGAATCCATGTTTTGCAGGTCGACAAAAGAAGTAATCGCAACGGGCGTACGTGACGACACTGCAACGTTTGAAACCATCAACTCTTCAGTCATGCTTTCAATAAAGAAATCCATCGTATGGCGTGGACTGTCCATTAACATGAACTGACTGCCAGAGTACGGTTCTTTACCATTATAAATTGGTGAGTATGCGCACGATGTTAAAAGCGTCATCATCGATGCGGCAACAAGCCATCTTTTCATGGTTTGATTCTCCAGATAATCTTAGGTGTTACTGCTCTTTACTGACTTCATTTCTATAAAGTGCAATCTTGGAACAGTCTTTGCTTTTCTTCTGTTTGTCGAACGAAAGAAAGCTCACCAAACTTCACTGAAATTGGTAAAGCAATATTTATACCCGAACGGTTACAAACAATGAAAAAATTATTTTTTAGCCTTATATCAATCACTTTTATATTGATCCTACCATTTCGTGCGGTGGCATCTTGGTATGAAGTGACAGGCGTTGCCACGATCGTTTCTTCAGATGAAGCGGCAAGGCTACATGCGTTAGAGGACGCACTCTTTAAAGCCGTCAACTTTTCGGGTGCGGATATCGGTAGCATCAGTAACTTGATGCCACTGCTAGAAGAAAGCCGTAAAGAGTACCAATTCACGAACCATGAAGTACGTTACATCTTGGTAGAATCTGAACGTAAACGTGGCGGCAAGATGGAAATGAGGATCCGAGTGGACATCTATCCGTCGGCAACGGGTTGCCACGTGAATCAATACAAGAAGACGGTATTAGTCGGCAATATTGATGTTGCCTCTCCGCAGCAAGCGGTGATGGGACAGATCTACAACGTGGGCAATGATTTTAGTCACGTCGTCAACCGCCAGTTAGATCAAACATCGCGCAGCTTTGTTTCTGTCGGCACCACAGACTATTCGATCTCAGCGAAGTCACCAGAACGCACCCAGATGATTGCTCAAGATAATGGCGCTCAGTACATCATCGGTGGTGTGATTACAGACTTAACGGCAACCATTGATGCCAAACTACTCCAAGATGATGTGATCAACCGTCAGTTTGCACTAGAGATGAAAGTCTTTGATGGCAAAACAGGTCACGAGGTCTACCACAAAAACTATCGTGAAGTGGCACACTGGCCTTTTGCAAAAACCAGTCAAGTAGATACTCGTAGCGCACGTTTCTGGGCATCGACTTACGGTGAGATGATGCTGCGTGTGAGCCGCAATATCATGCTAGACCTAGAATCAGAGCTGTCTTGTAAGATCACACTTCCTGAAGTCGTTGCAGTATTTGGCAATACCGTAACCATGGATCTTGGTCGTATGCACGGCGTAAAAGAAGGCGACCAGCTACAACTTTGGCACACGGCGTCGTTCATCGATCAAAATGGCTTGCCGCGTAACAAGGTGTCTCAGAGTGAAATTACCCTAACGGTTTCTCGTGTTTACGAACACGAAGCGGAGCTCACGATTGACCAGCCAAACCTTGCGTCTAGCGTGCAAATTGGCGACGTAATGAACAAGATGTTGTAGATGCACGTATAAAGCATTGCCATATGCCTACTTTTGAATATCATAGGCAACGCATCTTATTTGATTACGCCCCCATGGCACAGCTGGATAGCGCAGTCCCCTCCTAAGGGACAGGTCGTAGGTTCGAATCCTACTGGGGGCGCCACATAGATCAACGCCTTAGCTATAACTTTAGCTAAGGCGTTTTTGTTTGTATCCACAAAATGTCCATGCATTGAGGTTGATGCCCCGAATTCTCCCAATAAGCAAACCTTACTCAAGGTAAAACTGAGCCATCCATTCTTTTAAGTCTTCATAACTCATTTCATATTCTTTTTTGAAGGCGATCTTTGCTTGTCAAAACGTTAATAAACGATTGTATGATGACGCCTTGCCTTTATCGACTACTCTTAGCAGACAAACTTTTTGCCGGCTTTGAGGGAGTGCCTAACTCAAGAATTCTGTCTTGATTTAGATGTATCAGAAAAGATTCAATACTCATGCTATTTACAGTTTTGTATTTTATTACTTTAATTATCTATGAGTTTTGCTTACCCTTTTAGCTATTAACAAAACTATTAGTTAGCACTATGTCTAAGAGCAATTTAATTACAAACACTGGACACCGCTTCATCTCGAAGGGCAAAACGGCCTTCAAGATTCATATCCACACACCGGATGACACGGTTTTACACCGCTCCGTAGGTTTCGTTCGCATTGGAGAAAAGAAAGGGCTTAAAAAGGCTATCAAGCTGCGTAACGAGCTTGGACGGGAGATGTGGGGTAAATTTTGGCGTCGTCTGTTGAAAGACCCTTATTTAATGACCAGACTGCCGCATAGCGTCGAACCAAAGATTGTCCATAAGCCTAACCCTACCCTAGAGGATCCTGATAATAGAGACACCTGCTACATTGCGAAATGGCGTGAGTTTAACGATGCTGGCGAGTACAAATATAAAACGGTCGTGCGCTCTATTAACAAGTACGGCAAACTGGCCGCCTATATGCAAACAAAGAAAGCGTTGCTGGATGCACACAAAGATAACCTGGAAATCCTGACGTTTATGGGGCGTCTCAACAGCATTGACCTCAAGTGACCTTTATTCCTTCCTTTCATTGAGTGTTCTTCGCTGATAAACAGATATACCTAAGTAACCTCGAGATGCTGGGTTCAGCGAGAATGACTTGGTTTGTAGACGCGGCGACGATTTAAAGGTCTAGTGGACCTAAATCAAGAACCGACAACAAAGTATACAAGCCAAGGTTCTTACTATTTGCAAAGAGTACCCTTTGGGAGTGTGTCATTGACTCGCTTTTTTATTAAACCAATGGCTGCGTCAAACAACTTGGAAAGAGCAGGTACGCTACGTTGTTTTCCTTGCTTGCTTTCGGTAAATAGGGAATCAATGACAACGCTCTGAACCCGGAATCTTAAAGTCACTTGGATATATAGAAAAAGCCCCAAAAGAGCGAACTCTTTGGGGCTTTTCGTATCTAGCTTTCTAACGGTTAGTGTTAGATTTCGCGATTATTGTTGAACTTGGTATTCAAACTCAGGAACAACGATTTCTACGCGACGGTTTTGCTCACGACCTTCACGAGTGTCGTTTGAAGCGATTGGGTTGTTTTCACCTTCACCACGAGCGTGAATGCGAGAAGCATCGATACCTTTCTCTACAAGAGCATTTGCTACAGATTCAGCACGCTTCTCAGAAACTTTTAGGTTGTATGCCGCTGGACCAGAAGTATCTGTGTAGCCAATTACATCAACGTTTGCTTGTGGGTACTCGTTTAGGAACGCTACTAGGTCGTCTAGTTTTGCTGCGCTCGCAGGTTTAAGCGTTGTGCTGTTTAGCGCAAAGCTACCTGTACCGATTGTTTGAGTTTCGAAAGTTTTCGTTACAACAACTGGTGCAACAACTTCTTCTACTACTACTTCTTCAACTACTGGCTCTTCTTCAACAACCACTTCGTCTTGACCGCCAAACTTGAATGACACACCTAGAGTTGCTGTGTTACCCATTGCTTTTACTGAATCGTTGTTGATATCAGTGATTGTTTGGTATTCCGCACGTGCTGTTACGTTTTGGCTAACGTTGAACTCAAGACCAGCCGCACCTAGGTAAGAGTAATCGTCTTTACCGTCGTTCATCATTAGATATGCGCCACCAACTTTACCGTAAAGAGCAATGTCTTCAGTGATTGGTAGGCTGAATTTAGGAGCAAGAGTGATTGCTTCTACGTGACCGCCGAAAGAAGTTTGGTCAAAATCACCAAGGTTGTCGAAGCCTGCTTCTACTGAGAAGTAGTCATTCATTTCGTAACCAACAAAAGCACCTAGAGTAGAGCCATCTTTGTCACAAGCTTGACCAGCTACACAAGCGTCTTCCATCCAAGACTTACCCATCTTACCGCCCACGTACACTTCTGCGTGTGCTGCTGAAGCCATAAGTAAAGAAGCTGAAATTACCGCTGCTAGTTTTTTCATTATTGATTCCTCTAAAAGAAGTTCTCTTGTTCGTAACGAAATGCGCCGCCTGACTGACGTTGTATTTCAATTCTTTTATTCAAATCCTTTGATTTTGATACCGAAGTAACTTCCGCAATTTTGCATAAAAGTTACTTGGGTATGGTTCCTGACCAGTGATGCATATTGCTGCTTCACTGACGGCGAGCACTATAACTCCAAGAAATCCCAAGACAAATCCCAAAACTGTCAATTTAATGTCATCGAAAAGCATGACTTTATGTGATCTAGAGCACTCAAATACGAGTGATAGCAATGACGCAAACGTTTGCGTGTCATTTCAAAATAAAATAAGTAAAGCAAATTAACTTCTCATTAATGAGACGATATTTAAGGAACTTTATGGATTTTGGTGCTAAGTCAGAGAGATATTTTGTATTGAAAGGTCAAAAAAACATTCGCCGAGGATATATTTGGATAAGTAAAACTTATTAACTTTTCGAACTATTGTTGGGAAAACATACAGATTTCGACGTCATTTATGTTGAGTTAAGATGTTTTCTTAACGTCAGGCACAAAAAAGCCGCGAAATATATCGCGGCTTTCTGATTATGTATTCAAGTAATTATGCGTTTGCTTCGCGCTCAGCGATGAACTCAAGAGCCATTTTGATACGTGCAACACAACGCTCTTTGCCAATCAGTTCCATTACTGCGTCTACAGAAGGAGACTGACCGCCACCTGTTACTGCAACACGCAGTGGCATGCCGATTTTGCCCATGCCGATTTCTAGCTCTTCGCACACAGCTGCGATAACACCATCTTTGATGTTCGCTGTCGTCCACTCAGTCAGTGCTTCAGCTTTCGCTAGAGCAAGCTCTAGAGGCTCTTTAGCTACGCCGCGTAGATGCTTCTTCGCTGCGCCCGCTTCAAACTCAGAGAAATCTTCGTAGAAGTAACGGATCTGCTCAGCTAGCTCAACAAGCGTGTTGCAACGCTCACCAACAAGCTTGATCACTTCCGTGATAGCTGGACCATTAGTTACGTCTAGTTTTTGTTGATCTAGGTGCCATTGTAGGTGCTGTGCAACGTACGCTGGATCTGAGTTTTTGATGTAGTGGTTGTTCAACCATTGCAGTTTGTCAGTGTTGAATGCAGACGCTGACTTAGATACTGCATTTAGGCTAAATAGGTTGATCATCTCTTCTTGAGTGAAGATTTCTTGATCACCATGAGACCAACCAAGACGCACTAGGTAGTTGTTTAGCGCAGCAGGTAGGTAACCCATATCGCGGTACTGCATTACAGATACTGCACCGTGACGCTTAGACAGTTTCGCGCCGTCATCACCTAGGATCATTGCACAGTGCGCAAATGTTGGTACTGGCGCACCTAGCGCTTCGTAGATGTTGATCTGACGAGGCGTGTTGTTGATGTGGTCTTCACCACGAACAACGTGAGTGATACCCATATCCCAGTCGTCAACCACAACGCAGAAGTTGTACGTTGGAGAGCCGTCAGTACGACGAATGATCAGATCATCCATTTGGTCGTTGCGGATTTCAATGCGACCACGAATTTGGTCATCAAATACTACGCTGCCTTCTTTCGGGTTACGGAAACGGATAACACATGGATCGCCATCTTTTGCCGCTTCGTTTGCCGCTTTGATTTTTGGATGGTTAGCATCGTAGCGAGGCATTTCTTTGTTTGCTTCTTGCTCTGCACGAACTTCGTCTAGCAGTTCTTTAGACGCGTAACATTTGTATGCTTTGTCTTCTTCTAGAAGCTTATCAACCATCTCGTTGTAACGATCAAAACGTTGAGTTTGGAAATAAGGGCCTTCGTTCCACTCAAGACCTAGCCATTCCATACCTTCTAGGATCGCATCAACCGCTTCCTGAGAGTTACGCTCAAGGTCAGTATCTTCGATACGTAGAACGAATTCACCACCTTGGTTTTTAGCGTATAGCCAAGAGTAAAGTGCAGTACGAGCACCACCAACGTGTAGGTAGCCAGTTGGGCTAGGAGCAAAACGAGTTTTAACCGTCATTTGAGTTCCTTAGGGATAATGAGCAACGAGAAGGCTCTCGTTGTAATGTCAAGGATAAAAGTGGCGACATTTTACCACCGTAAGTCAATACTACAATCCTTCCTTGTGGTTTAACGCCAGAAATAAAAACGGGCAGCCACCGAACACGGTGCTGCCCTTTGATTTATCTCTTAGCTAGATAACTACTATCGCTATAGAAAGCCTATATAAAAGAAGAAAACCAGATTACTTTAGGTTACGCATTGCCCATTGCATGAACTCTTGCTGCTCTTCACGGCTTAGGTCGTTGAACGACTCTTTCAGTGTTTTTGTTACCGCTGGAGAAGCTGCAATGCTCGCTTTTGTCGTTTGCTTGTTCATTGCTTGGTTGTAGTCAGCGACTTCACGTTCGTAGTCACGGAAACCTTGTAAACCACCTTTGCGAAGTTGAACCATTGAGAACTCAACGTCTTTGCCGTTCGCATCTTTTAGCGTCAGTTTAGGGTCCATTTCAAAAGCCTTGGCTTCTTCAATAGTGCGGAACTTGTTGTATGTCAGCGTAAGCTCAGCATCTTTAGGTGCATCAAATTCAAGTAAAAGCGGCTGTGAATCAAACTTACGACGCTTGCCATCTTCAAACACAATTTGACCAACATTTACAGCAAGTTGGTTTGCACCATCTTCAACTTTGATGCTGTTGTTGTCAGAGATCCACTCAGGGTAGACGAACTCACTGTTGAGAACGCGAGGAACCAATTCCGCTTGCAGAGTCAGTTGAGCAGCAAATGCAGGCGCAGAAAGGATTGCGCAAAGTCCTAATAGTGTGGTTGTTTTTTTCATCATGGTTTTCTCGTTTTATACCAATTTAGATAAGCCACTGAAACTAACAGGCCAGTCATTCCAATGGCTTATGTGAATAAGTATCAAGACAAAAAGGGCGTTTCCGCCCTTTTAGCTGCTTCTTTATTAGAAGTAGTATTCAACACCTACAGAGAACTCGTCGTAGTCAGCTGACTTCCAACGTGCTTCTGTTGGCTTGTCTAGTTGAGACGCACCGTCACCGAAGTCTAGAGTACGTGCACGAGCGTAAAGTACTGCGGATGGGTCTACGAAGTACATGATCTGTGCAGATAGTACATCATCTGCTGTGTTGTCGATTGTCTTACCGTCACGTTCTAGGTCAAAGTTTGCTGCGTAACCCAGTTTGTACTGCCAGTCACCTGTTGTGTACATAAGACCTGCAGACATTGCATCTTGCTTCTCGTTTACACCGTTGCTTGCGTCAGCTTCCATGTATTTGTATTGAGCGAAGAAAGAGATGCCGTTTTCAAACCAACCTTGAACACCTACTAGGTACGTGTTGTTTTCCCAAGTTTGACCTTCACCTTCGATGTTGCGGTTACCTTCGTACGCAGCATCCAATTGTAGTGGACCTAACTTGTAGTGAGCCGCGATGCCGCCCCAGTAATCGTCACCTTCACCTAGACCAGCTTTGTCACCTGCACCCGCTGCGATATCTAGAGAGAATTTGTCAGCAAACATTGGAGAGTCCCAACGGATTGTGTTTGATTGACGGTCTTGGTACTTAGCACCACCGATCGCACCACCCCAGTCGTAAACATCGCCTAGACCTGGGTTCGATGCTGGCCAGTCAACCAACTCGTACATTGGAGTAAGAACACGACCTAGACGAACTTGACCCCAAGAAGCGCTTTCAAAACCTACGAATGTATCACGCTCACCAAGACCTGCACCTTCACCACCGAAACTTGGGTCTACGTAACCACCTTCAATTTGCCAAATGAACGTTGGTTCAAAGTTAGCGAATTGCTTTTTACCACGGAAGCCGATACGTGATTCGTTGTTTAGCTGCATGCCGCCCAAATCGTCGTCAGTTGCTTTGCTACCAGAATCGTAATCGCGGTACGCGGCCTGCATCGCGATAATGCCGTAAACTTCGTAAGAGAAAGAGTCTTTAGTTAGGTACTCTTTCGCTGCATCACTGTTTGCACCATCAGCAAAAGCTGAACCACTGAACATCATGCCTGTGATTGCAGTAGCAAGTAGGCTTTTCTTTAGGTAAGACATTTTAAACCCCTATATTTTTAGTTTTTTCCATTTTCAAATTCGCTAACTAGGACATTGCAGGAACTTGAAACAATGTGTGGACGGGGCAAATATGACAAACTTTTTTCGCAGTAAAAAACTTTCCCAGCGGCAATCTGAGCAAGTTCAAAATGAGAAGATCAAAAAGAATATAAATCTTTAAATAACAGTTATTTATAGTGACAAATAAAAATATAAAAACGTCAAAACCGTTCTAATCAACTTCGTTTTTATATAAAAAGCTCAAAAATCGTGAGCGACTTCACTCAGGTTTTAGGCGTTTTAACGGAACTTTATATTCAGAGAGAAAAAACTTTGAGATAACTCGCAACAATAGGGGCGTAAGGTCGGCTCAATAAAGTGGATTTTGACGAATTTGTTTCGCGTCGAAAAACTTGACCTTCCCCTTGCAGGAAGGTTTATGCTCTGCACATTACTATTATTGAGGACAAATTATGTATCAGTTTGTTGTACCTATGTCGGGACTCAACTGCATGGGCTGTGCGAGAAAAGTTGAGAAAGCTTTACATGCCAATCACAGTGTTGAGATCATTAATTTGTCCCCGACGATGGTAGAGGTGAAAACCGAATCTTCACTCTCTTCTATTATCGAATCCATCGAATCGCTGGGCTACCGCGCCGGTCACCAATATCAATTCCATTTGACGGGTTTGAGCTGTGGTGGCTGCGTGAAAAAGCTCTCTTCTTTATTAGAATCAAATCAAGACGTCATTACATTCCAAGCCTCTACAACACAACTTGACATCACAACCCTACTCTCTGAGCAGCAAGTGATCGATCTCGTTGCGACATTGGGCTATACCGCTAGCATCGAGACTATCGAGGCTAAAGAAGAAGTCACAGAGCAAATAACGCCCGCAATAAAAGAAGCGCATCTCGATCGTAACCAACCCGAATCTGCCAATGTTCAGCTACAGATGCTGATTCAAGGCATGACATGTGCCAGCTGTGTATCTTCGGTCGAGAAAGCACTCACTAATGTCGAAGGCATAGAGAAAGCACAGGTCAATCTTGCAGAGCAGAGCGCGTTAATATTTGCAAACCAAGATAGTGAAATGCTTCATCAAGCCATCATCGAGTCGGTAAAACAAGCGGGCTATCAAGCAGAAATCCTTCAAGACGCAGCAACGCAACAAGAAAAACAAGCAGCACAGCAACTTGCTCAACAAAAGCGCTTTAAACTTGATGCTATCGCAGGCTTAGTCGTTGGTGCACCATTGATGCTCTGGGGGGTATTTGGTGGCAACATGGTTATCCGAGATGCCAGTGATCAAATGGTTTGGGGTGCGATAGGTATTCTCTGTCTATTATTGCTGGCGACAGCAGGTAAGCACTTCTTTACTAACGCATGGTTAGCAGCCACTCACAAACGTGCCACCATGGACACTTTAGTTGCCCTAGGTACTGGTGCCGCGTGGTTCTATTCAATGCTTGTGGTGATTTTTCCTGATTGGTTCCCACTCGCCTCTCGCCATGTTTACTTTGAAGCAAGTGCGATGATCGTCGGTCTGATTTCTCTTGGTCACTATATAGAAGCAAAAGCAAAGGCAAATACAACACGCTCATTGCAAGCTCTGATTAACCTACAACCTCAGCAAGCCACCGTCATTACTGAAAATGGCGATCAGCAAATTGCGGTTGAGCAAATCACGTTGGGCATGAAGCTACGCATCAAACCGGGTGAGAAAGTGCCCGTTGATGGTATCGTGATTCAGGGGGAATCATACATTGATGAATCTATGCTAACTGGTGAACCCGTACCCGTGTTAAAAGCGCAAGAGGCTCAAGTCTCTGCGGGCACACTAAATACCGATGGCGCTCTAATTATTGAAGCCACCGGCATCGGTGCAAATACCATGCTAGCGCGTATTATCCGTATGGTGCGCACCGCACAAAGCAGTAAGCCAGCAATTGCCAAATTAGCGGATCAGATTTCTGCTGTATTCGTCCCTGTGGTTGTCGGTATCGCAATCCTTGCTGCTTTGGTTTGGTTCGCAGTAGGTCCAGAACCTAAAGCCAGCTACATGCTTGTGGTAACGACGACTGTACTGATTATTGCCTGTCCTTGTGCTCTGGGCTTAGCAACACCATTGTCGGTCACCGTAGGCGTGGGCAAAGCCGCAGAACTGGGTATCTTGATCAAAGACGCAGACGCACTGCAATTGGCGAGCAAAGTCGACACCGTCGTATTCGACAAAACCGGTACGTTAACTCAGGGCAAACCCAGTGTGCAGCAAGTATTTACTCACGCCACCAGCCAAGAACACTTGTTAGCATTAGCATACGCAGCAGAGCGTCAATCTGAGCACCCATTAGCAAAAGCCGTGTGTGATTACGCTAAGGAAAATGCGGCTGAAGATATCGAGTTGGACGCTTTTGAAAACATTCGCGGTCGCGGCATTCTTGCAACTTACCAAGCACAGCCACTGCTGATTGGTTCATTGCAGTTTATGCAAACAGAGCAGGTAGATACTTCCGCGATGGAGCAAGCCATTCAAGATTGCGCCAACAACGCATGGACACCGGTTGCCATTTCCCTCAACAACGAACTGATTGGTTTAATTGCCATCGCTGATCCAATTAAATCTGATGCCAAACAAGCAGTCACTGCACTAAAATTACAGGGTATCAACACAGTGATGCTCACTGGTGATAATCAACACGTAGCGACAGCCATCGGCAACGAATTAGGCATTGATGAAGTCATTGCTCAGGTGATGCCAGATGAGAAAGCGCAACATATAAAACAACTACAATCACAAGGACAAACCGTCGCCATGATTGGTGATGGTATTAATGACGCACCCGCTCTCGCCCTCGCCGATCTCGGCGTTGCAATGGGCAGCGGCAGTGATGTGGCAATCGAAAGTTCACAAATGACGATTCTTAATACATCACCAATGGCAATTGTTCATGCCATCGAACTGTCTCGTGCAACATTGAAGAACATGAAACAAAACCTGTTTGGTGCCTTTGTTTATAACTCGTTGGGTATTCCAATCGCCGCTGGTGTGCTCTACCCAGCATTCGGATTCCTACTCAGTCCTGTTGTTGCTGGCGCAGCAATGGCACTGTCTTCAATCACAGTCGTGAGTAATGCAAATCGACTACGACTGTTTACCATTAAGTAAGCGACACTTCTTATAGAGGATATTATGAAGTTGAAACTATTGACCTTTACAATGCTTGCTGTCACATCGGCGAACGTATTAGCCGCTGATGTCATCAACCACAAATCGCCATACTGTGGCTGCTGTGGAGAATGGACGAAACACATGGAAGAGAACGGCTTTACCGTCGAAGAAAAGCTGCACGATGACATGAACGCGGTTAAACGCGACTTGGGCATCAAGAATGAACAGCTTTACTCGTGCCACACCGCAGAAATTAATGGCTACGTATTTGAAGGTCATATTCCTGCTGACGACATTAAAGCCTTTTTAGAAAACCCACCTCGCAACGCAAAAGGTCTTGCGGTACCCGGCATGCCTATGGGATCACCGGGTATGGAGTATGGCGATAAAAAAGACAGTTACGCCGTCTACGCCTATAACGACAAAGGTCAGGTTTACGAATACCGCTTCCACAAAGGCAACGACCAGTAAAAACAAAGCCCAGCGAGACATACCGCTGGGCTTTTTCTTAATGGACAGTTAAGACAAAACTCTTTAATTAGAAGCCGTAAGACGCACCAAATACGAATGCGTTGTTCACTAGGCTATCACCCGCCGCATTTTCCGCACCGTGTGCTTGGCTACGGAACTCGAAGTAAGGCTGAACGCCCTTACGAGTCCATGTTGCACGTAGCTCGTGGTCCATCGTTTCTGCTTCAATCATGTAAACGTTGTTGTAGCTCAAAGTCACATCTTCGTTCATTACGTAACCAATGCGGTTATCCATACGGTAGTCTGTTTTCGCGTCTGCAGACGTTGCATCGATGTGCGCGCGAGTACGGTTGCTCAATGAGATGCCGTTATCAAAGTTGTAGCCGATCTTTACAAGTGGACGGTACTGGATGCTCTCACCCGCAGAGAATAGGTGTTGGTAGCCCGCAGCAACCCATAGATGATCAGTGATGTTGAAAGATTGCTCACCACCTACAGTGATGGCTGGCGTTGTGTTGCCTGCGCCGCCATTTTCAGTTTCTAGTTTGCCTAGCTGAATACCATCAAACTCAGTGTAAACCGTAAGACCGCCGAATTGGTTATCAAACGTATGACCCGCTTCTAGCGTAGATGTCATGTCTGAGCCGTGAATTCGACCGTCATCGTGGAATTGGATGTTACCAGTTACATAAGATGAACCCGCGAAAGCGCTTGAAGCGAAAACAAGAGAAAGTGCACTTAGTGCTAAAACGTTTTTCATAATTACTGCCTTTATTTGTTCACGTTATGCGACGAGTTTTTTGGCTATCACTTGCCTCTCATCACATACTTTGGGATGTGCCTCCCTGGCGACGGCAATACTGCGCAATTTAATTCGCATTGAAAAATAAATCGTTTAAAACAGTGATCAAATTCAAATCGTGATTTTCGAAATTAAAAAAAGTTTATTAAATACAGTGGGTTGATATAAAAACTAAAAATTCGTCAAAAAAATAAAGTGTGAAGTAAGGCATATCTCCCCTTTTATTTGACAGTTAAATACACATCCAGATCACACTATGACAGACATCCTAAATTAGAAACTTAATTATCAATAAAAAATAATTAGACATTGATCACGCTTATTTTCCGAAGAAAAATAAACAAAGCCCCCAACATAAGTTGAGGGCTTTGAGTAAGGAACTATGATTTTAGTGAATACTGAGCGCTATTATTTCACGCTAGTGATACGGCTTACCTTCTCACCTGTCGCAGATACCGAGCGGATGAAGACTTCACCAGTTACATTTGGACGAGCGTTGTCTGCATAAGTCAACCAGTTCTCACCATCCAGAGAGTATTGAAGCGTTACGCCAGGGAACTGAACGTTCATTGCTAGCTTACCATCCTCTACTTTTGCACCTGGTACTGGTAGGCGGTAGTCGATACCTGATTTTTCTAGCTTAGCCAGTTCACGTTGACCAAGTACGTTCGCAAAGCGGTTGTAGTCTTGGTTTAGCGATGCTTTATCAACTAGATTAGAGTTTTGCGAGTACTCAACACCAACTTTGTAGTCGTTTTCCCAGTCAGCACGGTGCCATGCACGCTCAGCAGCAGCGAGGACGCGAGGGAATACCATGTACTCGTATTGCTCGTCGTTACGTACTGTCTCAGACCAAAGTTGTGCAGATAGACCGTAGAAAGGTTTCGCTTCGATTTCACCTTTACCAGTAAAGCCATTGCCATCGCGATCTACAGAAGTTTCTGCGTTTTGAGGCATGTTCTCTGGTGCAAAGCCAAACATCTTACGAGTATCCGTTGCACGTGTTGCCCAGTAGTAACCACGCTCTTTCGGGTCAACTTCGTATGGCATATCCATGTACACGTAATCTGGGTTAGAAACAATCACGTCGTAACCTTTCTTAGACCACTCGTACACTGACGAAGTACCGCCCCAGTAAAGAACGTCCCAGAAGTTTACGCGAGTATTTTCTGTAGCGAACGCTTTTTCGCCGTCACTGTATTTCAAACCATCTTGCCAAGCTTGGAAGTTTGGAATGCCTTTCTCAGCAACAATCTTCGACACTTCTTCCGCGAAGTGGCTTGGTAGGTGAGCAAAGTCACTGACTGTGCCATCTGTAATTAGCGTCTGACATTGTGGAGACTGTGCAAACGGCTTGTCTTGTTTAGACAGGTCAATCGTGCCTTTCCAGCTTACTTTATCTTCTGCGTTAACGTCTTGGAAACCAGCACCTAGCTTGATGTTCTTCGCTTCGTCACCACCGAAATGCCAAGTTGTTAGTGGAGCGCCAGCTTCTTGGTGCATTGCTGCCACTTCTGAAATCACCTTATCAACAAAGCGAGTTGAAGATTCCATACATGGGTTGATGAAGCTTTGCTTATTGTAGAACTGAACCGTCGTTACGTTTGATGTATCTTGAGGATCCATCAGACGGTATTCGTTCGCTTCAGCTTCTTTACCTTCTTCCATTAGGCGGTCGTAACGAGCTTCCATTGATACTACTGCTGCACGAGCGTGAGCTGGCATATCGATTTCTGGAATCACTTCAATGTTACGTGCTTTTGCGTATTTCAAGATTTCCACGTAGTCTGCTTTGCTGAAGTAGCCAGAGCCAAAGTTGTCTGTCGTTGGACCAGAGCCAAGCTGAGGCAGTAAACAGCTTTTCTCTTGTGTATCGAAACAACGGTTAGCGCCCACTTCTGTCAGCTCAGGCAGACCCGGGATTTCTAAACGCCAGCCTTCATCATCGGTTAGGTGAAGGTGAAGTTTGTTCATCTTGTACGCTGCCATTTGGTCTAGCGTTGCAAGGATTGCGTCCTTAGAGTGGAAGTTACGAGCCACATCCACCATCACACCACGGTAATCAAAACGAGGCGCATCTTTAATAGACAGTTGTGGTAGAGAATCAGCATTTTGGCTATCTACCAGGCCAAAGATAGATTGTACTGCGTAGAAAGCGCCAGCTTGGTCGAACGCTTTAATCACAATACCGTCGCCTTTGATGCTCATCTCGTAAGCACCAGATTTTGCTAATTCACCGGTGAAGTCTGCAGGAACAACAGTGATGCTTACAGGAAGCTCACCACGAACATCCACACCTACCACTTCTGCACGATCTTGAATCGCTGCAAACTGAGTCGCATCGAATGCGTCTTTAGGCAGCGCAATACCATCCGCGATATCTACTTTGCCTTTACCCGCTTCAACGTGCATTGGTGTTGGTAGTAACGTGGTTGATACGTCTTGTGTTGCTAGGTCTTCGTTTTTCTCAAAACGAGACACAGCGTTTGCAAATACATTGTTGTCGTCTGGTGTACGTTTTAGGTTATTACCTTCAAGACCCGTCACAAAAGACGCAACATCTTCAGTATTTAGAGAAGCAATCATCTTAGGTTCTGCGTTTGGAGCAGAAACGAATGCACCTGGCATGAAGTCAGTTTCAAATAGTTGCCAGTATTCACCAACCAATGGAAGAACAACCTCTTCACCGGCAGCGAAGCCGTCAAACTTATCTGTTGGTTCTAGCTTATGTAGGTCACCCGTTACACGAGAGATTTTGAACTGCTCGTTGTCAACATCCAGAATCAGACGAATGCTGTGGAAGTAAATAGCCCAATCTTTTGAGTCAACAGCTTCACCTTGGTTAACAAGCGTCATGTTTACTTTGTTACAGGAAGCCCATTCTGCGCCCATATCTTGGCACGCAAGACCTTCGTTAGCACCATGATTAGTTAACACTTCATATTGGATATCAAGGTTATCAGCCAGTGAGTTTACAACTTGTTGCTCAGAGCTCTGTAGTGAAGAGCAGCCTGCCAATGTAGCGATAACAGAAGCAGCAATCAGACTATGTTTCAACATCTTACTTTCCCCAAAAAGTCAGTGGTTCAAAACGACATTTATTAAAAATGGTGAGCACCTAAATGCGAGGCGCTTAACAGTTGCATTCAACATACAAGCAGTTATTTCTAAGCGTAAAATTAATAAAACTAAGAAGTGATCTGGCTCAAATTAAGCCAAGCATTCAAAAATATAAACATAATAATTTCAACAAGTTAAACTTGACGTTAAAAGCGGCTAACTTTTTTTGACGAGTTTGTTGCGATCTCAATCACGAATATCGATGGGTTTCGACTGATTTTGTAGGATTCTGATCACTATTGGTTATTAAGTGAACCATTAACAACAAACTCAATTGAAACACTTTCGTGAATTACCTCTCATTTCCTAGCCGTTAAAACTCGTCAATTTTTTAAAAAATGACGATTTTGCCGAACCATGTTATAGATAAAGTGCTTATTGAATTCGAGGAGCAAAATATGTTTCGACTCTTGTCCGTTATGTCATCTCTGATCGTCTTTTTTACTTCTTATTCTGTTCAAGCCGAACCACAACACTGGCTGGCAAAGAAGGGCGAGACGGAATACATGATTATCGGGTCTGTACATGTCGGCGATAAAAGCATGTATCCATTACCAGAAGCTGTGACTCGGTTCCTGACAAACAGTAATGGTTTAATCATCGAAGCAGACATTCGAAATACAGAAGGGGTGACTTACCCGGAAACCTCGCTTCACGCTAGGGATGTTTTAGATAAAACACAGCGCAAACATCTTGCTGAAATAGCCAATGACCTAGGTCTACAAGAAGCACAGTTACTCAATGCACCGCCATGGTCTGCGGCTTTGACAATCCAATTAATGTTGGTGAACAAACTTGGTTACGCGTCTGATCAAGGTGTCGACATGCACCTAATTAACTTAGCTGACCAACAAAAAGTACCAGTACTTGCTTTGGAGAGTGTGCAATTCCAATTGGACTTAATCACAGGACAAAAAGATGGCGGTAAAGAGTTTCTGCTCTCTTCTATTGAAGAATATGACGGTGGCGACAAACTGGTACAATGCTTAATCGACAGTTGGAAGAGCGGCGATGGTAGCTCACTTGAAGCAGCATCGGCGAGTGAACAATCAAGTGATGAGTTCAATGAAGCCTTTCTCTATTCCCGTAACCGCGACTGGGCTCAGAAACTCGATACAGGTAGTGTACTACCGAAAAAATCCGGTAAATACACCGTGGTGGTAGGCAGCTTACATCTAGTAGGTAAAGACAATGTAATCGAACTATTAGAAAAACGCGGTTTCACTGTCAAACCACTAGCAAAAACTCACAAAGCAGACTGCGATATTGGATAAAGAAGATAGCTCCATTTGCTGGTATGCTTACATCTACTTATCGTGTTGTATTTGTAGGCAAATGACGCTTACGTCACGCTGACAAATGCGGTCACCTATTGGATACTATCGAGTCAATCCTTAAACAACTTCAAATTTGATAAGAGCCTTTATGACGTTCAAAGCCTCATTATTATGCCTTGCTAGCGCGCTACTATTGCCATCGCTTGCCCATGCAAAATCGTCTTGTACGATTGAAGACTTCCAACCTATTGATATTACGCCGGATACAAAAGGCGGTGTTTTGGATAAAGAAAGTGGACAGTTTCTCATTAACCAAAAGCCTATGATGCGTTGTGCAAACATCACTTTTTCAACCGCCCATACTCGTAACCGCGTCGCTCATATGATGAACCAGAACTTTGAAGCTACTTACTTTGATGGCAAAACTGGTCAGTCTCATTCCGCTACTTTTGATGAAGATGAGCTAAAAGCTGGGTACATTAAAATCGGTCCAAACCATCCAAAAACGGCTTACGTTTGTTTCACGACGTCCGAAACTCCGATTAAAGACATTAGTTGTGATGTGAACTAGCGAAAAGCGCAGTTTTATCATATCACTCAGAACAATAGAGAGATTCCCGACTGCGCTCCTTCGTCGCTTTCGGGAATGACGCCTTTGAATTCAGTGCTTTTTATTCGTCATCCTCAAGAGCGAGGGACGAGCGAGTTGGGGATCTCTTACGTTTTCATTTACCAGTTGATGAAAGCTGATTTGCCTCAAAGCGTTCCTTCTCTCGCATCTCGAAGAGCAGAGTCTGTTCCCGAAGCGAAGCGTTCTCGATTCAAAAAGCCGTAAAACGCAAAAAAGCCGTAGCATTTCTGCTACGGCTTTCTCTAATACGGTCGGTGAAGAGCCATATTCTAACTTCAGGCGAACCCCATTTGGTTCACTACTATCAAAGCCAAATTTGCGACCGCTAAAACGACGAAAGCCTGCTCATTGAGCAGGCTTTCTGAAAGTGGTCGGTGAAGAGGGATTCGAACCCCCGACCCTCTGGTCCCAAACCAGATGCGCTACCAAGCTGCGCTATTCACCGAGATGTTTAACTGAGGACTTATCCCCGTCAACGGATGCGTATATTACGGATTCTTTAGTTAGACGCAAGCGCTTTTTACAAAAAAACGTAATGTCTTAATTCATTTGACGATTTACTGAACACTAGCACGTGAAATGTGACTAAGAACCCACAATAAAACACAGTTTATTAACCTTGGCAACATAATTGATCCAGATCAGTGTGCAAAAAAACACCACCCATTAACGTTATCCATGTCGGAAATATCTTGGAGGAAACGTATGGACTTTTGGCTTGATCTCCTATTTGGTAATGCGGTGGGACTATCGTCAATGATAGTAATCTTTGGGGCAATTGGTCTGATGTTGTTTTACGGCGGTTTCTTCATTTACAAGATTATGAACGACAAATCTCCTCACTAGATCTCGCTTAGCTCTAGAAACGCTTTGCACCGGAGTTGGTTACTTGCCTGCTCCGGTTTTTTATTTGATCTCAATGCACTACTCATTGATATAATCTTACTATTCCTACCCTGTTCTTTATGAGATTGCCGTTATGTCTCAAGACGACGATTTTGATCTGTTTCAACAGATGATGGGCGACGTAAAGCCTATCGACCACGATACTGCAGAGCACAAAAAAGTGCACCAAGTGACGGACGCTCAGATGGCGAAACGCGAAGCCGCAATTTGGCTTACTGAAGACGACCCAGAGTACCTGTCGATTGACCATGCAGAAATGCTCAAACCCGATGACTTTATCGAGTTCAAACGGGATGGTGTACAAGATGGTGTATACCGCAAACTACGCCTTGGTAAATACCCAATTCAAGCTCGACTTGATCTGCACCGTAAGACACTGAAAGAAGCACGTGACGAAGTAGTCAAATTCCTCAAGCAATGTATTGAGATGGATATCCGTACCGTCGTGATCGTACATGGTCGTGGCGAGCGCTCTAATCCACCAGCATTAATGAAAAGTTTCGTCAGCAGTTGGTTACAACAGATCCGTGAAGTGCAATGCGTGCATAGTGCACAACGATTCCACGGTGGCAGCGGCGCCGTTTACGTTCTATTAAGAAAGAGTGCTGAAAAGAAAATGGAGACGCGTGAACGTCATCAAAAACGTTTAGGCTAACTCGAATCTCGGTGCTAGAATGCCCGACCTTATCTTGTCTTGCTGCAATTAACTGCGGCAAGACAACCTTTATTAACCGCCGTTGTGAAACGTTAGGAGACCAACATGTCACAAGACAACGCAAAACGCTTAAACAAATACATCAGCGAAACGGGCTTCTGCTCACGTCGTGA
The DNA here is from genome assembly GCF_027587095.1 of Vibrio sp. NFR. Classification (NCBI taxonomy): domain Bacteria; kingdom Pseudomonadati; phylum Pseudomonadota; class Gammaproteobacteria; order Vibrionales; family Vibrionaceae; genus Vibrio; species Vibrio sp. NFR. The sequence continues at coordinate 37,144 of NZ_JAPPTN010000009.1, forward strand.
AGCCGACCGTCTTATCGAGCAAGGTCGTGTCACCATTAATGGTCAACAACCAGAAATGGGAACAAAAGTACTTCCAGGCGATGACGTTTGTGTCGATGGAAACCCTGTTGCAGCAAAAGAAAAACCGATTTATATAGCGTTGAACAAACCAACGGGCATCACCTGTACAACTGAACGCGACATCCCGGGCAACATCGTTGATTTCATTGGTCATAAAAAGCGTATCTTCCCTATCGGTCGTCTGGATAAGCCCTCAGATGGTTTGATCTTTCTGACTAACGATGGCGATATCGTAAATAAGATTCTGCGTGCAGGTAACAACCACGAAAAAGAATACGTGGTGCGTGTTGATAAGCCTATTACTGGCGAATTCCTAAAACAGATGTCGAGCGGTGTGAAAATCCTCGATACAGTCACGCTACCTTGTCAGGTAACAAAAGAAACCAAATTCTCTTTCCGCATCGTGTTAACGCAAGGTTTGAACCGTCAAATCCGTCGTATGTGTGAAGCGCTCGGCTACGAAGTATTTAAACTGCGTCGCGTACGTATCATGAACATCTCACTTGATGGCATTCCAAATGGTAAATGGCGTTACCTGAGTGACGATGAAGTGGCAGAGATCCTAGCAATGTGTGAAGGTTCAGTGGGCACAGAGGAAGCGTCAAAGACAGATTCTAAAGGTCGTAACATTCGTAAAGCGACCGATGCCAAACTATTTGATAGCCGCGAAGAAAACCAAGGTTCAACGGCACGTCGTAACCAAAAAACACGTACCTTCCGTGGTAACAACGCGGATGAATTCCGCCATGCGCCAAATTCTAAAAAAGGTCAGCAAAAACGTCGCCAACGTGATGATGAGAATGCACGCCCTGCAAAAGAGCACTACAAAGCGAAACCACAAGGTGAACGCAGTAAGCCTCAAGGTGATCACAATAAACCTCAATCACCGAGCAAGCCTAAGCAGCATTACATGAATCCAAATGCAGCGAAGCCAAGCAAACCAACGAAACGCACAGGCGGCACGTTGAGCCTGAAGAAGTAACCATTCGCTCCATCACAAGATCAAAAAAGGACGCTCATCAGCGTCCTTTTTATTGGTCATGTATACCCAAGTAACCTCGAGATGCTAGGTTCAGCGAGAATGACTTGGTTTGTAGACGCGGCGACGATTTAAAGATCTAGTCACTCTAAATCAAGAATCGGCAACAAAGTATACAAGCCAAGACAACTCGCCCTTCGGGAGCGTGTCATTGCCTCGATTTCTGCGTCAAACAACTTGGAAAGAGCTGGCTATTACGCGGTGTTGTTTTCCTTGAACTCGAATCAATGACAACGCTCTGAATCCTGCATCTTGAAGTCACTTGGGTATATTTACAGACAAAGAGGAGCAAATTGACCACGTGTTAGACTCAACAAATCTTTGGGTGCCAATTCAATTTCTAAACCACGCTTACCTGCGCTCACACAGATCGTCTCTTGCTGTGTTGCACTTTCATGCAGAAAAGTAGGCAGCGCTTTCTTCTGCCCCAATGGGCTGATTCCACCCACAACATAACCTGTGGTCTTTTGAGCGATGTCAGGATCTGCCATGTCCGCTTTCTTACCTTTCGCAGCTTTCGCCGCCAATTTTAGGTTCAATTTTTGATCGACAGGAATGATCGCAACGGCAAGGTTCTTAGGCTCGCCGTTTAAGCAAAACAGCAAAGTCTTAAATACTTTCTTTGGATCTTGTCCCAATACTTCTGCTGCTTCTAATCCGTAGCTGTCTGCTCTTGGATCATGCTCATATTGGTGAATGGTGTGTGAAACTTTTTTCTTTTTCGCAAGATTAATGGCCGGAGTCATCAAGATTCTCCTTATAAAACAAAAAACGCTGCCCCTAGTGAGGAGCAGCGCTTTAAGTTAATGGTATCAGCGACTTTGAGTCAATCGCTTTTTACTTGTAAACCATCTCACCTGAAGGCGCGTATTCGTTTACGTCAATTGGGCTGTGTGACTCTAGGTACTCTTTCAGTACTTCAGCATCCGTAAAGCCTGTATTTACGTAACCTGGGTGAGTGTTAACTTTCGGGTAGCCGTCACCGCCTGAAGCGTTGTAACTTGGTACAGTAAAGCGGTACTCACCATCAAGTCGAAGCTGTTTGCCACCGATAAATACATTTGCTACTTTGCCATTCTCAACAGTCATTGAAATACCAGCGAACTGAGCGTAAGCGCCAGAATCAACAGGTTTCGTTGCAACAACATTTAGGTAGTCTAGTACTTCTTTACCAGACATATCTACGTAAGAAACCATGTTGCCAAATGGTTGAACGGTCAGCACATCTTTGTACGTGATGTCACCCGCTTCAATTGAATCACGAACACCACCTGAGTTCATTACAGCGAAGTCTGCTTTCGCACGCTCCATGTGTGCTGTTGCGATCAGACGACCAAGGTTCGTTTGTTGGAAACGTACCACATTACGATCACCTTCCAGTTTGCCATTGGATTCTGCAATCTTAACGTTTAGCTTGCCTTGACCTTTTTCTTGGTAAGGACGTAGGAAATCAAGCATAGCTTCATCTTGCGCGATCTCATCTTGGATAAGCACGCGTTGAGATTTACCATCAACTTTGATCTTCTTCTTCAGGTTCACAGGGATCAGATCGTAGCTCACCATAGACAATTCGCCGTTGCGGAATTCGTAATCAGCTCGACCAACGTACTTACCCCACTCGTACGCTTGTACGATGTAAGTGCCGTTTTGCTCATCTGGTTTACACTCTTCACCCGGCTTGAAGTTCTTCTTAATAACGTTTGGACCTTCCATACATACAGGCTCTTGTGAGTGACCACCCACAATCATGTCCAAATCACCTTCATTTAGGTAGCGAGCCAACGCAACATCACCCGGAGCGTTCACACCACGGTTGCCGTTTTCGTAGTGACCCATATGTGTCACTGCAAAGATAAGGTCTGGCTTCTCAGTTTCTTTTAGCTCAGCGATCAGCTTCTTCGCTTCTTCTTTCGGATCACGGAAGTCAACTTGACCAATGTACTCTGGGTTACCTAGTTTTGCTGTGTCTTCTGTCGTTAGACCGATCACGGCAATCTTGATGCCTTGCTTATTGAACATTGCGTAAGGTTGGAACAAGCGCTCACCGGTTTCCTTATCGTAAATGTTCGCAGACAGCATTGGGAAGTTAGCCCACTCTTGCTGCTTGAATAACACGTCAAGTGGGTTATCGAACTCATGGTTACCCAACGCCATCGCGTCGTAACCAATTTTGCTCATGCCTTTGAAATCTGGTTCCGCATCTTGCAGATCTGATTCAGGAACACCTGTATTGATATCACCGCCTGACAGTAGAAGAACGCTGCCACCCTCTGCTTGAATTTCTGTACGTAGCTCGTCGATCAGTGTCTTACGAGCTGCCATACCATACTCACCGTATTTGTTTTGCCAGAAGCGACCGTGGTGGTCGTTCGTGTGCAGTACAGTCAGTTTGTATGTTGTATCTTCATTCCATTCATGTGCTGGTTGCGTTGCACATCCGGCAAGAGTTGCCAGAATCGCCGCGCTCAAAGCGGTTTTTACAATCAGGCGTTGCTTCATTGTTTTACCTTTTTATCGTCTGGGGTCCACTGCAGACGCTCTTAACCCTTTAAAGGAACTCCGTCCATATAATTAAGAGCGCTAAAACTTGACGTAGTTTATAGGAAGAATTGCACGCTAACATATTGATTTCATAATTATGATGCATGGATCACTAATGACTATTTTAACAACTGCAACTCTGACGCTACGTTTCAACAGATTATAGACCCATTCACAGGCAATCGTTTTGCTGTGATATTGGCAGGCATTTCAATGCAATTGGTAAGCGAGAAGCGAGAAGCGAGAAGCGAGAAGCGAGAAGCGAGAAGCGAGAAGCGAGAAGCGAGAAGCGAGAAGCGAGAAGCGAGAAAAGAATAATTTGGCAGAATGAATATGCCAATACAAAAATGGTCAGCACATTGGCTGACCATTTCCCACAAACATTCAGTAAACTGATTATTTGATATCGATGCTGTCGAAGCTCTTAATTAGGTCATCTAGTGACTTCATTTGCGCTAGGAATGGCTCAAGTTTATCTAGAGGCAGTGCAGACGGACCATCACAGCGAGCTTGATCTGGGTTCGGGTGCGCTTCAATAAACAGACCTGCGATGCCTGTTGCTAGACCCGCTTTCGCAAGTTCAACGGTTTGCTCACGACGACCACCAGATGCCGCGCCCGACGGATCGCGCATTTGTAGCGAGTGCGTTACGTCAAAAATGATTGGGCTGCCTTTTGATGCGTTCTTCATGACACCAAAACCAAGCATATCAACCACTAGGTTGTCGTAACCATGGCAAGAGCCGCGCTCACATAAAATGATGTTTTCGTTACCACACTCAGCAAACTTCTCAACGATGTTACCTACTTGACCAGGGCTCATGAACTGAGGTTTTTTAACGTTGATCACCGCGCCTGTTTTCGCCATTGCTTCTACAAGGTCAGTTTGACGAGCTAGGAATGCAGGAAGTTGGATAACATCAACCACATCAGCGACAGGTTGAGCTTGTTCCTCAGTGTGAACATCAGTGATGATCTTCACGCCAAACGTGTCTTTCAGCTCTTGGAAGATTTTCATGCCTTCTTCCAGACCAGGACCACGGTATGAATGAACAGAACTGCGGTTTGCTTTATCGAACGATGCCTTGAACACGTATGGGATGCCAAGTTTGTCGGTTACTTTTACGTAGTGCTCACAGATCTGCATAGCAAGATCACGAGACTCAAGAACGTTCATACCTGCAAATAGGGTGAATGGCTTGTCGTTAGCAACCTGAATGTCGCCAATATTAACGATTTTCTGTTCCATTTTGATTCTCTTTTGTCTGTCTTCAACACGCCGCTTTCAGCATGCCGATAAAATTTAGTGAAGCGTAACGTGCTTTTCGCTCATCGCGTTAACTTGTGATTTTAGTAGCTCTGATGCCGGATCGTCTGGGCATTGGTCAATAAAGTACTGAAAATCTGAAACCGCTACCTGATGGCACTCCAATTGTTGGAAGATAAAGCCTCGGTCACGAATCTCGTATGGGTCGTCCGGTACGAAAGTCAGCGCAAGGTTGGTGCACCGTAGTGCTAACGTATAACGCTCTTCACGCAACATCGCACTTTTAATTAATGCCAACCAACGACCTATTACTGTTGGGTTATCCGCTTCTTCAAAGTGCTCAGGCTTCAAGGTTGCAAGTGGACCTTCTTGACCAATCAGCCAAGCTTGAAGGATTTTCTCACCGACGTATTCACCGTTAAATGGATTAATGTAGTCCGGCGTTTTGTGCATCCAATCTACTTTGATCAAAAATTGCGTCGGAAAGGTCACGCCTTTCATCGGAAAACCAAGTCGGTTCCCCAAGTAAAGTAGGACCGCCCCCAAACTAACGGGAATGCCTTTTTTACGCTCCAACACTTTATCAATGAAGCTATTGTCAGAGATAAAGTACTCTTGATCGTCGCCTTTAAAGCCCCATTCATAAAAGAACAAACGGAGAAACGAATCAAAACGTTGTTCTTCGTCCGTCTCGTGAACCAGAATAGCTTCCGCTTCTTTATAAAGACGTTCTAATTCTTGCTTTGCCCAATGCACATTAGTGTCTGGATTGATGGAGTGGTTCAGTTCTAACGCGCCTTCCACCAACGCCATGTTGTCAAAATCTTCGTCAAAAAACTCAAGCATGAAGATTACCCAAATAAGTTTGGATTTTTAGATACGGCAATATTAGCGGCCATCACTAGCCAGCCTAGAGCACCAAAGAAGGCGAAAATTCTCAGCAGCTTGTTCTTTGCCATCTTTAAAGCAAAGAAACCAAGAGCAATGTACGCAAGCACACAAGTGATCTTGTTGGTTAACCAAGGCGCTGCATCCGTAAATGGAATAAAGCCTGTCACCATGATCAAACCAATACCGGAAAGGAGTAACGCGGTATCAACAATATGTGGGAAAACTTTTAGGAATCGGTTGTTGCGCTTTGGAGAATCCATCATCAACAATACGAATCGGATCGATAGTAGCGTCGCGCTCAATGCGATCGTTACTAAGTGAATGTGTTTTAGAGCTACGTACATTTCATTTCTCTTTTATAAGTTACTGCTGACTTGCTCGTTATTATGAAGGCTTGTAACAACCAAGTGTCACTCGGTCGTTACCGCCGTAGTCTTTTTCCGTGACTACTTGTTCAAAACCAAAATGAGTCATGATCTCACGAACAGCTTCGCCTTGGTCATAACCATGTTCAAACGCGAGCCACCCATCTTCTTCCAAATATTGACGAGCGAGATCAGAGATATGGCGAATATCCGCCAAGCCATTCTCATCCGCAACGAGTGCCGATTTTGGCTCAAAACGCACATCACCTTGCGCGAGATGTGGATCTTTTTCGTCGATATACGGTGGGTTGGAGACAATTAAAGCAAACTTTGTTCCGCTGGCAATAGGCTCGAACCAACTACCTTGATCAAACGTCACATTTTTGATGTTTAACTGCGATGCGTTGTACTCTGCGAGGTCTTTCGCTTCATGTTTAAGGTCAACTCCCATCACTTGGCGCTTGGGTAACTCAGACGCCAATGCCAATGCAATCGCCCCAGTGCCAGTGCCTAAATCAAGGATTGGTCCTGTCTGCTCGTAAGTTTTATCCAATGCAACTTCAACCAAACGTTCCGTGTCCGGTCTTGGAATTAATGTGGATGGAGAGACTTTAAGAGGTAAAGACCAAAACTCGCGTTCACCGATAATGTAAGCCACAGGCTCACCCGTGATACGACGAGCCAATAACGCATCAAACTGAGCTTGTTGCTCGGGGTCCAATGCTTTTTCAGGCCAAGTCAGAAGATAGGTTCTTGGTTTGCCAAGGACATGGCAAAGAAGTACGGCTGCATCGAGAGAAGGCGACTCTTTGCCGCCTTCAGTCAATATTGCCGTCGCACTTTTCAGCGCTTGCTCAATAGATTGAACTTGGCTCATCGATTAGTTGTTCTCTGCGAGCGCCGCAAGTTGGTCTGCTTGGTGCTCTTGAACCACAGGATCAATCAAACTTTGCAGGTCACCTTCCATCACTTCGTTCAAACGGTAGATGGTTAGGTTGATGCGGTGGTCAGAAACACGACCTTGTGGGTAGTTGTAAGTACGGATACGGTCACTACGGTCACCAGAACCTAATAAGTTACGACGTGTATCAGAAACTTCTGCTGCACGACGTTCTTCTTCTGCTTGAACGATGCGAGCAGCAAGCACTGCCATCGCTTTTGCTTTGTTCTTATGCTGTGAACGCTCGTCTTGACACTCTACTACTGTACCAGTTGGTAAGTGGGTAATACGGATTGCAGAATCCGTGGTGTTAACGTGCTGACCACCCGCGCCAGATGCACGGAATGTATCGATTTTTAGGTCTGCTGCCTTGATTTCTGGCAGATCCGCTTCTGGGATTTCCGCCATAACCGCTACGGTACACGCAGAAGTATGAACACGACCTTGAGATTCTGTCGCTGGTACACGTTGCACACGGTGACCGCCTGACTCAAACTTCAGCACGCCGTATGCGCCGTCACCGCTCACTTTCGCGATCATCTCTTTGTAACCACCGTGTTCAGCTTCGTTTGAAGACATCACCTCGATACGCCAACCACGCTTTTCTGCGTATTTGCTGTACATACGGAACAGGTCACCAGCGAAGATACCCGCTTCGTCACCACCCGCACCTGCACGGATTTCTAGGAAACAGTTACGGTCATCGTTTGGATCTTTTGGAAGAAGAAGAATTTGTAGCTCATCAGTTAGACGCTCAATCGTTTCTTTTGCTTCTTTGATTTCTTCCTGCGCCATTTCACGCATTTCTTCGTCGTCTTCGTTCGCCATATCTTCAGCAGCGACAAGATCGTCTTGCGCTTGTTGATACGCTTGGAAGCACTTAGTAACTTCTTCTAGCTGAGAGTACTCTTTTGATAGAGCGCGGAATTTATCCTGATTTCCAATTACATCAGGATCACCAAGAAGATGTTGAACTTCTTCGTAACGTTCTACTAGCGTTTCTAGCTTAGTCAGAATAGAGGCTTTCATAGTGTCGTTTTCTTAATAAAAAGCGTGAGTTACAGATCATCCAAACCAAGGGTCTGGCGGATAACCGTTAATTTTGCTGGTTCGCCCTGCTCTGCCGCACTTTGCAGCGCGCGAGTTGGAGCGTGAATCAGTTTGTTGGTGAGTTTATTACTAAGTTCGCGCAGCACTTTCTCTGGGTCTGCACCGGTTGCCAATGATTGTAGGCTTTTACTTAGTAAGTCTTCACGAATTTCGTTGGCCGATTTACGATAATCACGAATGCTGTCCACTGCTTGAAGTGAACGCAGCCACGTCATAAATGCCGCGCTTTCTTCGCTAACGATCGCTTCTGCTTGAATGGCTTCTACTTTACGTTGTTCGATGTTGCTATCAATGATCGACTGTAAGTCATCCACCGAGTACAAGTAAGCGTCACTCAATTCCCCAACCTGAGCTTCCACATCGCGAGGTACTGCGATATCGACCAATAACATCGGTTGATGACGACGTTTCTTCAACGCGGTCTCAACCATGCCTTTACCAATGATAGGTAGAGGACTCGCCGTTGAGCTGATGACGATGTCTGCTCTTGGTAAATGGTCAGGAATTTCATTCAAGCTGATCACTTCTGCTCCAAATTGCTCTGCTAGACCAAGAGCTCGCTCTCGAGTTCGGTTTGCAACAATCATCTTAGTACAGCCGTTCGACGCTAAGTGTTTTGCCACCAATTCGATGGTTTCACCTGCACCAACCAACAGTACGGTTGAGTCAGACAGTGATTCAAAGATGTGTTTCGCCAATGTACAGGCAGCATAAGCCACCGACACGGCGTTACCACCAATATCAGTTTCTGTTCGAACACGTTTTGCGACTGAGAAAGTCTTTTGGAACAACTTATCAATCGACGCATCCACCGCCTGATGATCTCGGGAATCAGAAAACGCTTGTTTTACCTGACCCAAAATCTGAGGCTCACCTAGTACCAGTGAATCAAGGCCGCAAGAAACACGCATCAAGTGCTTAATCGCCGCTTGCTCTTCATGGACATAAAGGCTCGGCATCAAGTCTTCTTGACTAACTTGATGGAACTGGGCTAACCAGTCGATAAGCTTATTTCGCGCTCCTTGCTTCACGTCGCAGTACACTTCGGTACGGTTACAGGTAGAAACAATCACACTGCCATTGACGGCTTCATGGTCTCTGAGTTGCTCAAGTGCTGGTCCCAATTTATCGGGTCCGAACGCCACTTTCTCTCGCAAGTCAACAGACGCTGTATTGTGATTGATTCCAATAGCAAGCAAGGACATCTAACGTGGTATCTCTGAGATCGGTTATAAAATAGGTTCAGAATTTTACTGTAAGCACGCATTTATTGAAAGGGTAAGCCGGATTTGTTTTCCTTCACTCGGCTTTTCAATGCTATAGTTGTGAGCGATTACCGATGAAACTGATTAATAAGCCATCAAACATGACCTTACGCTCCTTTCTCATCTTGCTCATGTCGAGCATTGTTCTCGCAGGTTGTAGTTCTGTTCCTGAAAGTGTCACCAGCGTAGAGTGGCAGGCACACGAGCAGCGACTTGAAACCATTAAAAATTTTCAAGCCACAGGTAAACTTGGCTACATTGGTCCCGATCAAAGACAAAGCCTGAATTTCTTCTGGAAGCACTCTTCGTCATTAAGCCAGTTACGCTTAACGACCTTACTTGGTCAAACCGCATTAAAGCTCACTATTACGCCACAAGGCGCAACCGTCGAAACCTATGATGACCAAGTACTCTCCGCTCGTGATGCTAACCAACTGATTTACCGATTAACCGGCTTAATGATGCCAGTTGACCATTTACCTGATTGGCTACTTGGCTTACCAACAGATGCCGACTCTTTCCAACTATCACCGACCAATACTCTCCAAGCACTGGACAAACAGATCGGTTTGAACGACTGGAATATTGCTTACCAACGTTACGGTGATATTGAGTGGCATAACCAGACGTTACCTCTCCCAAACAAGCTAAAACTCAGTACGTCTGACGTAAAAATTAATTTAGTGATCACAAAATGGAACATCACCCAATGATCGATCTTTCAACCCGTTGGCCATCACCAGCGAAATTGAATCTCTTTCTTTATATCAATGGTCGGACCGAAAACGGTTACCACGAGTTACAAACTCTATTCCAGTTCGTCGATCACGGCGATGAACTAACCATTCAAGCGAACGATTCAGGTGAGATCACGATTTCGCCAGAGATCGAAGGTGTTCCTCTGCAAGACAATTTGATCTGGAAAGCGGCGACCGCACTTCAACGTTATGCGAAATGCTCGTATGGGGCACATATCGATCTTCATAAGATCTTACCAATGGGCGGTGGCATTGGCGGCGGCTCATCCAACGCAGCAACTACTTTGGTTGCGCTCAATTACCTATGGCAAACCCATCTTAGTGATGATGAATTAGCCGAAATCGGTCTTGCACTTGGTGCAGATGTGCCTGTATTTGTGCGTGGCTTTGCCGCATTTGCTGAAGGCGTTGGCGAGAAACTTTCTCCTGCTCATCCAGATGAGAAATGGTATTTAGTTGTTCGTCCAAATGTTTCTATTGCAACCGCCGACATATTCGGACATCCGGACTTGACTCGAAACACGCCAAAACGCGATTTAGAAACGCTTTTGAACACGCCAAGCGTAAACGATTGCGAAAAAATTGTACGAATGCTCTACCCAGAGGTTGATAAGCAACTTTCATGGCTGCTACAATACGCGCCGTCAAGATTGACGGGGACAGGATCTTGCGTTTTTGCTGAATTTTCGAGCAAATCCGAAGCAGAAACTATCCTTGCACAACTCTCTGATAAAGTCTCGGCATTTGTCGCTCAAGGGCGAAATATTTCGCCACTAAAAGAGACTTTGGCTGAATACCAATCAGCCTCACACCGACCTATTTAAACTGGACGCAAACCCGAGGTTTCCACCGTGCCTGATATGAAGCTATTTGCTGGTAACGCAACACCTGAACTAGCCCAACGTATTGCTGATCGTCTTTACATCTCTCTTGGTGATGCATCTGTTTCTCGCTTTTCTGATGGCGAAGTTGCAGTTCAAATCAATGAGAACGTTCGTGGTAGTGATGTTTTCATCATTCAATCCACTTGTGCACCGACTAACGACAACCTAATGGAATTGGTTGTTATGATTGATGCAATGCGCCGTGCTTCAGCAGGTCGTATCACTGCAGTAATTCCTTACTTCGGCTACGCTCGCCAAGACCGTCGTGTACGTTCTGCGCGTGTGCCAATCACTGCAAAAGTTGTTGCTGATTTCCTATCTAACGTTGGCGTAGACCGCGTTCTAACTATCGACCTACATGCTGAGCAAATTCAAGGCTTCTTCGATGTACCAGTTGATAACATCTTCGGTACACCAGTACTTCTAGAAGACATGCAATCTCGTGGTCTAGAAAACCCAGTAGTGGTTTCTCCTGATCTAGGTGGCGTTGTTCGTGCTCGTGCAACTGCAAAAGCGCTAGGCGACATCGACATCGCTATCGTTGATAAGCGTCGTCCACGTGCAAACGTTTCTGAAGTAATGAACCTAATCGGTGACGTTGAAGGTCGTGACTGTGTGATCGTTGATGACATGATCGATACAGGTGGCACTCTATGTAAAGCAGCTGAAGCGCTAAAAGAGCGCGGTGCTAAGCGTGTATTCGCTTACGCAACTCACGCTGTATTCTCTGGTAACGCTGCGGACAACATTAAGAACTCTGTTCTTGACCAAGTTATCGTGACTGACTCTATCTCTCTATCTAAAGAGATGGCTGCAACTGGCAAAGTAACCACACTAAGCCTATCTCGCATGCTAGCTGAAGCGATTCGTCGTATCAGCAACGAAGAGTCAATCTCTGCAATGTTCAACTAATACGAACATTTCAGTTAAACTGATTTCAAAAGCACCCCTCTTTGGGGTGTTTTTTTATTTGTATCGATAGGCAGAAAATCCCTTGGTCGCCCACTGCGAGAATTCTGTGCTATCATACTGCGCTTTTTGAGATTCCAGAGAGATCCTAACCTTGACTCAACCAATCAAACTTCTTGTTGGTCTTGCTAATCCGGGACCAGAATACGCCAAAACTCGCCACAATGCGGGCGCTTGGGTTGTAGAAGAATTAGCACGCGTTCACAACGTTACCCTGAAGAATGAACCAAAATTCTTTGGCCTAACAGGACGCATTATGGTCAATGGCCAGGATCTCCGTTTGCTAATCCCAACCACTTTCATGAACCTCTCTGGCAAAGCAATCGCAGCACTTGCGAAGTTTTACCAAATTAAGCCAGAAGAGATCATGGTTGCTCATGACGAGCTAGACTTACCGCCAGGTGTCGCTAAGTTTAAGAAAGGTGGTGGTCACGGTGGTCACAATGGTCTGCGTGACACTATTAGCAAACTGGGCAATAACAAAGATTTTTATCGTCTTCGTATCGGCATTGGCCATCCGGGACACAAAGATAAAGTGGCGGGTTTTGTACTAGGCAAAGCTCCAGCGAAAGAGCAAGAGCTACTAGACGCCGCAGCTGACGAATCAGTGCGCTGTCTAGATATCCTAATTAAGGATGGTCTATCAAAAGCACAAAATCGCCTCCACACGTTCAAAGCTGAATAAGGTTACTATCATGGGTTTTAAATGTGGCATCGTTGGTCTACCTAACGTTGGTAAATCAACTCTGTTTAACGCACTAACTAAAGCGGGTATTGAAGCAGCAAACTTCCCGTTCTGTACCATTGAACCAAACACTGGTGTGGTTCCTGTGCCAGATCTACGTCTAGATGCTCTAGCAAAGATCGTTAACCCACAGAAAGTTCTACCTACCACAATGGAATTCGTAGACATCGCTGGTCTAGTTGCGGGCGCATCTCGTGGTGAAGGTCTAGGTAACAAATTCCTAGCGAACATCCGTGAAACTGACGCAATCGGCCACGTTGTACGTTGTTTCGAAAACGACAACATCGTTCACGTTGCAGGTAAAGTATCTCCAATCGAAGATATTGAAGTTATCAACCTTGAACTAGCAATGGCTGACCTTGATTCTTGTGAACGCGCTATCCAGCGTAACGCTAAGAAAGCAAAAGGCGGTGACAAAGACGCGAAATTCGAACTGACGGTTCTAGAAAAACTGCTTCCTGTACTAACAGAAGGTGGCATGGCGCGTACTGTTGATCTTGCAAAAGAAGAGCTAGCAGCAATTGGCTACCTAAACTTCCTAACGCTAAAACCAACAATGTACATCGCTAACGTGAACGAAGATGGTTTTGAAGACAACGCATACCTAGATGCAGTACGTGAGTTTGCAGCGAAAGAAAACAACGTTGTTGTTCCTGTATGTGCAGCTATCGAATCAGAAATGGCTGAACTAGAAGATGACGAGCGTGAAGAGTTCCTAGCAGACCTAGGTATCGAAGAACCAGGTCTAAACCGCGTTATCCGCGCAGGTTACGAACTACTGAACCTACAAACTTACTTCACAGCTGGCGTGAAAGAAGTTCGTGCATGGACTATCCCTGTTGGCGCTACGGCACCAAAAGCGGCAGCGAAGATCCACACAGACTTCGAAAAAGGCTTTATCCGTGCTGAAGTTGTTGGTTACGACGATTTCATCCAATTCAACGGTGAAAGCGGCGCGAAAGACGCAGGTAAATGGCGTCTAGAAGGTAAAGAATACATCGTTAAAGATGGTGATGTTGTACACTTCCGCTTCAACGTATAATTAAGTGAATGAATTCTAAACACTTCATTTACATAAAAAGCCGGCCATAGCGCTGGCTTTTTTTATACCTTTCTAAAACAACAAGAAATTAAGTCCCTTAATGCAAGCCATTTTATTTCCAGTTTTAGATCATAAACGCGCCTCTTTGTTTAAAAAGGAAGCGAACGATGGATTTTGCAGGATTTATTGAAAAAAACTGTTGACGGATCTCACTCAACTTCGCATAATGCGCGCCGTTCCCGACGACAAGGCAACTTAGCGACGAGAACGAGAAAACATGGTTTTGGCTACGTAGCTCAGCTGGTTAGAGCACATCACTCATAATGATGGGGTCACAGGTTCGAATCCCGTCGTAGCCACCATTCCTAAAGGTTCTTTTTTAAGAGCAATTAGGAATAGATGCGGAAGTGGCGGAATTGGTAGACGCACCAGATTTAGGTTCTGGCGCCGCAAGGTGTGAGAGTTCAAGTCTCTCCTTCCGCACCATGTTTTAAGTGGTTTTACGACTACTGTCTGCAGGTCTATCGCCAAGCGGTAAGGCAGCGGCTTTTGATGCCGCCATTCCCTGGTTCGAATCCAGGTAGACCTGCCATTATTTAAAGTGGGATTCCTTTGACAAAAAGGGTTGTCACTTAGAGCGTGAAGGTTTATATTGTCTCGCTCAAAAAGATGGCTACGTAGCTCAGCTGGTTAGAGCACATCACTCATAATGATGGGGTCACAGGTTCGAATCCCGTCGTAGCCACCATTCTTTCTTTTGAAAGACAAAATTTAGTTGTTAGTTTTTACCAATTAACTGATAGCTTATAGAGTTCAAGATGCGGAAGTGGCGGAATTGGTAGACGCACCAGATTTAGGTTCTGGCGCCGCAAGGTGTGAGAGTTCAAGTCTCTCCTTCCGCACCATCTTGAAATGCTCTAAACAATATATGCGGAAATGGCGGAATTGGTAGACGCACCAGATTTAGGTTCTGGCGCCGCAAGGTGTGAGAGTTCAAGTCTCTCTTTCCGCACCATATATTGAATAGTCTTTTGACTATTGCCTGCAGGTCTATCGCCAAGCGGTAAGGCAGCGGCTTTTGATGCCGCCATTCCCTGGTTCGAATCCAGGTAGACCTGCCACTATTTTGATTATTGAGTTTACTCAGTAATTATGCGGAAGTGGCGGAATTGGTAGACGCACCAGATTTAGGTTCTGGCGCCGCAAGGTGTGAGAGTTCAAGTCTCTCCTTCCGCACCATTATTTGATATGTCTTAGGACTATCGCCCGTAGGTCTATCGCCAAGCGGTAAGGCAGCGGCTTTTGATGCCGCCATTCCCTGGTTCGAATCCAGGTAGACCTGCCATATTCAATGCTATTGATGTTTTACCAATTACATCAATAACTAAAGATCAAGTTGCGGAAGTGGCGGAATTGGTAGACGCACCAGATTTAGGTTCTGGCGCCGCAAGGTGTGAGAGTTCAAGTCTCTCCTTCCGCACCATACTTGATTAAAGAATATAGAATGGCTACGTAGCTCAGCTGGTTAGAGCACATCACTCATAATGATGGGGTCACAGGTTCGAATCCCGTCGTAGCCACCATTAATATAGATTTTAGATGCGGAAGTGGCGGAATTGGTAGACGCACCAGATTTAGGTTCTGGCGCCGCAAGGTGTGAGAGTTCAAGTCTCTCCTTCCGCACCATCTAAAAATAATCTATACTTTGCGGAAATGGCGGAATTGGTAGACGCACCAGATTTAGGTTCTGGCGCCGCAAGGTGTGAGAGTTCAAGTCTCTCTTTCCGCACCATACTTTCCTTTATCGGAAAGCACTTAGTTGAAAGGCTAAGACTAGTAGGGCTATCGCCAAGCGGTAAGGCAGCGGCTTTTGATGCCGCCATTCCCTGGTTCGAATCCAGGTAGCCCTGCCATTACACAACGTTGTTGAGGTTTTACCAATTACCTTGATAACTACAGAATAAGTTGCGGAAGTGGCGGAATTGGTAGACGCACCAGATTTAGGTTCTGGCGCCGCAAGGTGTGAGAGTTCAAGTCTCTCCTTCCGCACCATTCTTAAGAAACCCAGCATTAGTTTGCTGGGTTTTTTCTTTTTTCTGATTCTGGACTCGGTAGATCTCTGATTTATCGAATTAAAAAAGCGAGCTCATGGCTCGCTTTTTTTCTATCTATTGCTTTCCTATCGACCGCTTTCTATGTGATCAGAAGTCTTTTACATACCTAGCGCATACTTCAATACTTGCGCTTTGATCGGTCCTGAGTTTTCCGCCAGCTTCAATGCTGCATTACGAGCGAACTTCAATGGACCTAAATCATTACTAAAGCCTTTGTAGAACACATCCATGCCCGTTTGCATTAATAAGTTATCTGGTCGACGGGCGCGCTCATACTTGGCGAGCAAAGCATCATTAAGTTGCTCTTGCTGATTGGTAACCGAAAGCAGAACATCAACATCTTTGAAGCCGAGATTCACACCTTGCCCAGCAAGTGGGTTGATTGTATGAGCAGAATCCCCCACTAACACGCAATTCTTGTTTGAATAGCTTTGGGCATGGCGACGAGTGAGTGGGAATGAGCCAAATTGTAAAACTTCAATATCGCCTAACTCAGCAGGGAAATGACGTAGGATCTCCTCTTTTAACTGAGGTTTCGTCATCGCACACAATTGTTTAATGCGTTTTGGCGAGTCATACCACACCAGCGACCCCTGCCCGACTTCTTTACCATCCTCAGTTAGTGAGCATAACGGCAAGAACGAACGTGGACCTGAGGGAGTAAATTGTTGCCAAGTGATGTCTTGTTGAGGAAGTTCGGTTTTTACGTTGATCAACATGCAGTGTTGACGGTAATCCCATGCGGTTACGCCAATACCCGCCAATTGACGAACTTTCGAGTTCGCGCCATCAGCGCCAATCACCCAGCTAGCTTCAAACTGCTCGCCACTTTCTAGCGTTACACGGTTTACCTCGGAAAATTCTATATCTTTCAATCGCTCTGGACACATCACCGTTAAGTTGTCGTATTGAGCGAAAGTTTGCCAAAGCCCCAGTTGGATTAGGCGGTTTTCAACAATGTATCCTAACTGCTCCAATGACAGTTCATCAGAGTGAAAACGAGTACGGCACTCAGGATGTTCCCACGTTTCCAAACGACGATAAGGGCACACACGCATGCTTTCAATCGCGGACCATGCACCTAATGAATCAAGTAGCTTCACCGACTGATGAGAAATCGCGGAAACGCGAATATCCAACGCTTGAGAAGCCTCAAACGCCTTTGGCTCTGCGCCTTCTACCATTACAACGCTTCTGCCTTGCTTGGCAAACCCAACAGCCACCGCTGCCCCGACCATGCCGCCACCGATTACGGCGATGTCATACTTGTTCATTTTTTGCTCTTCATCATATTGATTAATTGGCGTTTTTTAATTGTACGTTCCATGGCTATTTTTACAAAATTGTTTAACAAAAAACCTTGCTGTATATAGGGCAAAAAACTAGATTTCATCAGGGTTTGCAGAGAATTCGTCAGATCACTAGTCAGGTGCTTTTTAAAGCAGTACAATACGCCGCTTACCGCCGAGATGGCGGCTATAATTTGAGCAATAGCTCTCCGATTTAAGTACAACTGAACGAGCGAAAGTGAGATGAGTAAGAAACTGCTAATTAAAACCTGGGGCTGCCAGATGAACGAATACGATTCATCAAAAATGGCCGACCTGCTTAATGCTGCAAACGGCTATGAGCTGACCGAAGAGCCAGAGGAAGCAGACGTACTTCTACTTAACACCTGTTCGATCCGTGAAAAAGCGCAAGAGAAAGTTTTCCACCAGCTTGGTCGTTGGAAGACACTAAAAGATAAAAAACCTGGCGTAGTTATCGGCGTAGGTGGTTGTGTAGCAACTCAAGAAGGTGATCACATCCGTCAGCGTGCTCCATACGTTGACGTAATTTTTGGTCCACAAACTCTTCACCGTCTTCCTGAGATGATTAAACAATCTCAATCGGATGAAGCACCAGTAATGGACATTTCATTCCCAGAAATCGAAAAGTTTGACCGTCTACCAGAGCCTCGTGCTGAAGGTGCAACAGCATTCGTTTCTATTATGGAAGGCTGTTCTAAGTACTGTACTTACTGTGTAGTACCGTACACTCGTGGTGAAGAAGTAAGCCGTCCAATGGATGACGTACTGTTCGAAATCGCACAGCTAGCAGATCAAGGCGTACGTGAAGTAAACCTACTGGGTCAAAACGTAAACGCATACCGTGGTCCTATGCACGACGGCGAAATCTGTTCATTTGCAGAACTGCTTCGTTTGGTTGCGTCTATCGATGGTATTGATCGTATCCGCTTTACAACAAGCCACCCATTAGAGTTTACTGATGACATCATCGCAGTATACGAAGACACACCTGAGCTAGTAAGCTTCCTTCACCTACCGGTACAAAGTGGTAGTGACCGAGTGCTGACTATGATGAAACGTCCTCACACTGGGATTGAGTACAAGTCGATTATCCGTAAACTGCGTAAAGCACGTCCTGATATCCAAATCAGTTCAGACTTTATCGTTGGTTTCCCTGGTGAAACAGACAAAGATTTCCAAGACACAATGAAGCTAATCAAAGACGTAGACTTTGACATGAGCTTCAGCTTCATCTTCTCTCCACGTCCAGGTACGCCAGCGGCAGACTACCCTTGTGACCTATCAGAGCAAGTGAAGAAAGAGCGTCTATACGAGCTACAACAAACCGTAAATGCACAAGCAATGCGCTACTCTCGTTTAATGCTTGGTACTGAGCAACGCGTTCTGGTTGAAGGTCCTTCTAAGAAGAACCTAATGGAGCTTCGCGCTCGTACAGAAAACAACCGTGTAGTAAACTTTGAAGGTAGCGCAGACCTAATCGGTCAGTTCGTTGACGTGAAGATTACGGATGTATTTGCTAACTCGCTACGTGGTGAGCTAGTACGTACTGAAAAAGACATGGACCTTCGTAGTGTGATTTCACCAACGCAAATGATGGCGAAAACACGTCGCGAAGATGAGCTAGGTGTAGCTACTTTTACGCCATAAGCTCGTACAAATAGCCATTGAGAGCCTGGTCGTTATCAGGCTCTCGTTAAGTGGCATAAAATGAGAGGCAACATTGAGCAATAAAATCGTAACGCTAGAAATCAATCTAGAACCTTCAGACAACCGCCGACTAGCAAGCCTGTGCGGTCCATTCGATGACAACATCAAGCATTTAGAACGTCGTCTAGGCGTTGAAATTAACCACCGTAGCGACCTTTTCACCATTGTCGGTAAACCTCATACCGCAGCTGCTGCGCTGGATATCCTGAAAACCCTTTACGTAGACACCGCTCCTGTCCGCGGCGAAACGCCTGATATCGAACCAGAGCAGATCCATCTGGCAATCAAAGAATCAGGTGTACTGGAGCAAAACACCGAGTCACATTTCGAACACGGTAAAGAAGTCTTTGTTAAAACGAAAAAAGGCGTGATCAAGCCTCGTACACCAAATCAGGGTCAATACCTGATGAACATGGTGACGCACGATATCACTTTCGGTATCGGTCCTGCTGGTACAGGTAAAACTTACCTCGCGGTTGCAGCAGCCGTCGACGCACTAGAGCGCCAAGAGATCCGCCGTATTTTACTTACTCGTCCAGCGGTTGAAGCGGGCGAGAAACTGGGCTTCCTACCTGGTGATTTGAGCCAGAAAGTCGACCCATACCTACGCCCTCTCTACGATGCCCTATTTGAAATGCTGGGCTTTGAGCGCGTAGAAAAGCTGATTGAACGTAACGTGATTGAGGTAGCACCTCTTGCTTACATGCGTGGTCGTACTCTAAACGACGCCTTCATCATTCTTGATGAGAGCCAAAACACCACCGTCGAGCAGATGAAGATGTTCCTAACGCGAATTGGCTTCAACTCTCGTGCGGTTATCACTGGTGACGTCACACAGATTGACTTACCTCGCGGCGCGAAATCAGGTCTTCGTCATGCCATTGAGGTACTGAGCGAAGTTGACGACATCAGCTTTAACTTCTTCCAAGCTGACGACGTAGTGCGCCACCCAGTGGTTGCTCGTATCGTTAACGCTTATGAGAAGTGGGAAGCGCAAGACCAGAAAGAACGTAAAGAGTTCGAAAAACGCCGTCGTGAAGAGCGTGATGCCAAATTGCTAGAAGCAGCAAAAGCAGAACTGAGCGCACAAGTCGCGGCAACTAAGGAATAACCATGGCAATTGAACTTGATTTGCAACTGGCAGTCGAAAATGAAGAAGGCTTACCTTCTGAGCAAGATTTCCAATTGTGGCTAGATAAGACCATTCCTCTTTTCCAACCACAAGCGGAACTGACGATTCGTATTGTCGACGAGCAAGAAAGTCACGAGCTAAACCACGAATACCGTGGTAAAGACAAGCCGACCAACGTGCTATCTTTCCCATTCGAAGTACCACCGGGTATGGAAATGGACCTACTGGGCGATTTGATTATCTGTCGCCAAGTCGTTGAAAAAGAGGCAGTAGAGCAGAACAAGCCTCTACTAGCACATTGGGCGCATATGGTTGTACATGGTAGCTTGCATCTGCTAGGTTATGACCATATCGAGGATGATGAAGCTGAAGAGATGGAATCCCTCGAGACAGAAATCATGCAAGGTATGGGTTATGAAGACCCATATATTGCTGAAAAAGAGTAGCTTTGGTTGCTCGACAGGGAAAGGCGAACTACCCAGATAACCATCTCGTACTCGTCTTTCTATGTGAGCTATCACACATCTGATAGCGTTACTTAATTGAGAAACAATGAACGAAGATAATTCTCCCTCTTCTAATGAAGGCAAGAAAGAAAAGGCAGAAGGTCCGAGTAGAAAGTCCTTCTTTGAACGTCTAGGTCAACTATTTCAAGGCGAACCAAAAGACCGCCAAGAGCTTGTGGATGTGATCCGCGACTCTGAAATCAATGACCTGATTGACCACGACACCCGCGACATGCTTGAAGGTGTAATGGAAATCTCCGAAATGCGCGTGCGTGACATCATGATCCCGCGTTCGCAAATGGTTACTGTTGAGCGCACAGACGATCTTGATACTTTGATCGCACTGATCACTGATGCTCAACACTCTCGCTACCCTGTGATCAGCGAAGATAAAGACCATGTGGAAGGCATTCTACTAGCGAAGGACTTACTCAAATACTTGGGCTCAGGCAGTAACCCATTTGATATCGAAGAAGTGATTCGACCAGCAGTCGTAGTACCGGAAAGTAAACGTGTAGACCGCCTGCTAAAAGAATTCCGTGAAGAACGTTATCACATGGCGATTGTTGTCGATGAATTCGGCGGTGTTTCTGGTCTTGTAACTATCGAAGATATCCTTGAAGAAATCGTAGGGGATATTGAAGATGAGTTCGATGATGATGAAGAAACCGATATCCGTAAGCTGAGCAAACACACGTTTGCTGTCAGAGCTCTGACAACCATTGAAGAGTTTAATGAGACATTCGGTACCAACTTCAGTGATGAAGAAGTGGATACCGTTGGCGGCATGGTAATGACTGCTTTTGGTCACCTACCATCGCGTGGCGAAGTCGTGGATATTGAAGCATACAGCTTCAAAGTAACGGCAGCCGACAACCGTCGTGTCATTCAACTTCAAGTGACGATTCCAGACGAAGAAAAGCTGGTTGAAGCCACTCAAGAGTAACGCGATACCCTAACATCGGGAATATCAGAAAAATAAAATGATGAATGTACTCTTTCATCGCCTCAAGCGGCCCTTAGTGGCCGCTTTTGTTGGCGCCTCCACTACCCTAGCATTTGCTCCTTATCAGCTATGGCCGCTTGCCATACTTAGCCCTGCTATCCTACTTATTCTTCTTGCAGACCAGTCACCTAGGCGTGCGCTTTGGATCGGTTATTCATGGGGTTTAGGGCAATTTGCGACAGGAGTAAGCTGGGTTTACGTTAGCATTGCAGGCTTTGGCGGCATGCCGCTGATTGCAAACCTATTCCTCATGGGCTTGTTAATCGCCTACCTATCCATATACACCGGTTTATTTGCGTGGCTCACTAACAAGTTTTTCCCTGAATTTACCCTAAGCAAAGCATTGCTTGCTGCTCCTGCGTTATGGCTAGTGACCGACTGGCTGCGTGGCTGGGTTATGACAGGTTTCCCTTGGCTATGGCTTGGCTATAGTCAAATTGACGCACCATTTGCCAGCTTTGCACCCATCGGTGGTGTAGAACTACTAACACTGTTCATCATGATCAGTGCTGGTGCATTGGCGTATGCTTGGATTCACAAGCAATGGTTAATGATCATCATCCCTGTGGTACTGTTAAGTGCAGGCTTTGGTATTCGCCAATACGATTGGGTAACTCCTCGCATTGAAGACACAACCAAAGTAGCGCTGATCCAAGGTAACGTTGACCAGAACCTAAAATGGCTACCGAGCCAACGCTGGCCAACCATCATGAAATACGCAGACCTCACTCGTGAGAACTGGGATGCTGACATCATCGTATGGCCAGAGGCTGCCATTCCTGCATTTGAAATTGAAGTCCCGTCGTTCTTGAGAAACATCGATACTGCGGCGAAAATGAACAACAGCGCCATTATTACGGGTGTGGTAAACCAAGGAAAAGACGGTCAATTCTACAACAGCATTTTATCGCTGGGTGTAAATCCATACGGTGATTACAGCTTTGATATGGACAAGCGCTACCACAAGCACCACTTACTTCCGTTTGGTGAGTTCGTGCCGTTTGAAGACGTATTGCGCCCACTTGCACCATTCTTCAACTTGCCAATGTCTTCCTTCAGCCGTGGCGATTTCATTCAGCCAAACATCGTGGCGAATGGAAAGCACATGGATCCTGCACTGTGTTATGAAATCATCTTTAGCGAACAAGTTCGTCAGAACGTGACCGACGATACTGATTTCATTCTAACGCTTTCTAACGACGC
This sequence comes from Vibrio sp. NFR, assembly GCF_027587095.1. NCBI lineage: Bacteria > Pseudomonadati > Pseudomonadota > Gammaproteobacteria > Vibrionales > Vibrionaceae > Vibrio > Vibrio sp. NFR. The sequence goes on from NZ_JAPPTN010000009.1 coordinate 59,997, forward strand.
TTGGTTCGGTCATTCAATTGGTCCACTACAGCACATGGAAATCGCTCGAATGCGTGCTCTAGAGCTGGGTAAGCCACTTATTCGTTCGACCAACAATGGCGTAACCGCAGTGACCGACCATAAAGGTAAGGTGATTGAACAAATCCCTCAATTTGAAACCGCAGTGCTTCGCGCAGAACTTGTTCCTACCGATGGTCAAACTCCGTATCGCATCGTCGGCACTTGGCCTCTGTATATTTGGACTGGATTAAGTTTGATGTTGGCTTGGTGGTTATCAAGGAAGAAAAAGTCATAAGTGAAAAAGAGGCTCTTAGGCCTCTTTTTTACGTTTGTTAAAGCTGTTCTTATGGCTTGAGAGACTGACGACTAAAGCCAGTATGATTGCACTTAATGCATGGAATGATCACAGTTGGGTGGTTATATGTCGTCTTATGACCACATTCATCGCAGACCAATGTGCCAAGTCCAATCACCTCTCCCGCCTCATAAAGACCTTGATGTTCTAAGTCATCAAACAGTTCAACCCACTCCACTTTGGTTCGGTCTGTAATTTCGAGCAAACCTTGCCAAACGGAATCGGCAATTGTGAGATAGAAGGGTCCACTCTTACCTTCTTCATAGCTATCAGAAAACTCTTTTAAATCGGCTTTGACATAAGCTGATATCAGTGAGAGCTCGTCTTTGGTCATGTCGTTGGCAGCATCCACCACTTTGCCCGACGTTTCGAATACTTTGTTAACTTCATCCGGACTGTGCTTCAAGGTTTCAATCACATCCTCGAGCATTTCCTCATAACCTGCTTTACGTTTAGGCATAACTGACCTCCATCTTTCTACTACCAAGCACCATTTCAAGGCGTATGGGTACAGATTGGCTATTGTTGTGATCCCTAGCTTTAGGTATTCTATGACGATCTATTTAAGTCTGTTCTAACCGAACTCACAAATTCCAAGATAACCGGATACCATCGATGCAAGAACAATACAATCCACAAGACCTTGAACAGAAAGTTCAAAAGCACTGGGATGACAACAAGACCTTTGTTGTAAGTGAAGACCCAAATAAAGAAAAATTCTACTGTCTATCCATGTTCCCATACCCAAGTGGTCGACTGCACATGGGTCACGTGCGCAACTACACCATCGGTGACGTAGTATCTCGTTTCCAACGCCTACAAGGCAAAAACGTAATGCAACCAATCGGTTGGGATGCATTTGGTCTACCTGCAGAAAACGCAGCAGTGAAAAACAACACTGCACCTGCACCATGGACTTACGAAAACATCGAATACATGAAGAACCAACTTAAGCTTCTTGGCTTTGGTTACGATTGGAACCGTGAATTCGCAACATGTACACCTGAGTACTACCGTTGGGAACAAGAGTTCTTCACTAAGCTTTACGAGAAAGGTCTGGTTTACAAAAAGACTTCTTCTGTTAACTGGTGTCCAAACGACCAAACTGTTCTTGCGAACGAGCAGGTTGAAGATGGCTGCTGCTGGCGTTGTGACACTCCAGTAGAGCAAAAAGAAATTCCTCAGTGGTTCATTAAGATCACAGAATACGCTCAAGAGTTGCTGGACGATCTAGACAAACTTGAAGGTTGGCCAGAAATGGTGAAAACCATGCAGCGCAACTGGATCGGCCGTTCTGAAGGTGTTGAGCTCAAGTTTGAAGTCAAGGGTCAACAAGACCTAGAAGTTTACACAACACGTCCAGACACGCTAATGGGCGTCACTTACGTTGGTATCGCTGCAGGTCACCCTCTAGCGACTATCGCGGCTGAGAACAACCCAGAACTTGCTGCGTTCATCGAAGAGTGTAAGAACACCAAAGTAGCAGAAGCTGAACTGGCGACAATGGAGAAGAAAGGTATGGCGACTGGCCTTACTGCTATTCACCCATTGAACGGTCGTGAAGTTCCTGTTTACGTAGCAAACTTCGTACTGATGGACTACGGTACAGGCGCTGTAATGGCAGTACCTGCACACGACCAACGTGACTTCGAGTTCGCAACTAAGTACGGTCTAGACATCGTGCCTGTTATCAAGCCGGTTGATGGCAGCGAGCTAGACATCTCTGAAGCGGCATACACTGAGAAAGGTGTACTGTTCGATTCAGGTGAATTCGACGGTCTAGAATTCCAAGCGGCATTCGATGCAATTGCAGCGAAGCTAGAAGCAGAAGGCAAAGGCACTAAGACTGTTAACTTCCGTCTACGTGACTGGGGTGTATCTCGCCAACGTTACTGGGGTGCACCAATCCCAATGGTAACCACTGAAGACGGTGAAGTTCACCCAGTACCCGCTGACCAGCTACCTGTTATTCTTCCAGAAGACGTAGTAATGGATGGCGTTACTAGCCCAATTAAAGCAGACAAAGAGTGGGCAAAGACAACCTTTAACGGCGAACCTGCTCTACGTGAGACAGATACATTCGATACGTTCATGGAGTCTTCTTGGTACTACGCTCGTTACTGTTCACCACAAGCTGATGACATCCTAGATCCAGAAAAAGCGAACTACTGGCTACCAGTAGACCAGTACATCGGTGGTATCGAGCACGCTTGTATGCACCTACTGTACTCTCGCTTCTTCCACAAACTGCTGCGTGATGCAGGCTACGTAACGTCTGACGAGCCATTCAAGCAACTACTGTGTCAAGGCATGGTACTAGCGGACGCGTTCTACTTCGAGAACGAGAAAGGCGGTAAAGAGTGGGTTGCACCAACTGACGTTAAAGTTGAACGTGACGGTAAAGGTCGCATCACTTCTGCAACGGATAACGAAGGTCGCAACGTTGAACACTCAGGCATGATCAAAATGTCTAAGTCCAAGAACAACGGTATTGACCCTCAAGAGATGGTAGACAAGTACGGCGCAGACACAGTACGTCTATTCATGATGTTCGCGTCTCCAGCAGACATGACACTTGAGTGGCAAGAGTCTGGCGTAGAAGGTGCTAACCGCTTCCTGAAACGTGTTTGGAAACTAGTAAACGAGCACACATCAAAAGGTGCAGCAGAAGCAGTAGATGCAGCAGCACTTTCTGGTGACCAAAAAGCTCTTCGTCGTGACGTTCACAAAACTATCGCGAAAGTGACTGATGATATTGCTCGTCGTCAAACGTTCAACACAGCAATCGCTGCAATCATGGAACTGATGAACAAGCTAGCGAAAGCGCCTCAAGAATCTGCGCAAGATCGTGCAATCCTTGATGAGGCTCTAAAAGCTGTTGTTGCAATGCTTTACCCAATCACTCCGCACATCTCATACGAACTATGGGCTGCGCTAGGTGAAGCAGACATCGACAATGCTGTATGGCCAACGTTCGACGAGAAAGCACTTGTTGAGGACGAGAAGACTATCGTTGTTCAAGTTAACGGCAAACTGCGTGCGAAACTGACTGTAGCGGCTGACGCAACGAAAGAACAAGTTGAAGAGCTTGGTCTAAATGACGAAAACGTTACTAAGTTCACAGATGGTCTAACAATCCGTAAAGTAATTTACGTACCAGGTAAACTGTTGAACATCGTTGCTAACTAGTCTTTCACGACAAACGATACGTAGTTAGCAATAACTCAAAGCAGAGCGAACTTATTCGCCTGTAAAGAGTCATTAAACAGGGTAGTTCGCTACCCTGTTTATTTACCTCAAGCCATTCATGCTGAGTGGTTTAAGGTAAATAACCCCTTCAATTTAGGATGAATACAATCAATGCGCTTTTTCTCTTTGATTAAACTACCAGTGGTTTTGGTATTAGCGGGGCTTCTTTCTGCCTGTGGTTTCCACCTTCGTGGCGAATACTCGGTTCCGGAAGAACTGCATACCATGTCTTTCACTAGCTACGATGAATACAGCCCATTGACGCGTTATATTCGCGCTCAACTTGAATTGAACAAAGTAGATTTAGTACAACCATCTTCAAGTACACCAAATCTGCACCTGATCGAAGCGACTATCGACGAACGTACACTATCGCTGTACCAAAACAGTCGTGCGGCAGAGAAAGAACTGACTTATGTAGTGAAATACCGTGTGACCATTCCTGGCTTCGGTGCAAAAGACTTCAAAACAACCGTAAACCGCAACTACCTTGATAACCCATTAACAGCATTGGCGAAGTCGGTAGAACGTGACGTTATCGAAGACGAAATGCGTCAACAAGCGGCGAGTCAAATGATGCGTCAGCTAGGTCGAGTTCGTGCGGAATACGAACAAGGTCAACCTACCCCTGATGTGATGAAGACTAACTCTACGAACACTAACTCTTAATCAGAATGCGAATTTTTGCCGACAAGCTGGCTGACCATCTAGCGAAACACATCAAACAGGTTTACCTGATTTTTGGTAATGAACCTCTGCTGATTCAAGAAAGTCGCCAAGCGATCCAAACAATGGCGCACCAGCAAGGTTTTGAAGAAAGACACCGTTTCGCGGTTGACGCTAGTTTAGATTGGAACCAAGTATATGATTGTTTCCAAGCACTAAGCCTATTTTCCAGTCGCCAACTAATTGAACTTGAGCTACCAGAAAGCGGCGTAACGACAACAGTTAGTAAAGAACTGCAAACCCTATGTGAAATGCTACACGACGACATTATGCTGGTGATCGTGGGCAGTAAACTGACAAAAGCCCAAGAAAACGCAAAATGGTTTAAAGCGCTGAGTGCAAAAGGTGATTGGGTAAGCTGCCAAACACCAGATCTGCAACGTTTGCCGATGTTCGTACAGGCTCGTTGCCGCACATTAGGGCTAAAAGCAGATCAGCAATCACTGCAAATGTTGGCACAGTGGCATGAAGGGAACTTGTTCGCGCTCTCACAAAGCTTAGAGAAGCTCGCTTTACTCTACCCAGATGGCGAACTGACGGTTGTGCGTCTTGAAGAAGCCTTGAGCCGACACAACCACTTTACGACTTTCCATTGGATTGACGCTCTCCTTGCTGGGAAAGCCAACCGAGCACAACGCATTTTGCGCCAGCTTGAAGCCGAAGGCACAGAGACAGTCATCCTTATCCGTAGTGTACAGAAAGAGTTCAACCAATTACTTAACATGCATCGAGACCTTACCCAAATGGGCATGAATCAGGTGTTTGAAAAGCATCGAGTGTGGCAAAATAAACGCCCATTCTATAATGCTGCGCTGACTCGCCTGTCAGCCTCAAGAATTTGTGCCCTTTTATCTTTGCTCACACATGCTGAGATAAAAGCCAAAACCCAATACGATGAATCTGTGTGGCCAACTATCCATCAATTGAGCCTAGAAACCTGCTCTCCTGATATTAAGCTGGCAATTTAGCTTTCAAAGCGTGATATAGTGCGCGACCAGTTTTAACTCAACGAGATTAAAACGCCCACAGACAAAAAAGAAAATACCGAGGAAAACCGAGTGCTTCGCGAAGAACTTAAAGACTTTTTAGCCGATAAAGCCGACGACATGAAAGCGGAAGAGATTGTTATTCTGAATGTTGAAGGCAAATCAAGCGTGACAGATTACATGATCATTTGTACTGGCACGTCGAAGCGTCACGTTTCATCTATCGCTGATCACGTTGCATCTGAAGTGAAGAAAGCTGGTCTAGAGCCACTAGGTATGGAAGGCGAAAATGAAGGTGAATGGGTTGTCCTAGACATGGGCGACGCAATGCTTCATGTGATGCAAGAAGAGCATCGCGAGCTATACCAACTAGAAAAACTCTGGGGTTAATCTTTTGAAAATTCAACTAATTGCCGTTGGCACCAAAATGCCAAAATGGGTCGAAGAAGGTTTTCAAGAATACCGTCGTCGCTTCCCACATGATATGCCACTTGAGTTGGTTGAAATCCCTGCGGGCAAACGTGGCAAAAATGCAGACATCGCACGCATCTTACAAAAAGAAGGCGAAGCGATGTTGGCTGCGGTACCTAAAGGTGCGCGTATCGTCACTCTCGATATTCCAGGGAAAAAGTGGGATACCCCACAGCTAGCAGAACAGCTAGAAGCATGGAAACTAGATGGTCGTGACGTGTCGATCCTAATCGGTGGTCCTGAAGGCTTAGCGCCAGCTTGTAAAGCCGCAGCAGATCAAAGTTGGTCACTGTCAGCACTGACACTACCACACCCACTTGTGCGTATCGTGATGGCAGAGAGTTTATACCGAGCGTGGAGCATTACTGCTAACCACCCTTACCACCGCGAATAATCGCTACTTAGCTGTAGAGACAAGCGTTAATGATTCGTAAACGCCGCAGTCAAATTCGAGATTACCAAGCAGAAGCGCGTCTATTTTCTAGTCGCGCTATTGTTGCATTTATAGGTATCGTAATTTTGATGGGCTTGCTGGTTGCCAACATGTACAACATTCAGGTAAACCAGTTCCAAGACTATAAAACCCGTTCTAATGACAACCGCATTAAAGTGGTTCCTATTGCACCAAACCGTGGTTTGATCTACGACCGCAATGGTGTTCTGCTCGCTGAAAACCGCCCCGTCTTTAACCTGGAACTGACCCCAGAAAAAATCAAAGACATTGACGGCACCATCAAAGAGCTACAAACCATCCTTGAAATCACACCAGAGCAAATCGAACGCTTCCAACGTGAGCGTAAGCGTACTCGTCGCTTCAAGTCAGTTCCGTTGTTGACTCAATTGGATGAAAACCAAGTTGCTGTTTTCTCTGTCAATCAATACCGTTTCCCGGGCGTTGAGATTAGCGCTACGCTAAAGCGTTACTACCCATTCAGCGAAGTACTGACCCATGTGATTGGCTATGTTTCTCGTATTAACGACCGCGACATGCAGCGCTTAGTGCGCGAAGAAAAAGACGCCAACTACCAAGCAACTCGTGACATCGGTAAGTTAGGTATCGAGAAGTACTACGAGGACCTATTGCACGGTACGGCGGGTTACCAAGAAGTGGAAGTAAACAGCCGCGGACGTGTCATTCGTACTTTGAAATACGTTCCACCTGTGCCAGGTAAAGACATCGTCTTAAACCTCGATATCAACCTACAGCTCTATGTGCATCAGTTATTAGATGGACGTCGTGGTAGCGCGGTAGTGCTCGACCCTCGAGACAATGGTGTATTGGCTATGGTTTCTAGCCCAAGCTACGATCCAAATGCGTTCGTACACGGGATCTCAGGTAAAGCATACCGAGCACTATTAAACGATAAAAACCGTCCATTGGTGAACCGCACAACGCTTGGTATTTACCCACCAGCTTCAACCATCAAACCCTTCATTGCTGTAGCGGCTCTGGAAGAAGGTGTTGTGACACCGAAAACCACCCGAAACGATCCTGGTTACTGGCGAATTCCAAATTCAGATACTCGTCCATTCCGTGACTGGCTACGTTGGGGTCATGGTCGCGTCGACATCATCAAATCAATTGAAGAATCCGTCGATACCTTCTTCTACCAAATTGCCTACGACATGGGCATTGATCGCCTATCGAATTGGATGATGATGTTTGGTTTTGGCGATTATACGGGCATCGACATTTACGAAGAAAGTAAGGCAAACATGCCAACTCGTGAATGGAAAATGGCTCGTCATAAAACACCTTGGTACAAGGGCGACACTATCCCTGTTGGTATTGGGCAAGGTTACTGGACAGCAACACCAATGCAGATAGCGAAAGCGACCTCAGTATTGGTTAACGAAGGCGCTGTAACAGCACCTCACTTGCTAAAAGCAACCATCGACAACGGTGGCGACTTTGAGGAGCAAGAAAGCTCTGAATACGAAACCTACCCTCCTATCCAAAATGTGCCAGACAAATACTGGAATATGGCGAAGGAAGGCATGCGTTTGGTTAACCACGGTCCAAAAGGTACTGCTCGTCGCTCTTTCTATAATATGGATTACCAAACTGGTGGTAAGTCAGGGACCGCTCAGGTATTTGGTCTTGCAGAAGACGAAGAGTACAACGCAGATGAAGTCGCAGAACATTTACGTGACCACGCGTTGTTTACCGGTTTTGCGCCATTCGATGATCCAAAAGTCGTCGTATCAGTGGTACTGGAAAACGCAGGTGGTGGTTCGAGTAACGGCGCGCCTGTTGTGAGAAAGATCTTCGACCGTGTCATCCTTGGTCCTGAAAAAATCGAGTCAGATGAAGAACAAAACAATGCGAAGAAAGAGGTAGCGCAGTGATGAAAATGGATCCCTCTACAGGCAAAAACCGTGCTCTGTTTGAACGCTTCCATATCGACTTGCCGTTGTTACTCGGCATCTTTGCGTTGATGGGCTTTGGTCTTGTCATCATGTACAGTGCCAGTGGTCAAAGTTTGGCGATGATGGATCGTCAAGCAATGCGCATGGTGCTGTCACTGGTTGTCATGATCGTATTGGCACAGATCTCGCCCAGAACCTATGAGAGCCTTGCTCCATTAATGTTTGTTGGTGGCGTTATTCTGTTGTTTGGCGTGCTCTTCTTTGGTGAAGCCTCCAAAGGCGCCCAACGCTGGCTCAATCTTGGTTTTGTTCGTTTCCAGCCCTCAGAGCTCCTTAAGCTTGCCGTACCTTTAATGGTGGCGCGCTACATCGGTCGTCAACCACTTCCTCCGACGTTCAAAACGCTCATTGTTGCACTAATCATGGTTTGTCTACCAACCATTCTTATTGCAAAACAGCCGGACCTTGGTACTTCAATTCTGATCGCCGCTTCTGGTATTTTCGTTATCTTCCTTGCGGGTATTAGTTGGAAAATCATTGCCGCTGCCGCCATTGCTCTGGGAGGTTTTATTCCTATTTTGTGGTTCTTCCTGATGCGCGAATACCAAAAGGTACGTGTGCGCACTCTATTTAATCCAGAGTCAGACCCTCTTGGTGCCGGCTATCACATTATCCAAAGTAAGATTGCAATCGGCTCTGGTGGTATTTCAGGCAAAGGTTGGCTGCAAGGTACACAATCTCAATTAGAATTTCTTCCAGAGCGACACACTGACTTTATCTTTGCAGTAATCGCTGAGGAATGGGGTATGATTGGCTTCCTTTGCCTATTAGCCATCTACCTATTTATTATCGGTCGAGGTCTCTACCTCGCAAGCCAAGCACAAACAGCGTTTGGTCGAATGATGGCGGGCAGTATTGTACTCAGCTTCTTCGTGTATATTTTTGTAAATATCGGCATGGTAAGTGGCATCCTACCTGTAGTAGGCGTACCTTTACCGTTGATCAGTTATGGTGGTACTTCAATGGTGACACTGATGGCTGGTTTTGGCATTCTTATGTCGATCCATACACACCGAAAAGCATTCTCTAAGGCGACCTAGACCATGCAAAAACGCGCTTTATATTCCTTAGTTTTTTCTGCTTTGATTTTGGCGGGTTGTTCATCCACCGATCAAAAAACGCAGGAAGGACGTTATGAACTTGAATCTGATGTAGCTCCAGAAAAGCCATTATCAGTCGAGCACATTGAGGATGCGCACCCAAAATACGAACCATACAGCTTAGGTGGTAACAGCGATTACAACCTTCGAGGTTCAGACTACAAAATCGTTCGTGATGCAAAAGGCTTTACGGAAAAAGGTCGTGCCTCTTGGTACGGCAAGAAGTTCCAAGGTCATTTAACCTCGAATGGCGAGATTTACGACATGTACTCGATGACTGCTGCACACAAAACGCTGCCATTACCGAGCTACGTGAAAGTCACCAATACCGACAATGGTAAATCCACGGTTGTGCGAGTTAACGACCGAGGTCCTTTCCATGAGGGTCGCATCATTGATTTGAGCTACGCGGCAGCTTACAAGCTTGACGTAGTGAAAACTGGGACGGCGAACGTAGAGATCGAAGTCATCATGGTGGATAAACCGACCGATGAAAAGTCGTTAGCGGCCCATCCTAAGTACGTCATTCAGGTTGCTTCTTCAAAATATGAAGATCGAGCGCGAACTTTAGGCCAAGAGCTTGGTCAAAAGCTGGATACGGAAACTTTCTTGGAGTCCACGGAAGGTTCGTATCGCTTGTTGTTAGGTCCATATACTGACTATTCTCTGACGCAAGCCACACTGGATAAAGTAAAGTTGCTCGGCTATTCGTCCGCATTTATTAAAAAACACAAAACTGGCAAATGACCTTGGTGTCATGATTTTCTATGCAGAGCCCCTCTTACATAAGTGGGGATTCTGTTAAGATGTCGACAGTTAACCAAAAAATTTGAATTACCATGAATAAAAATAAGTTTGTGAAATCTATTCTCGTTTCTTCGGTTGCACTATCAGCAACCATCGCTCAATCTGCTTTTGCTTCACCAGTTGTTGTCCCAGATGCTCCTCAAATCGCGGCCAAAGGCTACGTACTTATGGATTACAACTCAGGTAAAGTTCTGGCTGAGAAAGAGATGAACACAAAATTGTCTCCTGCTAGTCTGACAAAAATGATGACCAGCTACGTAATTGGCCAAGAGCTAGCGCGTGGTAATATTTCAGAAGACGATGATGTAACCATCAGTAAGAATGCTTGGGCGAAAAACTTCCCTGACTCTTCAAAAATGTTCATTGAAGTTGGCACGACGGTAAAAGTAAAAGACCTGAACCGTGGCATCATCATCCAATCTGGTAACGATGCGTGTGTGGCAATGGCTGAACACATTGCTGGTTCAGAAGATGCATTCGTTGATCTGATGAATGCTTGGGCAGATACGATCGGTATGACGAACACGCACTTTGCGAACGTTCACGGTCTAGACAACCCTAACCTATACTCAACACCTTATGATATGGCACTGCTTGGTAAAGCACTGATCCGTGACGTACCAGACGAGTACCGTATCTACTCTCAAAAGAAATTCACTTACAACGGCATCACTCAGTACAACCGTAACGGTCTACTGTGGGATAAGAGCATGAATGTTGACGGTATCAAAACGGGTCACACAAGCAATGCTGGTTACAGCCTAGTAAGCTCTGCAACAGAAGGTCAAATGCGCCTAGTTGCGGTTGTGATGGGAACAAAAGATGCGAATGCACGTAAATCAGAAAGTAAAAAGCTTCTGAGCTACGGTTTCCGTTTCTTCGAAACAGTGGCACCTCATAAAGCGGGTGAAACTTTCGTAGAAGAAAAAATCTGGATGGGTAACAAAGACACCATTGCTCTGGGTCTTGACCAAGATACCTACGTAACCCTACCTCGGGGCGAAGCAAAGAACCTAAAAGCAAGCTTCGTACTTGAAAAAGAACTTGAAGCCCCAATTAAGAAAGGTGATGTAGTTGGTAAGCTATACTATCAAATTGATGGTGAAGATATTGCTGAGTATCCACTAATGGCACTGGAAACAGTAGACCAAGGCAGCCTATTTAGCCGCATGTGGGACTACATCGTATTGTTGTTTAAGAGCTTCTTCTAACAGTCGCTTCTGACCAACAAACAAGTCTACAAAGCCGCCAACTAGGGCGGCTTTGTTAATCTTGAGTTCACCCTAATTTGACTGTACTATTTCGCACCGCAACGAATACCAACTGGAGTTACCGATATGCTAACCATCAACTCTGATGCAAAATTGAAAGACCTGCTTGAGTTCCCTTGTTCATTTACTTACAAGGTAATGGGTCATGCAAAGCCTGAGCTTCCAGAGCTAGTTCTAGAAGTTATCCAGCGCCATGCTCCAGGTGACTACAGCCCAACAGTAAAACCAAGTGCTAAGGGCAACTACCACTCGGTGTCTATCAACATCACTGCAACGTCTATCGAGCAGGTTGAAACCCTATACAAAGAACTGGGTGAAATCGACATCGTACGCATGGTTCTATAATTTTTTGATAAATTAAATTTTTTTTGAAAGCAGCTTCGGCTGCTTTCTTTTTATTTATCATACAGATAATACAAACCACTCGAACTTTCAGTTAAAAATCTGTTACTCAGCTGTAGAGCATCAGGGTCATCCGGTTTATAATCCAAAAACTTTATATATTATCGACAGGAATTCCCATGCAACACCAACTTGTTGTGAAACGACTTGGACGCCAAGATTATGAGCCTGTATGGAAGGCGATGCATGAGTTTACTGACCAACGCACAGACGACACGCCTGATGAAGTTTGGTTGGTAGAACATAACCCAGTATTCACTCAAGGTCAGGCAGGTAAAGCCGAGCACCTGATTAATACCGGAGATATTCCTGTTGTTCAAAGCGATCGTGGCGGTCAGGTGACTTATCATGGTCCGGGTCAATTAGTCGCGTACTTCTTGATCAACCTACGTCGCAAAAAATTAGGAGTGCGAGATCTCGTTACGCACATCGAGAACCTCGTTATTAACACTCTTAAGGCATACAATATCGATTCTGCTGCACGACCTGATGCCCCTGGCGTTTATGTCGGCGGTAAAAAAATATGTTCTCTCGGACTTCGCATTCGAAAAGGGTGCTCATTCCACGGTCTAGCGTTGAACGTTAATATGGACTTAGGTCCTTTTTTACGTATTAACCCATGTGGCTACGAAGGAATGGAGATGGTTCAAGTCAGCCAAGTTGGCGGTCCTGAAGACATCGAAGCCGTGGAAAAACAACTAATACAAGAACTCGTTACTTTGCTTGATTACGAGCAAGTAGATTTCAGCACAGAAGCACCTTCTCAAGGTAACAAAGCATGAGCAAACCAATCCAGATGGAAAAAGGCGTTAAATACCGCGACGCCGACAAGATGGCATTGATTCCCGTAAAGAACATGCCAACAGAGCAGAAAGAAGTGCTACGTAAGCCTGATTGGATGAAGATCAAGCTACCAGCCGACAGCCAACGTATTCAAGACATCAAATCAGCAATGCGTAAGAACAACCTTCACTCTGTATGTGAAGAAGCGTCTTGCCCTAACCTAGCTGAGTGTTTTAACCACGGTACGGCAACTTTCATGATCCTTGGTGCGATCTGTACTCGCCGTTGTCCTTTCTGTGACGTTGCCCATGGTCGTCCGCTTGCTGTTGAAGCTGAAGAACCAAAGAAACTTGCGAAAACCATCGCAGACATGAAACTGAAGTACGTTGTAATCACTTCTGTTGACCGTGATGATTTGCGTGATGGTGGTGCAGAGCATTTTGCTAACTGTAACCGTGAAATTCGCGAACTAAACCCGCACATCAAGATTGAAACTCTGGTTCCTGACTTCCGTGGTCGTATGGACGTGGCACTTGATCTTATGAAAGACAACCCGCCGGATGTCTTCAACCACAACCTAGAAACCGCCCCTCGCCTTTACCGTAAAGCTCGCCCAGGCGCGAACTACAAGTGGTCATTGCAATTGCTGCAAAAATTCAAAGAGCAGCATCCAAATGTACCGACGAAATCAGGTCTAATGATGGGTCTTGGTGAAACCAAAGAAGAGATCGTCGAAGTACTAAAAGATCTTCGTGCACATGGCGTAACTATGCTGACACTTGGTCAGTACCTAGCACCAAGCCGTCACCACTTGCCAGTAGAACGTTACGTTCCACCTTCAGAGTTTGATGAGCTAAAAGAGATTGCACTAGAACTTGGCTTCACCCACGCAGCGTGTGGTCCATTTGTTCGCTCTTCTTACCATGCTGATATGCAGGCTCAAGGTATTGAAGTGAAATAAGCTCTCGCTTGTTTTGATAAGAAAAGGTTGGCTCTGTGCCAACCTTTTTTGTCTCCATAGAACATAAAGCATCGTCGTTCGAACAATAACCCTACTGGTTAAAACCAAACTCGCTATTTCGAAGAACCTACGAGATATCAGGAATCTTGTTTCAACACTCTCTCTAAGCTGATGTTTCCATACGCTAGAAAAACAAAAAGGTCCTCAAACGAGGACCTTTCATCAATCAAATTATCACACTGAATCGCAGAAATAGAACGAGTCAGCCTGTACTACTTTGCAAAGAAAGCGAATTTACACAGAGAACTATGCGTAAACTGGTAGACGCTTACAGATCTCTAGAACTTTCTGCTTCGTCGCTTCGATAACTTCCTCGTTGCCGATGTTATCTAGAACATCACACATCCAGTTTGCTAGCTCTTTCGCGTCATCTTCAGTGAAGCCGCGGCGAGTAATTGCTGGCGTACCAACACGGATACCAGACGTTACGAATGGGCTGCGTGGGTCGTTTGGAACCGAGTTCTTGTTTACTGTGATGTTTGCTGCACCTAGTGCTGCATCTGCATCTTTACCTGTAATGTCTTTGTCGATTAGGTCAACTAGGAATAGGTGGTTCTCAGTACCGTTAGATACGATTTTGTAACCACGCTCTTGGAATTGACCAACCATTGCTTTCGCGTTTTTCACTACGTTAGCTTGGTAAGCTTTGAATTCAGGTTCCATCGCTTCTTTGAACGCTACAGCTTTACCAGCAATAACGTGCATTAGAGGACCACCTTGGCCGCCAGGGAATACCGCTGAGTTCAGCTTCTTGTACAGCTCTTCACCTTCGTTAGAAAGGATAAGACCACCACGAGGACCTGCTAGCGTTTTGTGCGTCGTTGTTGTCACAACGTGAGCGTGTGGAACTGGAGTCGGGTACTCGCCTGCTGCGATTAGACCAGCAACGTGCGCCATGTCTACGAATAGGTAAGCATCAACTTTGTCTGCGATTTCACGCATGCGTTTCCAATCAACGATTTGCGAGTAAGCAGAAAAACCACCGATGATCATCTTAGGCTTGTGCTCAAGCGCTAGCTGTTCCATCTCGTCGTAGTTGATTTGACCTGCTTCGTCGATACCGTAAGGAATAACGTTGTAGTGCTTACCAGAGAAGTTTACTGGTGAACCGTGAGTTAGGTGACCACCGTGCGCTAGGCTCATACCTAGAACTGTGTCGCCTGGGTTTAGAAGCGCCATGTAAACTGCGCTGTTTGCTTGAGAACCTGAGTGAGGCTGTACGTTCGCGTACTCACAACCAAATAGTTGGCATGCACGATCGATTGCTAGTGCTTCAGCTTTATCTACGTACTCACAACCGCCGTAGTAACGCTTGCCTGGGTAGCCTTCAGCGTATTTGTTCGTTAGCTGAGAACCTTGAGCTTCCATTACACGTGGACTTGTGTAGTTTTCAGAAGCGATAAGTTCAATGTGTTCTTCCTGGCGAAGAGTCTCTTCCTGGATAGCTGCGAACAGTTCCGCATCGTAATCTGCGATGTTCATATCACGCTTAAGCATCTGTATCTCCTGACTCAGATTGGTACTGAAAGTTGCAAAAAAACTGAATAACGACCTAACGCAAACGTTTTCGTCGACCTAATGGCGCGCATTCTACATAATTTGATCTAGGTCATAAAGAGAAATTTACAATTTTTCTCATGCAGTTTTTTCATGGTGACAAGCAAGAAATATCATGACGATGTTGCAATCGTTTAACCATGATTCCCTGACTGTCAATTTTGTGCTTTACACCCTGTAAAACAACAATTACATAGGTTTACCGCAAATTTTACCCTCTAGCTACCGAAAAGATCATCTTTTTACTACTATGCACGCCCGAATTATCACAAACGACTGCATATTAGATGGAAAAACACTCAAGAAAAGAAGACTGGATGGCAATTCTTACAGGTACCTTTTTGGTAGCTCAAGGCGTTTTCTTTCTCCAATCCGCGAACCTCTTAACCGGAGGCACAACCGGATTGGCTCTGCTTATTAGCCAATTTACACCTTTTACGTTTGGTGTGCTTTACTTTTTAGCCAACTGTCCTTTTTACTTGCTCGCATGGAAACGCTTCGGTCGTCACTTTGCCATTAACAGTGCAATTTCTGGCGCTTTGGTTTCTATCTTTGCTGATCACCTGTATTTACTGATTTCATTGGAATCAATCAACGAAATTTACTGCGCGGTAGCGGGTGGCTTGCTGATGGGCTTGGGTATGTTGATCCTATTCCGTCATCGTTCAAGCTTGGGCGGCTTTAACGTATTGTGCTTATTCATCCAAGATAAGTTCGGTATTTCTGTAGGTAAATCCCAGATGGCAATTGACGCATGTATCTTGTTTGCGTCTTTCTTCTTCGTCACGCCTTGGGTTATTGGGTTGTCGATACTTGGAGCCTTCGCACTGAACCTCGTGCTTGCGATGAACCATAAACCGCATCGCTATTCGGTGAGCTACGGTTCATAGCCTTTCCATGATGATTGGAGCGCAATTTATAAGATTTTGCGCTCCAATGACTATATAATATCTCGCCATTCACTAATCACTCATGATGGTATGCGAGACTTTCTACAACAAGCCAAACAAACCAAAAGTCAGATTGCTATTGGCGAGCTTATCTACAATCCAGAGACTCAAACTCTGCATAAACAAGCAGTCAGTATCGATCTTGAGCCGCGTACCGTCGAGTTACTGGAGCTGTTGCTCACCAGTGTTGGACACCCACTCTCTGCTGAAACCATCATCGAGACCATTTGGCAAAGTAAGTTCATTTCAAAGAATGTCCTAACCAACCGAATCAGTACACTCAGAGCTTTGCTTCAAGAACACTTGCCGGAGCACGATGCAGCCAAATTGTTGGTCACCTACCCACGTAAAGGTTACTTCCTTAATCCAGCCAATATTCAATTGCTACCTCCAGCCCAGAAGGCTCAGCAAACCAAAGAGCCAGCTAAGAGCAACCTTGCCCCTGCGTCTCACAAATTCAAACTTGTTTATGGCTTATGCGCCGCACTTGCGCTAATGAGCATTGGGCTTGGGGTGACGCTGTGGCAACAGCAAGGCATTTCAACTCAGCAAACTCGAAACCAACTCTTAATCCCTAAAGTAGAATTGTTGCTGAACCGTGTTGATGCTATAGGCACCACTGCTCGTGAGTACCGAACTCTAGTGAAAGCGATCTTGTTGCAGCAACAAGTCGAGTATCCTTATACCGATATCGCTAACCAAGATGCGCCGAGCTACTTTCTCGATCCAATTAATGAAACCCCTTATTTCCCTGGCGCACGAAACATGCAAACCAGCGATTATCAGCTCAACATTGAGCTAAAAGATGACTCCACAGAAGGGGGACTCAAAGCACAAATGAACCTAATTTACCCAGCGACGGGCAAATTGGCGTTTCGTAATCAATACGAGCTCCGTATCAGTCATCTACAATCAGATATCTTTCGTATGCATGCAGATATCGCTCAATACTTTAATTTGCCTGCGCCTTCTCAGAGCAATTGGCAGTTAACCGATGCACACGAGAAGATGCTACTGGATGAGCAATTCTCAATGGATGGTATTAAAAACATGGATGAGTTTACTGCCATCACGATAGCTCGCCATCTCGCGTTGTACGAACAAAATCAAACCAAACTCGAAGGGTTTCTTTATCAAGTACAGTCCGAGTTCGATGCCTTACCCGATGAACTGAACTTATGGATGGGTATCCTCAATTACAAACTCGGCAATCTTGATAAGGCGAAAACCTTATTGACGACACCGGCGGGAGACTCATTAATTCAGAATGCCCTGATTTACACTTTTGTATCTCATATTGCCTACAAGCAAAATAAGCTTGATCAGTTCCGCTTAAATTACATGGAATCGCTCGTAGCTCTTTTACGTGTTATGCCTTCTGAAGAGTTATTCAGTCGTTTGTCTCAGCCGGAATCGAAAGAAACCTGCTTACAGCCTTGGAAGAAGTTGCGTGTCAGTATTAAAGAAAAGGAAATTGTGATGCGCTGGAAGGCATTAATTGAAGAATACTGCACCAATATCGAAGAAGACATTAACCCAGAAAAAACAAAGACCTAAATATAAAATTAAGCTTTCATTTAACTCTATTAGTTTTTGTTTTTTGCCCTTTTTCTCACTCAAAACTTAGCATGGCGACATTCAAATAACGGCTCGATTTATCAGCCTTCTAAAATTAGGAATGTAAACTCATGCTTAAAAAAATGACGCTTCTCGCAGCAGCTACGATCGCACTTTACGGCTGTGGAGGGGGCGGTTCTTCTTCTGGTTCTACAAGCGAAAGCAAAGGTCCACAATCAAGCTTCGACTACCCAATCCAAAACTCATCTTTCAAACCTGAAGCAAGTACAAAGCTTCACTACGTCACTTCTGCTGACGGTCAACAGGGCGAACCTATAACGATAAGCTTTGAGCCAATGGCTGTTCAAAAGCTCATCGACCGACTACGCGACACCCAGCAAGATGACCCTTTTATTCCCGTTATCCAACTTCTGGAAAACAACGGCATTACACAGTTCTACCTAGACAGTAGCGAGCAAGAAGGTAATACCATTTACTTCGCTGGTATTGACGGTGCGCTGCATGAAGTTACCGACCTTTATCTCATTGACTCTCTATCCAACGTCATGATGATGAACAGCAGCCCTCTATTTCGGTTAGAGGGGTCAACGGTGAAAGAGAAGGATCCAAACATTGATATCAGCAAACATCTCGTATCTGTAATCGTAGATTTGTCAGGAGAGCAAGTGAAACGCATGCTTGATTCCTTTGATGATAATCCTTGGGTAAACGCGTTAGCTGATAACGCTCAGTGTAAAACCACTTGGAGCCAACAAGTTGGAGAAACAGGTGCCCGTAAGACGTTTAATGTCTCCGGTAAATCGGTTGAAGCGGCATACCTAACCGAGAAAAATACTTATAACCTTGTATGTGACGGTATGGAATTGATCGATTCAAAAGAGTTTGAGAGTTCTGCTGAACGCTGGTTTAACCCAACTCTAGGATTCATTGAGCAAGTAGAACTGCTAAAGAGTGAACAGATTCAAGTGAGAGAAACGAAAGTAACTTTGAATAAGATCGAAAAAGCTTAATTCAGCCATCAAATCTTATTTAGATAAAAAGCAAAGGCTTTGGGGAGCACTCCAAAGCCTTTTGTTTAGGACCGAAATCCTTAGGGGAAGCTTAATTTTTACTCTTCAATCAGCAAGATGCGAGTTTCGTAAGGACGCAATACCTGATGACTAGAAGCAATCGCGCTGGTCGCATTTTGATAGTTGGAAAGCAGGTTCTTGGCTTTACTCATATCAAAACGATCTGGTAGTACACACTCCGCTTCTTCACCGTAGTAGTTGTTGATACATAGTAGCGTTTGCTTATCGTTCTGACGTGCGTAAGCAAAAATACGTTTGTGCTCAGGCAACAGGTCCTCGTAACGACCATCAGTGATCACCGGAACCTGTTTACGCAGTTCAATCAAGCGCTTGTAGAAGTAGAACACTGAGTTCAAATCAGCAATCGCCGCTTCCGCGTTGATTGCAGAATAGTTCTGAGCCACCTCTAGCCACGGCGTGCCTTCAGTAAAACCCGCATGTTTCGCGCTGTTCCATTGCATTGGGGTACGTGAATTATCACGCGACTTCTGCGCCAAAATCGCCATCATATCGTCGTGAGATACACCATCGCGATTAACCATGATTTCGTACATGTTCGTGCTTTCAACATCGCGATATTGGCTGATTTCGGTGTAGCCCGGGTTGGTCATGCCGATCTCTTCACCTTGATAAACATAAGGTGTGCCTTGCATCATGTGTACCGATGCCGCAAGCATTTTGGCAGATTCAACACGGTATTGTTCGTCGTTACCTAATCGGCTCACAACGCGTGGTTGGTCGTGGTTACACCAAAATAGCGCGCCCCACCCTTTGCCATTTAAGCCGGTTTGCCAATGGTTGAAGATCTGTTTTAGTTGGATGAAATCAAACGGCGCTTTCGTCCACTTATCACCATTCGGGTAATCGACTTTAAGATGGTGGAAATTGAACACCATTGACAGCTCTTTGCCATCTTGCGCTGAATACTGCTGACAATGCTCTAGCGTGGTGGACGACATTTCACCCACCGTCACGCTGCCATATTTTTGGAACACGGCTTCACTGATCTCTTGAAGATATTCATGTACGCGAGGACCATCCGTGTAGAAACGGCGACCATCACCAATATCGTCACTTGGGAAGTCTTGTTGCTTGGAAATCAGGTTGATAACGTCAAGACGAAAACCATCCACACCTTTTTCTGCCCAAAAGCTGATGACTTCTTTCACTTCTTCACGCACTACCGGGTTTTCCCAGTTTAGGTCCGCTTGCTCTTTAGCAAAAAGGTGCAAATAGTACTGACCCGTTTTTTCATCCAGCGCCCAAGCGTTGCCACCAAACTTAGATTGCCAGTTGTTTGGCTCTGCGCCATCAACCGGATCTTTCCAGATGTAGTAATCACGGTATGGGCTGTTTTTATCACCCAATGCCGATTGGAACCACTTATGTTCTGTCGAAGTATGATTCACCACGATATCCATGATGATTCGAATACCCAGCTGGTGAGCCTCAGCCAACAGGGTATCGAAATCTTGCATGGTGCCGAAATCTGGGTTGATCGCATAGTAATCGGAAATGTCATAACCGTTGTCGATCATTGGTGATTGATAAACCGGCGTCAGCCAAATCGCATCCACACCAAGGTGTTTTAGATAATCCAGCTTAGAAATGATCCCTTTAATATCGCCCGTGCCTTTACTTCCACTGTCACAAAAGCTTTTTGGGTAAATTTGGTAGATGGTTGCGGTTTTCCACCAGCTCTCATCATGCTTGGTCATTGCCATTTCTAACGCTCACTTACCATTAAACGGAAACTTAAAAATCTTAAAAAATAGAGGAGATAAACGAGGCAGCCAAATCGCTGCCTCAGTTTGAATTACGCGTTAGCGGTTTCTAACTCGCCTTTCATCTGTGCGCGCTTATACAACACAAGCGTCAGCGCTACTGGGACGACAATCGCCACCAACATCGCCAGAGCAAATACGCCCCAGAACTGCGGTTGGATAGACAAGATGCCCGGCAAACCGCCCACACCGATGCCGTTCGCCATCACACCTGCACTACCACAGATAGCAGCGGCAATCGCACTACCGATCATCGCGCTCAGCATTGGGAATTTGTATTTCAAGTTGATGCCGTACATCGCTGGCTCAGTCACACCAAGGTAAGCAGAGATAGCCGCAGGCACCGAGATATCACGCTCACCGTGTTTTTTACTGATGATAATGATGCCGACTACTGCAGACGCTTGAGCAATATTTGAAAGTGCAATCAAAGGCCAAATTGGCGTGCCACCTAGCTCTTGCATCAGTTGAAGATCAACCGCGTTAGTGGTGTGGTGAATACCGGTAATTACCAATGGCGCATATAGGAAACCGAAGATGGTTGAGCCAATCATTGCGAAGTCACCCGTCATGGCTGCTTTTGCTGCGAAAGCAACGCCGTCACCCAACATACGACCAAATGGACCAATGATAGAGTGCGCAAGAATCACAGACACGATGATAGAGACAAACGGCACGACCACGAGGTAGAGGTAAGAAGGAATGATGCGTTTTAAGTTGGTTTCAATAAACGCCAAAGCCATACCAGCAAGCATCGCTGGAATCACTTGCGCTTGATAGCCCACTTTCTCGATGGCGAATAAGCCAAAGTCCCATACTTCAGGCACTTGCTTACCAATTAAATAGGCGTTCATTAACTGTGGCGAAACCAGAGTCACGCCCAATGTGATACCCAGAATCGGAGTACCGCCAAGCTTTTTCACTGTCGACCAACACACGCCAACCGGTAGGAAGAAGAAGATCGCCTCACCAATTAGCCATAGGAAAGAGTGTACCGTTGCCCAAAACTGGCTGATTTCCGTTAGCGTTTGACCATCAAACATCTTGATGTCGCCAATCACGTTACGGAAACCAAGAATCAAACCACCGGTAATGATCGCTGGTAGCAGTGGTACAAAGATTTCAGCAAGGTGGGAAATACCACGCTCAACGATGTTCATGTTTTGACGAGCAGCGTTCTTAGATTCATCTTTGCTCGATTCACTTTTGCCGCTAAGCTCGATCAGTACTTTGTAAACCTCATCAACTTCAGTGCCGATAACGACCTGAAATTGACCGGCATTGGTAAAGCAGCCCTTCACCATAGACAGTGCATCTAACTGTTTTGTATCGGCTTTGTCAGTGTCATTCAACACGAAACGCAAGCGAGTTAAGCAGTGGCTTACACTGGCAATATTGTCCGATCCCCCGACCAGCTCAATAAGACGCTGTACATCTTGACGCGCAATCTTACTCATAACTTTGTCCACCCTGTATTGGATACATTCAATTCATCGTTTTATTTTTATAATGGGAACATTCCCACTCGATAATTTTAATATTGCCACTTCGCATTCAAAAACAAAATGGGAACAGTCCCATTAATTGAGAATGATCACAGTATAATTTTAGAGCAGATCATCGAAAGGAGGATTAACGACGGATAGGCTGCTGGGTAAAATGCACCACAGACTCATCACCATTTAATTGATTAATCAGCATGTTAGCGGATTTTTCACCAGCATGAGAGTAGCCTGGATCTACGCTGAAGACATTCGGGAAGAGAAAAGAAAGCAATTCGTTACCACCCACACCGGTAACCACCACATCTTCACGTCCCACTTCTTGCAGACGTTTAATCACACCTAGAGCGATGGTATCACTGGCACAAACAATGGCTTGTGTATCGGATTGAAGAACGTGATCCACCAGCTGATACGCACTTTCGTGGCTAAGCTTGCCAGTTTTAAAACATGGTTCGATGCGCTTTTTCTCACACCAAGCTTGGTAAGCATTTAGGCGAGCGAGACCTGTAGTGCGGTCTTCTGGATCAACACCAATGTAGGCAATACGAGAAATAGATTGTTGTTCCAGGTGGGAGAGCGCCATATCGATAACGCCTTGGTTATCGTAGTTGATCGAGGAAACCATTTGCGTGTCCATCGCGATCACGACAATGCGATTGCCCCAATCCGCCAAAGCTTGTTCATCACACCCAGTAAAACCAAACACGATCACGCCATCGACATTGCGACGTTTGAGCACATCCAAATGTTCATTGGTTTTATCGCGATCGAACTGGCTCTCCATGATCACCACGTCATACCCTGCCGAGTACAAAGCGTTGAGCATGGTACCAACGGCGCGGTTCTCTGATGGCGAATCCAGACGAGAGATGATCACACCGATCACCTTTTGGCTGCCGCCACGCATCGACTGAGCCGATTTTGAGGGCACATAACCTGATTCACGAATGATTTGCTCTACCTTCTCACGCGTTTGCGGTTTTACCTTGGGATCATTGGTAAGCACACGACTGACCGTCGACTTGCCCACGCCAGCCAGTTTCGCGATATCAAGAATGGTGAGTTTTTTGCTCATAAGTATTCAGACTAAAAGAAGGAATCAAACAAAAGGGAAGCAGCGGCTTCCCTTATCTCAGTCAGTAATGAAGATTACTTGTTTAGGTACGCAGGTACGTCTGCAATGCTATCTAATACTACCGTTGCAATCGCTTCGCCTTGTTCTGTTACTGGCTTACCAGTGCGAACCAAAATCTTAGTGCCAACGCCTGCCGCTTCTGCTGCCATCATGTCTTCGGCTTTGTCGCCGATCATCACAGATTTCTCCATGTCGATCTTCAAGAAGTCACGCGCAGAAATAAACATACCTGGTTTTGGCTTACGACAATCACAATCTTGCTTGTACTCGCCAATGCCATGCTCCGGATGATGCGGGCAGTAGTAGATGCCGTCGAACTCAACGCCATTATCAGCGAAGTTCCAGTCCATCCATTGAGTCAGAGACAAGAAACGGTCTTCGCTGAATTTACCACGTGCAATGCCAGATTGATTGGTCACAAGCACCAGCAGGTAGCCTTTATCTTTCAGCGCTTTTGTCGCTTCAAAGACACCGTCAATGTACTCAAAATCATGTTCGTCATGAACGTAGCCGTGGTCAACGTTGATCACGCCGTCACGGTCGATAAAAACAGCAGGTTTTGCCAAAACGTATTTCTCTATTTACTCGGTTTTATCAGATTATTACATACCTTATAAGCACTCACACTATCTAATTGGTGTGAGTGGGCGACAAAACAGTTGATTTGTCGTCCGAGAATCGGTAAATCTTGAGTATCCCTCTTATATATGTCCTTCCGCCAAACATTCTCTGTTTTCCTTTCCCAACAGAACATCCATACATTTAGACGTCTAGACGTCTAGACGTAAAAATATCTATTGACTTAATACTACTTAACCCATAGCATCAACTGAGAATTGAGATAGAGTTCAAAATTTACTCCTGTTAAAAGCCGTTTTTAACAGCGAAGTTCCCAGTATCTCTGTGCAGGTTGAAACATGATAGAAATAAAAAACGTCAATAAAGTGTTCTACCAAGGCAGTAAGGAAATTCTTGCCCTTAAGGACATTAATCTAGATATCGCGAAGGGCACCATCTTCGGTGTTATTGGCTCATCGGGCGCGGGTAAAAGTACCCTAATCCGCTGTGTGAACATGCTGGAAGCCCCGACATCGGGTTCCATCATCGTAGATGGCGTTGATCTAACCAAATTAAGCAAAAAGCAATTGGGAGAAACTCGCCGTAACATCGGGATGATCTTCCAACACTTTAACCTGCTGTCGTCTCGCACCGTTTTCGACAATGTCGCACTCCCTCTTGAGCTAGCAGGCAAAGACAAAGCGCAAATCACAACAAAAGTGACTGAGCTACTTAAACTCGTTGGTCTTTCAGACAAGCATGAAAGCTACCCAGCAAACCTAAGTGGTGGTCAAAAGCAACGCGTGGCGATTGCACGTGCACTGGCATCTGACCCTAGCGTTTTGCTGTGTGACGAAGCAACCAGTGCACTGGATCCAGCAACGACTCAGTCCATCTTAGAACTACTAAAAGAAATCAACCGCAAGCTCGAAATCACCATTCTTCTGATCACTCACGAAATGGAAGTAGTTAAGAGCATCTGTCACGAAGTAGCGATCATCGGTGATGGTGAGCTAGTGGAAAAAGGCACCGTTGGTGAAATCTTCGCGCATCCGAAGACTGCACTGGCGCACGAGTTCATTCGCTCTACTTTGGATCTTTCTATCCCAGAAGATTACCAAGCACGCTTACAAACCACGCGCGTAGAAAACAGCTATCCATTGGTTCGCCTAGAATTTACTGGCGCAACCGTGGATGCCCCTCTGATGACGCAAATCGCTCGTAAGTACAACATCGACGTAAGCATCCTAAGTTCTGATCTGGATTACGCTGGCGGCGTGAAGTTCGGCATGATGGTCGCAGAGCTGTTTGGTAACGAAGAAGACGATAACGCAGCGATTGAGTTCCTGCGTGAGCACAACGTGAAAGTAGAGGTACTTGGCTATGTCCTTTAATACGATTTCTGAATGGCTGAGCCTAAACAGCAACCTACTTTTGGGCGCAACATGGGAAACCCTATACATGGTTGCGGTTGCTGGCATCGTTGGTTTTGCTGTTGGTATTCCACTAGGCGTAATTTTGCACACCACTAAAAAAGGTGGCTTGCTGGAGAACACTAAACTTAATCGCGTGCTTGGCGCCATCGTTAACATTGGTCGCTCGGTTCCTTTCCTAGTGCTGATGGTTGCGATTATTCCAGTAACCAAACTGTTGGTTGGCACCTTTATCGGTACAACAGCAGCGATTGTTCCTTTGACTATCGGTGCAATCCCATTTGTGGCGCGTCTCATTGAAGGTGCACTGCTGGAAGTACCATCAGGTTTGGTTGAGGCTGCACAATCTATGGGCGCAACACCAACACAAATCATCACAAAAGTTCTGCTTCCTGAAGCAATGCCGACTATTGTTAACTCAGTAACGATTACCCTAGTAACACTTGTAAGCTACTCAGCAATGGCGGGTACGGTAGGCGGCGGCGGTCTTGGTGACGTAGCTATCCGTTATGGCTTCCACCGTTATGATGTAGTCATCATGGCAGTAACCGTCGTGATGCTGATTGTTCTAGTACAAATTATTCAGTCTATCGGTGATGCAATCGTACGCCGCGTAGACCACAGATAAGAATTGAAAATACCAATTATAAGGAGATAACGATGAAATTTAGCCTTAAGAGTCTTTTGACTGTTGCAACTGCCGCTTCTGCACTGGTTCTTGCTGGTTGTGGTGACAAAGAAGTCGACGTGAACAAAGTAAAAGTTGGCGTAATGGCAGGTGCTGAAGCTCAAGTTGCGGAAGTTGCAGCAAAAGTTGCTAAAGAGAAATATAACCTGGATGTTGAGTTGGTTACCTTTACCGATTACGTAACACCAAACGCAGCACTAGATGATGGCTCAATCGACGCAAACGCGTTCCAACACAAGCCATACCTAGATCAGCAAGTAAAAGATCGTGGCTACAAGCTAGTAACTGCAGGCAACTCTTTCGTATACCCTATCGCTGGTTACTCTAAGCAAGTAAAATCAGTAGATGAAATTGAAGATGGTGCTCGCATCGCGGTTCCAAACGATCCAACTAACCTAGGTCGTTCTCTTCTACTTCTTGAGCAACAAGGTCTGATCGAACTGCGCGATGGCGTTGGTCTACTGGCAACAGTACGTGACATCGTAGGTAACCCGAAAAACATCACTATCGTTGAACTAGACGCAGCACAGCTTCCACGTTCTCTTGATGACGTTGCGGTTTCTATCATCAACACAACTTACGCAAGTTCAATTGACCTAACACCTGAGCGTGACGGTATCTTCGTAGAAGACAAAGAGTCTCCATACGTAAACCTTATCGTTGCTCGTGAAGACAACGTTCAAGCAGCTAACGTACAAAACTTCGTGAAAGCATACCAAACAGATGAAGTTTACGAAGCAGCGAAAGACATCTTCAAAGGTGGTGTAGTGAAAGGTTGGTAATCCCCTCTTTCTACAACACTTTAAACTTAAAAAGGGCGCTCATCGGAGCGCCCTTTTTGCATTTGTTTTCATTGCGGTTTTATATCGCTAGAACAGCTGAACTTCGTCTTGCTCAAGCTTCTTTTGCTCCTGTTCTTGCTGCGTATCCACTTGCGGATGTTTAAACACATAAGGCGCTAAAAACGCAGTAAACGGGATAGTAAGCACAATGCCTACACTGCCCGCTAACGCATTCACCACTGCAAGTCCCACCAGCGGCATATTCATAAACTGGCTCGCAGGCATGTTAAGCCCCCATACCATCATGATGGTTGTTAACGATCCACCAGCAAACGCCAAAATCAAGGTGTTAGTCATGGTGCCCATGATGTCTCGACCAATATTCATCGACGCTCTAACCAACTGCTTTGGTTTGAGTTTCGGGTCGGTTTGTTGCAGCTCCGCATACGCTGATGCAATCGAAATCGCAACGTCCATAACAGCGCCAAGTGCAGCAACGACAATCGTCACGAACATCAACCAACGGATGCCCATCTTTACCGACGTTAGGTAAATCACGTCTTCGCCTTTGTCGAGGTAAATGCCCGACAAGTGCGCCATTTCACCGAACCACTGCGCCATTACACCTGCGGCGATCACACCCAATAATGTGCCGCCCATGGCACATAAACTCTTACGGTTATAGCCAGAGACGAGAATAAAGCTGACCACGATGATCACCACCATCAGCAAAATACTAACCAGCATCGGATTCCAGCCAGCGAAAATACTTGGCACCAACACGCCAACAATCAATGCCGCGGTAAAATAGAGCGCGACCATCGAGTTGATGCCCTCTTTCTTGCCAAAGCTCAGTAGCAGCGCACAGAACAGCACAAGCATAAGGTAAATCGCGTCTGAGCGTTTGTGGTTATACGCCCAATAAACGGTACCATTGGTGGTTTCGCGGATCATCATGATGAAGGTATCACCTTCACTGACATACACGTTGTGCTGACGACTGAGTGGATTGGTGACTTCTACCTCTAAACCTTCGCTCTCTCCTTCAAGAATTTTTGCTATGAAGACTTGTTTACCTGTCATCACATCCGGCACGAGCGGATCTGGCGCAACATGGTTTGAAATCGAACGAGTGACGGTCGCTTCAACAAACTCTTGTTGCTGACGAGATTTAGGACGGAAATCTTCACTCCACGACGACGAAAATTGGAAGATAAGCGTGGAGATAAGGGTAATCAGTAGGGTGAAACCCCATCGGTTATAGATTCTTTTGATCATGAAGCGCTCTTCTACATCACTCAAACAGTCTTTACCTCAAGCGAGTAAAATTAGGCGCGGTAATACTTACCGCGCCCATATGCAGGATTAATGAGTTGGGTTACAACCTGCGACTTTCTCATCAAGCGTCGCCGCGTCTTTGTTAGGGTTAACAAAGTAGCTAGACGAATCATTGATGTTCACAGACTTAACAATTGCAGGGTATTTCGGGTTTTCCAAATCAATCGAGACACAGATTTCCATGTTCTTCAATTGATCCCACAGCGCCTTGCCTTTACCTTCTCTTAGTGTCGTAATTTCACCACTTGGCAGGTATTGCGTGAACGACCAGTTACCAACGTTGCCATTAAAATCTGCCACGTTGATGCCTTTGTTCTTCTCAACATAAGCCGTCAACATATCGCGGATTGCGTATACCGGCTCATTCACTGAGTCGTAGAACACGTCATCTTTGCTCGCCCAACCAAACTTCTGGATTTGCGAACCAAAGCGGTAGCTGTTCATTGCCACTTTGTAAGTTGCATTAGGATCGAACTGTTCACCGCCAATGCTAGTGATGTTGACGCGGCTGCCTTCATTCGTCACTGTATTGTTTTCATCCAACTCAAGAGACGGCTTACTCAGATCCACAGTAAATTCGATATCACCATCAAATTGGTCGTATAGGTAAGCAGGAGCGCCTTTCTTGAACGAAACGGTAATATCACCCGGTTGGTATTGGTTGAAGTAAGAGTAAGACCATTCGATGAAGCGTTTTAGGTTGGCACCTGTCATCTCCACACCAAGCAAAGTGTTGTCGTATTTATACAAGTTAGTCGACTTACCTTTGGTGTACACTTCGTTGTCTATTAAGTTAGATTGATCAGAGAACAGAGATGCTGCAGAGACTATCGCGCCGTTACCTTTACCCATCGCCGCTTCGATTTGCTGCATTTGGATTTGGTTAATCACATCCATCAATGGTGTATCAACCACTTTCGCAAGGTGAATCGTCGAGTACAGACGCTCTGCGGTGTAGTTGTAATCCGTCGCGGTCGCTTCATCTGGGAAGCCTGATGCGCTTGGTGTGAAGTTGCCCGTTACACGACCAAGCTCGCGCGTCGCGTCTTCAACCGAAATATCATGCACGTATTGGAATTTCGCTTGTAGAGCCTGCTCTTCTTTGACCTTCTTCGTGCCGATGTTGGTTAACGTGGTGTCTTCCATTGTCCACTTACCATCGACTTTCTTCAGTTGAATCTCAGCTTTGGCAAGGTAAGCACCCCACTTACCTGGCTCAATGATTTTCACGCTTTGTGCTCGGTTATCTTGAGTGTATTCGCCAGACTTGGCTTTATCTTCAATCAACGTATTTTCGCCGCCGATTTCTGATGTTGATTTGCTGATTGGTGTGACTGTGCCGTCCGCATTCACTTGCTCGATGTAGTTCGCGTGTTCGTGACCCGCTAGAATAACGTCGAATTTATCCGCCATTGCAGACGCAATTTCATAAACGCCCACACCACCGTCTTCTTGGCGACCAAGGTGAAGCGCACCCACAATCACATCTGGATTGTACTTAGACACCAGTTGTTCAACCGCTTCTTTGGTTGCGTCCAATTCGTTCTCAAACTTCAAACCTTTGAAGTGATCCGGAGCTGAGGCTTCCCAGTTCGGCACGTTCGATGGCGTTAGACCAACGATCGCCACTTTCACACCTTCCACTTCAAACATTTGGAACGCGCGAATGTAGTTCACATCGTTACTTTCCCACTTGATGTTAGAAGACAGGACCGCACCATTAAAATGATCGAGGTTGCGATCGACAAACGAACGCTCAAAGTTAAATTCATGGTTGCCTGGTACCCAAACATCAAAGCCAAGAGAGTTCATGCTCTCAACCACAGGGTGAGTTGGGTCATCGTTGAATAGCTGCGCGGAGTTGCCCTGAACCGTATCACCGATATCAATCAGGATCATATTTGGATGTGCCGCTTTTTGGCCAGCAAGCAAGGTTGCGATGCGGGTAATACCAGCGTCATCGTCTACGGCATTTAGCGCATAGTCAAAACCAAACAAGCGACCATGTAAATCCGATGTCGCCGCGATAGCAATGG
The DNA here is from genome assembly GCF_027587095.1 of Vibrio sp. NFR. Taxonomy (NCBI): domain Bacteria; kingdom Pseudomonadati; phylum Pseudomonadota; class Gammaproteobacteria; order Vibrionales; family Vibrionaceae; genus Vibrio; species Vibrio sp. NFR. The sequence goes on from NZ_JAPPTN010000009.1 coordinate 90,012, forward strand.
TGACTTCGTCATCTTGCGTTGCTTCACCTTTGACGACGACGTCAGGTGTGTTAGTTAGCGTTTTACCCTCTGCGACCACTGGACTGTAATCTGATGGTACCTCTACGTATTTGGTTTCATCATCGTTACAACCAGCCATCAAACCGACAACTGCAATACAGATTAGGCTTCGTTTAAATAAAGTCATCTCAATTCCTTCCAGATTATTTTTTTATATATATTTTCGGAAGGGGCCCTCTTCCCAAAACCTCAAAAAGGATATGGATATTATTTGAAATTTTTGAGAAGCAAACGTTTCAATGCTTATAAACCATGCAACTAAGTTACATTTTTCTTTGAACATGAACAAAGATCACAATCAAGGGGATGAGAGAAATGGTCAATGAAAATGCTTTTCGAATCAATGTATTGATAAAATAAATAATAGAAAATTTTACCAATCAACCCTGATTCATTTATAGCGATAGAAAAAAGCTGGCATAAACGCCAGCTTTTTAAAAATAGACTACTTGATGTGGTCCCAAGAGATATTGGAGACAATTCGGCAATCGTCACACTTAAAGTAGAAGATGTCGTGTAACGGTTCGTCTAGTAACCAGTCACCACCACATTTGGGACACTTGCGCGCTTTTTCCGCTTCCAGTGAGTCACCACCAACTCGGTATTGGTAGTAATAAGTCGGGATCTTGGTGATGTATTCAATACGACCACGCAAATCCCAACCTCGACGGAACAGCACACTGTCAGCGTCGCAAATTTCATGCAGCGCAGCGTGTTCAGCACGACAGCCACCTGCCATTTGGATTTCATCACACGCTTGCCATTCGGTTTGCCATTTCACCACCGCTTTGTGGTCACCATTCAACGTAGCACCATTACGGTAAAGCGGAATTGGTAACAGTGTCTCGCCGCTGCGCAGTGGAGAACAAGTATGAACGTACGTGGTGTACAGCACTTGCCAGCTAGGCGTCTCTTCTTCCGCCGCTTCTTCTGAGTTCAAATCACGACCCAACATGCGCATTTTCGGCGCAAGCAACGAGGCTTCCGACAAACGATTCATGCACACTTTGACGAAATCAGAATGGTAACGAGGGTGCAAACTGTCTTGCTCTGGGCAAACCACGCGAACATAAAACTCGCCATCACCCATCACGATAGGAAACTCACGACCAAGCACCTGACCGTTGTAGCGCAATGCGTCCATCAGACCATTAATCGCTTTATCAACCGCGCTTACGGTAGTGTTATCAAAACACTCAAACTGCAACTCAACAACGTACATGCTTACACTGCAGCCTCTAGTTTGCTTAGAAACTCGATGAGCGTCTCAGCCAGTACGTCGCGTTTGTCTGAGCCTAAGCGCTCAAGAATCACATTACCGGTTAAGTTACAGATAGAAATAACATCCAACTCTGCATCTGTCGCTGCGATAAATACCGTCGGCTTTAGTTTTAGACGGCGCTGAGTGACTAGATGACCAAGAATATTTTCTTGCAGACGAGTAAAGTCATCATCACTCCATACTTGCAGCAACGTCAGTTCGTTACCTTGCCAAGTTGCGTCCATATCAGCGCTGTACTGAGAACCGTAGAAGGTTTTGATGTCTTCATGCAGCGTCAGCTCAATTGCGTTCTCAACGTTAGTGAAATCCGCCATTTCTTCACGTGGGAATGCTTTCCACAATACGGCCCCGTCGCGTTTCTCTTCTACACATGGAGAAACAAGATCAGCAAGCTCTTCACTGCGTGGCAGTTCGTTATGCTCGTCTTGCCAAGCTTGTTGGTAGCGCAGGCTAAAGTCCTGTAGAGCCTGAGTAACGGTTTGGGTCATGAAGGTCTCCTGGTTAGTTTTTATCAGGTCGCGGTGTCTGCCGGATGGCAATTAATCAGCGGATTCAGTAAAATTCTCGCCATTCTAATCGAAAATGACCACAAAGTATGAGCAAATATTCTGACGCTAAAGAGCTTGCTGGCCTAACTCTGGGTAAAAAGACCGAGTACGCAAATCAATACGACGCAAGCTTGCTGCAACCTGTACCTCGCAGCCTAAACCGTGATGACCTTGAACTTGGCGACAGCCTACCGTTTATGGGTCACGATATTTGGACGCTGTACGAGCTATCTTGGCTAAACAGTAAAGGCTTGCCTCAAGTTGCCGTTGGCGAAGTCTACATCCCAGCAACCAGCGCAAACTTAATTGAGTCAAAGTCGTTCAAGTTGTACCTAAACAGCTACAACCAAACGCGTTTTGCTACTTGGGAAGAAGTCACTGAGCGTTTAGCGCAAGATTTATCAGCATGCGCTGGCGAGCAAGTACTTGTGGAAGTGAATCCAGTTAGTCACTACACCAACCAACCTATTGTCACGATGGAAGGTGAATGCATTGACGATCAAGACATCGAAATCACTAGCTACGACTTTGATGCAGCGCTTCTAGACGGCGCTGCAGGTAACGAGCAAGTGGAAGAAGTACTTCACAGCCATTTACTAAAATCAAACTGTTTGATCACCAACCAGCCAGATTGGGGCAGCGTAGAAATTCGCTACCAAGGCGCTAAGCTTGATCGTGAGAAGCTGCTTCGCTACTTGGTTTCATTCCGTGAACACAATGAGTTCCACGAGCAATGTGTTGAACGTATCTTCACTGACTTGATGAAGTACTGCCAACCAACGAAACTAACCGTATTCGCACGTTACACGCGTCGTGGTGGTTTGGATATCAACCCTTACCGCTCAACGGAACAAGACAAGCCAGCGCACAATAATCGCATGGCTCGTCAATAATCTGAGTACTTAATCAAAAGCGAATGAGCTAAATACTCAACACTCATTGCTTAAATACTCAAAAACGCCCAGCTATCTGTTGGATTGCTGGGCGTTTTTCTCTAATATTATTTATTCAAAAACGACACAGTTCGAGGGAACGAAAAGGATGTTTTGGGACAGTTCGCGTCTATTAAGGCTGATTGGCTTTCTTTGCTTATTGTTAGCACAGCCACTTCACGCGACCATTTTATCTTCCGCTTTGCTCAATGAAGCTCAGCAATTAGCTGAGATCGAACCTTCACAAGCAAAACAAGCGGCCAAAAACTACCTTTTGCAACGCGAGCTGATTGAACGCCAAGAGAATGGCAGCCCTTCCGCGATGTCTCGTGAAGAGACCGACCGCAGTATCCGCACCCCGAGCAGCACGATTGAGGCGCACAAAATCATTGCACAAGCCGATTATGCAATGGGCAACATTCGCTCTGCCATCAACAACCTTGATGAAGCAGAACGTCTAGCCAAAGAATACCAATTGCCGTACATGAATTTGGATGTGCAACTGATGCGCAACCAAATGATTTGGATGTACGACAAAAACTACGCCGCAGCAGAACAAAAACTCGGCCAGATCGAAAAGCAGATTGAAGAAGCAAATCCGGTTTTACAGCGTACCGACAGCGTTCGTTACCGCTTAGTGATGCAACGTGCCTTGCTCGCAGCAAATAGCGGTGACTCCGTAAACGCTGAGCGTTTGTATGCTAAAGCTAAAACCATGTTGGAAGACAATCGCTCAGATCTGACTCTGATTGACTACCACACAGCGGTAGGCGAATTTTACCTCAACAACAAGAAATACAACCTCGCGCTCTCAGAACTGCTTTACGGTTACTGGCAATCTATCGAGAGCGACAGTGGAGCCAGACTAGCAAAGGTAAACCGTCTATTGGCTCGACTATTCCAAGAGCGCCGCGTTTACGACAAAGCAATTGAATACCTCTCTCAGGCGGCGGACTTTTACGACAGTTACCCAAGCTCCCCAATTTTGGCTGACGTGCTAGAACAGATGGGCGATATCTACTTCTACCAAGGTAAGTTCAACCTCGCGCTGGTGCATTACTTCAATGTACTTGATCACGACAGCACCAGTAAGAATATCAACCGCATTATTAAAATACGTTTGAGCCTAGCTGCCACTTACCTTCAGCTTTACAACTATGCGTTAGCAGAGCAGTACCTAGACCGTTCCAAAGACTTATTGGAATACGCTGATTTACCTCAGCTAGAAGCCAAAGCTGCACTGCTTAAATCAGGTCTGGCATACCATCAAAATGACAGTAAAGATGTGATCGTCAATGCCAAGAGAGCGCTAGACCTGATAGAGAAAGCACCAGAAGATACGGGCTTCATTAAACAGCAAAGCTATCGCTTACTGGGTTTGGGGTATGAGCAAGCTGGCGAATACCAGTTATCCCTTCAAGCGTATAAAAAATACATCAGCCTAGTGCGCCTAGAGCAAAAGCAGCTTAACCAAATCAGTGAAGATGCCTTCCGCCAACAAAAAGAGTTTGCTGAGCAAAGCATCCACTATGTAGGTCAGGCAGACAAGCTAGCTCAAGTTGAAATGGAGCATCGTAAATTCCAAAAGATCTCGTTCGCACTGTTTATTACCGTTTTGGTGATGTTCTTATTCATCATGCGTCGTGGTGTTATCAACCAACGTCAAACAGCTGAGATTGAAAAGCTGCGTAATGATCTGTTCACTCACTCTCGCTCACGCCTGCGTAACTTACGTATGCTCAACGTCAAGCTATCGCGTTCATTGAAGAAGTCGAGCGACACATTCGAACAATGGCAAATGGGTGAACTTATCCACGAGCCGTTGAATGACCGCTTACGCTTTGTGATGATCGATTTGCCATTCTTGCGCAGCATGTACGTTCAACATGGTTACAAAGCTGGCTTAGAGTTAGAACGTGCATTTGGTGAGTTCCTAGCAGAACGCATTCAGAAGCCAACACGTTTGTACCATTTCTCAGATGCAAACTTGTTGTACATTGAGCCAAATGCCGATCGCGATGCCTCCGCAGAAGCCACCTTTGATAAATTCCAAGGCTGGGTGGACGAGTTCGCAGCACAGCACAACGTCAATCGCATCATTCGTATGGGCATCAGTGATTACCCATTCTTGCCGCGTGCTTACACCGCGATTAACGATGAAGAACTGCTCGATCTACTGTTGCTTGCGACACACATAGCACGTGAAGTTAGTTTGAAAGATAAGCACAGTCATTGGGTATTCTTAAAGGCCATTGATAATGCACCTGCCGCGAGCTTTGCAACCGGTGACATAAGGACAGCTTGCCAACATGCCATCAATCAAGGGCTAATAAAGATTCATTCTTCGTACAAGAATGAGGACGACATCAAAAAAATATTAAAAAACGGATAATTAAACAACGGTTGAGCGTGATCAGTGATGACGCTATAAAGTTTTTTGTTATTATCAAATAATCGTCAGTAGTACATGGACTTAACCGTAGTCACTTCATGGGAATCTTGGAATCCGATATTCAGTCGCAGCTTCATCAGCTGAGTTGTCAACTTGACCAACTCAGGCTGACTCATCGTGATACTTCGCTCAAATTTCAACGTGAGCAGCAAGTTCTTAAGCGAGTTGTGGCATCATTGTCTTCTGCTTGTCAGGGTTCAAACTCTCAAGTATCCAACTACCTGCGCGAAATTCAGCAAGAGCTTGAACATCATAAAGATGTAAGTACGCTGATCCCTCGCTTAGCAGTGCTAGAAAGAATGCTCAAACAGCAATCTAAGACGATGGAAAAACAAAACGGTTATCTCGACGAACAAATCAAACACAGTGGTGAAACGCTTCAACGTATCACCGGCTTGCCTGCGCAGTTAAAACGTGAATTGCGTAACCTGATGAGCTTCTCGGAAGTCCATGCTGGTAAGAAAGTCGATCAAGCCACTAAGCTACTGAGCATCTACGAGCGCGCACTCAAGATAATCACCTCTAATTCACGCCTTAACCTAGGCGAGCTAGAACACGGTCCTGATAAGTCACAACTGGAATGCCTTGCAAGCGATCTACAACACACCATCACGGAACTCGATTTTGAAGGTGAGTCTGGCGATCAACTGTTGGATATTCGCGCTAAGTTACTTTTAGGTGTCAATGCTGAATCTCTGATTGAATTAACTCTACACACATTAAAACTGGTCGTGGAAGCGACCAAGTACGAGCGTAAATCATCAGAACAGTTCCTAGAACAGTTAAACACGTCACTGTCTAGCAATCTCAAAACCGTTCATCAGAATGTTGACCAGCACCAAACTTACTTTGAGCATCGTCAAGAGCTGAACGCTGAGATGACCACTTTGGTTGAACGCAGCCAAGAGTCTCTTGAGCAAGCTCAAGACTTAGACGAGTTAAAAGGCGAAGTTTCGCCACTGCTGGCAAAAATGGCATCACTGACTGAACGCTTGAGAATGACAGAAGAGCGTGAGCAAGCACTTCAAGAACGCCTAAGCTACAGCAAAAATCAATTGGAAGCAGTGTTCGAAACGACACAAGATTACCGTCGCCGCTTGGAAGACCAAGCTCAGCGTATGCTGCTTGATCCTCTTACAAAGGTCTACAATCGCACGGCTTTTAACGATCGTTTAGAGCTCGAATATCGTCGTTGGATTCGCTCACAGCAAAACTTGCGCGTGGTGCTGTTTGACGTGGATAACTTCAAAGCGGTTAATGATAGCTACGGTTACACAGCTGGTGACAAGGCGCTAAAAATCATTGCCCGCACGATGAACAAGCGGATTGCAGATACGGAAACCGTAGCGCGTTTTGGTGGTGAAGAGTTCATCTTGCTGATCCCGGAACAATCAGAAGAATACACGCTTGAATTGATGAAAAACATTCAACGTGACATCAGCAAATTACCATTCAAGTTCCGTGAACAAAACATCATGATCACCTTAACTGCGGTTTCTACATCATTTAAAGAAGCAGACAACCCAGAATACGTCCTCGACCGTCTTGGTAACATGCTAAAAGACGCCAAACAGCGTGGTAACAACCAAGTCAACTGGAACTAAAAAGCGTTCAAAAAACAATCAAACGAACACTTTTTACGTGCTGTTTTGTCATATTGCCTCAAATTTTCAACGAGTTATCACGTTTCTCCTCTTCCAGTCTGCTAAGCTGTTTAAACGCTATAAACAAAGTCTGCCAACCACTGAGTAGAACGACACGTATAAGCTAAGTAGGTGAGTTGGTTTCTTCCCTCAAAGAAAGCACTAGCAAGGAGGCCTTATGATTACCCATATAAGCCCCGCAGGTAGCATGGATTTGCTATCACAACTGGAAGTTGAACGTCTTAAGAAAACCGCATCAAGTGAGCTTTACCAGCTCTATCGCAATTGTACGCTCGCGGTCCTCAACTCTGGTAGCCATACCGACAACTCAAAAGAGCTGTTAGATAAATACCTATCGTTTGATGTGAACGTAGTTCGACGCGAACGCGGCATCAAGCTTGAGCTTGCCAACCCGCCAGAACATGCGTTCGTTGACGGAGAGATCATCAAGGGTATTCAAGAGCACTTATTCTCTGTTTTACGTGACATCGTGTACGTAAACATGCATTTGGCGGACAACCAACGTCTTAACCTCACCAATGCCACGCACATCACCAACCTCGTATTTGGCATCTTGCGTAATGCTGGTACGTTGACGCCCGGCATTGAGCCGAACCTTGTGGTTTGTTGGGGTGGTCACTCAATCAACGCGACAGAGTACCAATACACTCGCGAAGTGGGTAACGAGTTGGGTCTACGTGAACTGAACATCTGTACGGGCTGTGGTCCTGGTGCGATGGAAGGTCCAATGAAAGGCGCAGCGATTGGTCACGCCAAACAGCGTTATACCGAGCAGCGTTACCTTGGCTTGACAGAGCCTTCAATCATTGCGGCTGAGCCACCAAACCCAATCGTGAACGAGTTGGTGATCATGCCAGACATCGAGAAACGTCTCGAAGCCTTTGTTCGCATGGCGCACGGCATCGTTATCTTCCCTGGCGGTCCGGGTACCGCCGAAGAGTTGCTGTACATCTTGGGTATCATGATGCACCCAGAAAATGCCGACCAACCAATGCCTATCGTACTTACAGGTCCGAAAGAGAGTGAAGCCTACTTCCGCTCAATCGATGCCTTTATTGCCGATACATTGGGCGAAGAAGGTCAGAAGCACTACCAAATCGTGATTGATGATCCAGCAGAAGTTGCTCGTATTATGAAACGCTCAATGGACGAGGTTCGTCAGCATCGTAAAGAAAAAGGCGATGCGTATAGCTTTAACTGGTCGCTAAAAATTGAGCCAGAGTTCCAACTTCCGTTTGAACCAACTCATGATGCGATGGCAAGCCTAGATCTGCATTTGAACCAACAACCTCAAGTTCTGGCTGCAAGTCTGCGCCAAGCCTTCTCAGGTATTGTTGCTGGTAACGTTAAAGCGGAAGGGATTCGAGAAATCGAACGCAAAGGTCCGTTTACCATCAATGGCGATCCAGTCTTGATGAAAAAACTCGACAAGCTGTTGAAAGACTTCGTAGAGCAGCACCGCATGAAACTGCCGGGTGGCACTGCGTATGAACCATGCTACCGTATTGCCCATCGAGAAAATGGTGGTCGATAGATAACTCAGCTTTCGTTACACTAGGGGCATTCCGCCCCTTTTTTATTGCTAAGTCATTATGTCTATTCATCTTGTTATCATTGATGCCCTAAACCTGATCCGCCGCGTGCACTCAGCACAACCCGATCCAACTGACATAGCAAGAACCATCACAACGACAGGCAGAACGCTGACTCGCATCCTATCTGAGGCGCAACCTACGCACATCATCGCGGTATTCGATCACCACGAGCAAGACCGAGGTTGGCGCGCGGAAATCCTTCCAGACTACAAACAAAACCGCAAACCTATGCCAGAGCCCCTGATGCAAGGTTTAGACGCAATTCAACAAGCGTGGTGGGAGCAAGGCATCGACTCACTGCTATCTGAAGGTGATGAAGCGGATGACTTAGTTGCAACCCTCGCCACTAAAGTCGCAAGTCACGGAGAGAAAGTCACCATCGTCTCCACCGACAAAGGTTATTGCCAATTGTTGTCCCCAACTTTGCAAATCCGAGACTACTTCCAACATCGTTGGTTGGATGAGCCGTTTATCGAAAAAGAGTTTGGCGTGAAACCCACTCAGCTTGCCGACTACTGGGGTTTAACAGGGATTAGCTCAAGCCAAGTACCGGGTGTACCCGGTGTTGGTCCAAAAGCCGCTAAGGAAATTCTCACTCAGTTTGAGGACATTGAAGCGGCATACGCAAGTGAAGAGCTGGTACCGAAATATCGTAAGAAGCTGGATGAACACATTGAATCTGCACGTCTATGCAAACGAGTAGCAGCGTTGAAATGCGACATCGAGCTCGGCTTTAACCTGCAAGACATTCGCTTTACCGGACCAAATAAAGCCGAGTAAGTGTATCTCTTTTACGCTGCTAGTTTTGGGTTAGACAACACGTTTATAAAATCTGTTGTGTAACCCTTTACATTCACAGCAATGATATTTACCTCATCATTAACCTACAAGATACTGATTAGTTTATAAGCTAATTCACAGTCTTAGTGAGTAATTTCATTATTTTCAAATCTCCCAATAACGGAGAAAAATAATGAAAAACATCATCTTAGTATCTTTAGTCACGCTCCTATCCTTCCCTACTCTTGCTGAAACTTGCGGTCAACACCTTGATAAAGGTATGCCTTCAACCAACAGCGATCAGTTCCTCTGCCGAGATGGCTATGCGGTTGGGTACAACTACGACACCAAAAACGCAGACTGGGTTGCTTACCACATTACCGCTGAAAGCGTGAATATCACCAACAAACGCAGTAACTCCTTCAAAGAAGACACTGAAATGCCGGATTACGCGCGCTCTACCCTAGCGGACTACAAAGGCTCAGGTTACGACAGAGGACACCTTGCGCCATCAGCGACAATGGACTTCACCCGAGAGTCAATGAAGCAGAGCTTTTTGATGAGCAACATGTCGCCTCAACTTCCGGGGTTTAACCGAGTTGGTTGGCGCGTTCTAGAAGAACATGTTCGTGATCTCGCCAATGAATACAACGAACTTTATGTGGTGACTGGACCGATTTACCAAGGCAACGAAGGAACAATCGGTAATGGTGTGGTGATCCCGAGCGCGTTTTACAAAGTCATTCTTGATCCAAGCTTTGATGAAGCCATTGCGTTCATTGTCCCGCATCGTGATGTTTCAAGCTCAGAGTTAGCCAACTTTATTACCACTATTGACGAAGTTGAACGTCAAACTGGATTAGACTTTTTTGCTCAAACGCCAGATAGCATCGAAGACAACATGGAATCAGTAAAATGGGAAGAGATGTGGCCTACCAGCAACTAAGTAATGGTCATGGTTCTTAAACCGCAATAAAAAAGCGCCTGCATTAGGCGCTTTTTTGAAAATGTTCAACCACATAGAAACGATAGCTTAGTGTGGTGAGATATTAGACAGACATTGAATGTGAATCGTGATCTCTTCGCGGTCATGGTATAGGTGCTTCGCTTGCAGCTTGAATTTCACCTTGTTCTCAATCAGGAACATTTTTAGGTTTTCAAGATCTTGCAGCACTTCATCGTAACGACCTTTCATTGGAAGCTTAAGGTTGAAAATCGCTTCTTTCGCCCAACCTTTTAGCAGCCATTGCCCCATAAGGTGCGCAACGCGTGCTGGCTTCTCAACCATGTCACATACAATCCAAGTAACGTTCTTACGGTCTGGTTCAAATTTAAAGCCATCTACCATGTGGTGTTTAATTTGACCCGTTTCCATTAGGCTATCCGCCATCATGCCGTTATCCACACAGTGAACAAACATCGAACGTTTCACCAATTGGTAAGTCCAACCGCCCGGACAAGCACCTAGGTCAACACCCCACATGCCAGGAGCCAAACGCTCATCCCATTCCTCACGTGGAATGAAGACATGGAATGCTTCTTCTAATTTCAACGTTGAACGGCTTGGCGCATCTGCAGGGAACTTAAGGCGAGGAATACCCATGAAGAACTGCGAGTTGTTGCCTGGGTATGAGTAACCCACGTAACAATGACCCGGAGCCACAAAGCAAATATGCAGTACTGGCTTCTTCGCGTTGTCTTTGTTCCACATCAGACCTTTACCACGCATCGCCTGACGCATTGGTACCGTGAACTTGCGGCAAAACTTCAATAACTCTTTCGCTTCGTTAGTATCGGGAGTTTCAATACGCAGATCGCCACAACGTGGGAATGCTTCGATTTCAGACAATTCAGCAAGAATTGGGCTGATACGGTCATCGCTTGGTAGCGCTTCGAACTCGGCAGCCACAGCAAACATCTGACGTGCAAAAATCAGTGCGCTAAAGTCTAAGCCTTTTGCTAGCTTATCTGCGTCTCCATCTTGGTAACATTCGAAGACAACATAACCTGAGTTTTTCTTCACACGAGGGAAGCCATACACTTCCAATTGTGTTGCTTTGTCCTGAATTTCACCAGCACACTCTTTCTCAAAGCCAGAACGGCAATAGAGCATTAGTTGTTTCACTTGGAGACCTCTTTGATATTAAACGCAGCAAAAAAGAACAGACACCAACCGATCATGAACAAGAATCCTCCCATAGGAGTAATTGGTCCAAACCACTTAATGCCCGTCAGCGCCAGCGCGTAAAGACTGCCGCTAAAACAAAAGATGCCGATGATAAAGCAAATCGCCGCGATGAAAAAATACTTTTGTGCTTTTTGTCCCAAATTGAGCAACAGCAAAATCGCACAAAATGCGATAGCCAAAGTATGGATGAACTGATACAAAACGCCGGTTTCAAAGACGCCCAGTAAATAAGGCGATAACTTTGCTTTCAAACCATGTGCAGCAAATGCACCTAGCGCCACTGATGTTAAGCCAGAAAGACCAGTAAATGAGAGTAACCACTTACTTTTCACAGGACACCTCTTTAATAAATGTCGCTAACTGCTCCACTGTTGAAGCAATGTTACCTGCCTCTGTATAGCCAGAGCTCTTGCGTGGCTTAAAGCTGTGATCACCGTCTGGCAGAAAGCTCACTGTGACCTGCTCTGATAATGCAAAGCCTTCGAACTCTTCGCGCTTGCCGAATGTATCGCGCTCACCTTGCAGGATTAAAGTTGGCTTTTCGATACTCGCTAAATGCTCACCTTTGTATTTCTCTGGTTTACCGGGAGGATGAAAAGGGAAACCTAAACAGGCAACACCCGCCACCAGCGCATTATCGGCGAGTAAGCTCGACATACGCCCACCCATCGACTTACCGCCAATCACGATAGGTTGAGAAGTAAAGTGAGCGATCACTTCTTCATAAGCTTCAAGAAGTTTTGGGGCACGATCTGGCGGACGCTTCTTGCCATCTTCCGCTCGCTTAACCATGTAAGGGAAATTAAAACGCACCACGCGTATACCCTGCTCAACTAATCCTTTGGCGACGGCAGTCATGAAATCGTGTTCCATGCCTGCCCCTGCGCCGTGAGCAAAAATAAACAGCGGTCCGTTTTCAGGTCCCTCAGCTATCCAATGGCTCATCCAATACTTCCTCTTGTTCTTTTCTTGCGGTTGCCAGCATCCAGTCCCTAAACGTCGCGATACGTCCCATATCCGCTTGCTGTTCGTGACACACCACATAGAAGGCATTCTTCGACACCAATACCTCATCAAATGGCGCGATTAAGCGTCCCGCTTCCATTTCAGGTTTGGCTAGCACGTTGTTACCTAGAGCGACACCTTGCCCGTGCGCAGCAGCTTGAAGCACCATGGTCGAGTGGCTGAAAATAGGACCATGGTTCACATTGATGCCTTCGATATTCTGCTGGCGAGCGAACTGCTTCCAATCTTTACGAGAGGTATCATGTAACAAGGTGTGTAATTTAAGGTCACTTAGAGATTCTAATGGTTTGTTACCTAAAAGTAACGAAGGTGAACAAAGTGGGATCAAAAACTCTTGGTAGAGTTTATCGGCACGCAAACCAGGCCAGTTACCACGACCATAATAGATAGCCACATCAACATCATCAGTCAGTGAACCTTCGTCCATATCAACCGCTTTAATACGCACATCGATGTCCGGTTCTTGGGCATTAAAATCCGCCAAGCGAGGTACCAGCCATTGGATTGCAAAACTTGGTGGCAAACTGATGGTCAACGCACCTTTTTCACTACGTTCCAATACCTTATCGGTCGCTTCTGCAATCGAAGTGAAAATATCTTTGATGTCTAGAAAGTAACTTTGCCCCTCTTCCGTTAGCAACAAAGAGCGGTTGCGACGACGGAAAAGTTTCAAAGATAAGAACTCTTCTAACGCTTTAATTTGGTGACTCACTGCTGCTTGAGTAACAAACAACTCTTCAGCAGCACGGGTAAAACTGAGATGGCGAGCAGCCGCTTCAAAAACGCGAAGTGAATTCAACGGAGGCAATCTGCGAGACATTATGGGACCTCAAGTAGGATTAGTTTTTTTTATCTGAAACATTATAAAATGTCCGTTGCCGAACAGCCAGATAAATTCTATATTTCATCCCGCAACACGAGCCTGAACGGCTTGATTCCTTTTGTGAATCAATTGGCTTCGTTGTTGCGATGTTGTGTTTGCAAACTCGTATTTCGAGTTAGGTAGATTTCTACCATATGTTTTGTCCACACTCCCTGTGACAAAACAGATACTTCCTGTATTTATTTTGACCTGTCTGTCAAATTTCTTGCACCGCCTTATTAGGCGGTGTTTTTTTATCTAAAAAATCCCACTGTCCCTCTTCTTCAGAAATTGGTATCAACATCACCTTTTCATCCTGATTTCGGATTAATTATCGTTATATCAATACAAATCCCGAAGCGTGCGATTGAGCTCAATCTTATCACTTCATTAGGGAAAATTTTGCGCGTGCTAAAACGAAAAAAGCGCAAACTGATTTCTCAATTTGCGCTTTTGTGATTGTCAGCATTACAACGCGATTATGGGCGGTAAACCTTCACGTTGTTGAAACCTTGCTCTTGCAAGTAAAGTGCTTGCAGACGGCTCATCACACCACGGTCACAGTACAGTAGGTATGTCTTAGCTTGGTCTAGATCACCAAACTGAGTACCCAGTTTGTAGAATGGAATATGTTTAACATCAACACCATCGATTTCTAGTGGGTTATCGTCTTCCTCTTCAGGGCTACGGATATCCAATACGATTGCGTTTTCTTCTACTGCTTGTACTTGTTCAACTTCTGGTGCTGCTTCCTGTGACTCTTTTGCGATATCACGGATGTCCATCATACGAGCTTCTTGAACCACTTGCTCAAGGATGCTGAAGTCGAATTTCTCTTCTTCTGCTTCTAGCTTACCTTTCACCGCTTTCACAGTTGGCTTCTTAGAGATAACACCACAGTATTCTGGCATCGTCTTCGCAAAGTCTTCTGTGCCGATTTCACGCGCTAGGTTGATGATATCTTCTTTATCCCAGTTGATCAGCGGACGCAGAATCAGAGTATCTGTTACGTTATCGATATGGCGTAGGTTAGTCAGCGTCTGGCTCGATACCTGACCCAGCGCTTCACCTGTTACCAATGCTTCGATCTTCATCTTCTGAGCGATCATACCTGCTGCACGCATGAACATACGCTTCAGGATCACGCCCATCTGACCGTCATCGACTTTCTCTAGGATTTCTGCAACTACAGGCTCGAAATCAACTGAGATGAAACGTACTTTTGCTGAAGAGCCGTATTTATTCCATAGGTAGTGAGAAACCTGCTTAACGCCGATTTCATGTGCTGGACCACCTAGGTTAAAGAAACAGTAATGTACTTTTGAGCCACGTTTGATATGTAGGTAGCTAGAAACACCAGAGTCGAAACCACCCGAGATCAGGCTTAGTACGTCTTCTTGTGTACCTAGAGGGAAACCACCTAGACCTTTGTGACGTGCCAACACTTGGTTTAGCTTGTCGTTAGTCACTTCAACGTTGATCGTTACGTCTGGCTTACTTAGCTTAACTCGAGCGCTTTCTACCGCTTGGTTAAGACCGCCACCTACGTAACGCTCTAACTCAATAGAAGTAAATTCGTGTTTACCACGACGCTTAGCACGCACTACGAAAGTCTTGCCTTCGATCAGTGAACCGCTTAGCTCCAACACTTGCTCGTAGATATCGTGCAAGTCTTTGAATTCAGTTTGTTTTACTTCAAGAATATGGTGAATACCTGGCGTGTGCGTCAGGATTTCTAAAACTTCAGCGTGGAACTCGTCACTCTCAGAGGTCACTTCAATGTGATCACGACGGTTGAATACCGCGACAGACTCCGTACGGCTCTTAACGATGTTACGAATGTTGCACTCTAAAATCTTTGTGAAGCGCTTACGCACAGATTCACTTTTTACAAAAATTTCTGGATGGGGCTTTACAATAAATTTCATAGTCTAGTTCGCAGGTTAGTTTCGCAATCAACAATGAGTGATACTCCACCTCGATGCTTCATACGCAGCAAAAGTGCGTTTTGGTCATAAAAGGTAGCCTGAGCTCACTTCAAAGGCGCAAGATTATACACCTAAGCGAAATGGAATGACAAAAAAAGCGAGCTAACGCTCGCTTTTAGTATAAGAACAAATATCCGCTTATTGAATTACGGGCACTTCTTCACTGTAAAGTGGTTCACCTTGCATGATGCTGATTTCAACACGGCGGTTAAGTGCGCGGTTTGCATCAGAATCGTTTGGCGCTAATGGCTCAGTATCAGCCATGCCTCGCACTCGTAAGCGTTGGTGCGAGAAGCCTCTTACTTTCTCCATCTCTTGGGCAACCGATACAGCTCGTTGCGAAGACAAGTCCCAGTTAGAACGATACAGCTCAGAATCCAGCGGTTGGTTGTCCGTATGTCCAGACACTCGAACAATACCCGGTACGTCTTTCACCAGTTCGGCAATCTGGCGTACTAGTGGTCTGAATTTCGGCTGTAAGAACGCCGATCCTTCAGGGAACGCGCCTTTCTCTCGCATTCGAATCACAATTTGCTGACCGAGGTTTTCTACTTCAATCGCGCCTTGCTCAATCTCTCGCTCCAACGCTTTCTTGATGCTTTCCATCAAGGTTTCCATCTCTTGCGACGTTTGTTCAGACTGCTGTTGTTGCATGTCTGCTTCTGCCGATTGATTGTTTTGCGTTGAAGTTTCTGGTGATTGTCCCCCCGTCAGCTTACCTTGGTCACGTTTAGTACCACCTGCTCGGTCAGATTCCCCTTCATGGAATTCCAACGTCTGCTGAGTGATGTCCATGGTTTGCTGCATGATGACATCAATTGGCGTCGGCTCAGGGCGACCCGGTCGAAATTCCTGAGCGATGATGCTGGTACCTTTTGGGATGTCCTTCACTTCAAGTTGGTTTTGTACACCAAAAGCGAACTTCATCGAGCCCGCAATTTGTTTGAACTTCAATACGTCCATTTCCGAAAACGAAAGCAGCAGTACGAAGAAACACATCAGCAGTGACATCAAGTCAGCGAATGTCCCCATCCACAGCGGGAGACCGGGTGGCGGACAATCACATTTGTTATCTTCATCCATCAGATGACCTCCGGATTACTCGTCTATCTCGAGAGCGCGTTTACCCTCGTTGAGGTAGTTCTTCAAGTAACTATCGATAACACGAGGGTTTTGACCATCTTGGATCGCCAAAACACCATCCATAATCAAACGACGGTTTAACGTTTCTTGATCGCGACGTAATGAAAGCTTGTCTGCAATTGGGAAAAACACCATGTTAGAAAGCACCGCACCGTATAGTGTGGTCAAAAGCGCTACCGCCATCGCAGGACCGATCGCTTTTGGGTCATCCATGTTTGAAAGCATGGCTACCAGACCAACCAGTGTACCGATCATCCCCATCGCAGGGGCTACGTCACCAAATGCACGAAACACGCCTGTACCTTGCGTATGGCGCTCATCGGTAAGTGCAATGTCTTTCTGTAGTGCCGCACGTACAACGTCGGCATCATGTCCATCAACCAGTAAATCGATGCCTTTCTGCATAAAGCTGTTGTTGATTTCCATCTCTTCAAGAGCGAGGAAACCACCTTTACGTGCCGCGTCTGCCATTTCAACAATCTTAGCGATCAGATCTTCTGGCTCATCGGCTTTAAACATGAACGCTTTACCTGCGATCTTTGTCGCACCGAAGAACTGCCCCATGGTGAACTTCATCAACACAACAAATGCAGAGCCACCAACTACGATTAGGATTGAGGTAACGTCTACGAACATACCGATGCTGCCGCCTAGCACCATCGCCATGATGACGAATGCAAAACCACCGATCAAACCTATTAGGGTTGCTAAATCCACAAAGCACTCCTCTCGCTATACTTAAATATTGCCTAGTCAGGCGAATTATTACTTGTATCGACAACTAGAACAGTTTTTTTAGAAAAATCTTGGTCAATACGTCACAAAAAGATCGTTTAGCTCCGAAGTCTATGATCAATATCGTCTTATCAGACCTGTCTAACGCTAATTTTGTGACAATTATATAAGGTTAAATTTGACCAACTTAGTAGGCTAAGGTAACTTGCGTGCATTCTATTAGAGGCTCTATTAAGGCAGATAAAAGATGGCGGTCAAGAAACCAGAAAATATGACCTTCGAAGCAACAATTGAAGAGCTAGATAGCTTAGTTGATCAATTAGAGAATGGCGATCTTGCCCTTGATGATGCCCTACGTAAATTTGAACGTGGCATTGCACTGGCTCGTGCTGGTCAAACAAAACTGAGCGACGCCGAACAGCGCGTAAGCATTCTTCTTAGCGAAGATGATGAAGCACCACTGAGTGACTTCACCCCTGAGTCAGAATAATAATCAGTAGTGAGCAATGTGATGCAAGAGACATTGACGTCTTATCAACAACGAAACAACCAACAACTCAATCTGTGGCTTGAGCAATTGCCTCACCAAGAACAGCCGCTGATTCAAGCGATGAAATATGGTCTGCTGCTTGGCGGAAAACGTGTTCGTCCTTTCCTTGTTTACATCACTGGTCAAATGCTAGGTTGTAAGCCAGAAGATCTCGACACGCCAGCGTCTGCTATTGAGTGTATTCACGCCTACTCTCTGATTCACGATGATCTACCTGCAATGGACGACGATGCGCTGCGTCGCGGTCAACCGACTTGCCACATTAAGTTTGATGAAGCCACAGCAATCTTGACTGGTGATGCTCTACAAACATTGGCATTCACGATTCTTGCTGAAGGTAAACTGAATCCGAACGCGGAAAGCCAGCGTATAAAGATGGTACAAGCACTAGCGCAAGCTTCTGGTGCAAGTGGCATGTGCCTTGGTCAAGCGTTAGATTTAGGTGCAGAGAATCGTCGAGTTTCTCTCGCAGATTTAGAAGAAATTCATCGCAATAAAACTGGTGCACTGATTAACTGTGCGGTCAAACTTGGTGCGTTAGCCGCAGGCGAAAAAGGCCTGGAAGTATTGCCACACCTAGAACGCTACTCAAAAGCGATCGGTCTGGCGTTTCAGGTTCAAGACGATATTCTTGATATCATTAGTGACACAGAAACACTGGGTAAGCCTCAAGGCTCAGACCAAGAGCTGAACAAGAGCACTTATCCATCTCTACTGGGTTTGGAGGGAGCAATGGAGAAAGCTCACACTCTGTTACAGGAAGCACTTCAAGCATTGGAAGCAATCCCATACAATACTCAGTTACTCGAAGAGTTCGCCCGATATGTCATCGAGCGCAAGAACTAAACTATAAGCGCGCATTTATATGACTCTTGATATTTCAAAATACCCGACACTGGCGTTAGCAAATACACCGGAGGAGTTGCGTCTTCTTCCGAAAGAAACATTGCCGACATTGTGCGATGAACTACGCACGTATCTGCTAAATTCAGTGAGTCAGTCTAGCGGACATTTAGCGTCTGGCTTAGGCACAGTAGAGCTAACGGTCGCTCTGCACTATGTATATAACACACCTGTTGACCAGCTAATCTGGGATGTGGGTCATCAGGCTTACCCACATAAGATTCTGACAGGTCGTCGTGACCAAATGCCGACTATCCGTCAAAAAGGCGGGCTTCACCCATTCCCTTGGCGCGAAGAGAGCGAGTACGACACTTTATCTGTTGGTCACTCATCGACTTCTATCAGTGCTGGTCTCGGTATGGCCATTAGCGCAGAAAAAGAAGGTCAAGGTCGTAAAGTGGTCAGCGTAATCGGTGATGGTGCCATTACGGCTGGTATGGCTTTTGAAGCAATGAACCACGCTGGTGACGTTCACCCTGACATGCTAGTGATTCTAAACGACAACGAAATGTCGATTTCAGAGAACGTAGGCGCGCTGAACAATCACCTTGCAAAAGTCCTTTCTGGCAGCTTATACACTTCTATCCGTGAAGGCGGCAAGAAAGTACTGTCCGGCGTCCCACCGATCAAAGAGTTGGTGCGTCGTACAGAAGAACACCTAAAAGGCATGGTCGTTCCTGGCACGTTATTCGAGGAGCTTGGCTTCAACTACATCGGTCCTATCGATGGTCACGATGTCAACGAGCTCGTCAAGACATTGAAAAACATGCGTGAGTTGAAAGGTCCACAATTCCTGCACATCATGACCAAGAAAGGTAAAGGTTATGAGCCAGCAGAAAAAGATCCTATCGGCTACCACGGTGTACCAAAGTTCGACCCATCACATAACAGTTTGCCGAAGAGCAGTGGCGGCAAGCCAACCTTCTCTAAGATCTTTGGTGATTTCCTATGTGACATGGCAGCGCAAGATCCTAAGCTGATGGCGATTACACCAGCAATGCGTGAAGGCTCTGGTATGGTTCGCTTCTCAAAAGAGTACCCTGAGCAGTACTTTGACGTAGCGATCGCAGAGCAGCATGCCGTGACACTTGCAACAGGTATGGCAATTGCGGGCGATCACCCGATCGTAGCAATCTACTCTACCTTCCTACAGCGTGGTTATGATCAACTGATCCACGACGTTGCGATCATGGATTTGCCAGTGATGTTCGCTATCGACCGTGCAGGTCTGGTTGGCGCAGATGGTCAAACTCACCAAGGTGCGTTCGATCTCAGCTTTATGCGTTGTATCCCGAACATGGTAATCATGGCACCAAGTGACGAAAACGAATGTCGTCAGATGCTGTACACAGGCCACAAACACACGGGTCCAAGCGCGGTTCGTTACCCACGCGGTAGCGGTATGGGCACTGAAATCGAAAAAGACTTCACTGCACTTGAAATCGGTAAAGGTCGTATCGTGCGTAAAGGCGAGAAAGTGGCAATTCTTAGCTTCGGTACCTTCTTAGGTAACGCACTGGAGGCGGCTGAAAACCTCAACGCAACAGTTGCTGATATGCGCTTTGTTAAGCCTCTTGATGAAGCCTTGATCCGTCAGCTCGCCGCTGAGCATGATGTTCTGGTTACACTAGAAGAGAATGCGATTGCAGGTGGCGCTGGTGCAGGTGTAATTGAGTTTATGATGCAAGATAAGATCATCAAGCCAGTACTAAATCTTGGCTTGCCAGATCGCTTCATACCTCAAGGTACGCAAGACGAGCTGCACGAAGAACTTGGTTTAGACGCACAAGGCATCGAGAAATCAATCAACGATTACCTAGCCAAGTAAATAGCGTAAAGCAATAAAATCGCGTAAATACAAAAAAGGGATGCTCTGGCATCCCTTTTGTTTATTTGTCGATGGTCAGCGCTATGTGGTGGGTACTACATCCAACCTGCGTATTTCGCCACAAAAAACAGTGCGATACCCGCCATAATGCCCGCCACGATATCATCAATCATGATACCTAAGCCGCCATGAACACGTTTATCTAACCAACCAATAGGCCACGGTTTTACCATGTCAAAGAAGCGGAACAAGATAAAACCAGTAAGTAACCATTTCCATTCTGTTAAGGGAATATTCAGTGCAGGCACTAAGCTCATGGTGATCCAAAAGCCCGCAAATTCATCCCACACGATTGAGCCATGGTCATGAACGCCCATGTCGTCTGATGTCACTTGGCAGATCTTAATGCCAATCACACAAGAGACAAGTACGGCGACCACGTATAGTGGAAAAGGCAATTGGGCTAGCAATAGAAATAATGGTACAGATGCCAGTGTGCCCATTGTGCCTGGCACTACAGGTGATAAACCGCTACCAAAACCTGTCGCCAATAAATGCCACGGGTTCTTTAATGAAATCAGAGAGAGAGGGTTGGTCATTTCCTTAAACCTATACTGCAAGTTTGGTTTCAATCTTAGGCTAGAGCCTAGCTCATATCATTTAAAGTGGTCAAAGCCACTCAGATACCAATCAAGCGGTTGATTGTTATCATGCAGCTCGAAGGTACCTTTTGGTCGAATCTGACCAATACACGTGACTTTACATCCGATATGAGACAAAGCGCTTTGTAATGAGCCACGGTTTTGCTCTGGCACAGTAAAGCACAGTTCGTATTCTTCGCCACTTGATAGAGCATACTGCTGTGCGATGACCTTATCATCTAAAAACTGAACCAGTTCTGAAGAAATTGGCAATTGGGAAACATCTAAGCTCACACCAACATCAGAACGTTTGAGGATGTGTTTGATATCAGAGATTAAACCATCAGAGATATCAATCGCAGCCGAAGCCAACCCAACGAGCGCTTGACCAGCCAAAACACGAGGTGAGCTAAGATAATGCGCTGTCTCAAGTTCCTGCGCAGCAATACGCGAGCGCAGTGAATCATCCAGAATCACATCCAGACCGGCTTTGGCATCTCCAAGGTTGCCCGTGACATAAACCCAGTCCCCGACTTTCGCCCCAGAGCGAGTCAGTGCTTTCCCTTCTGGTACAAACCCTTGCACGGTGAGCGTCAGGCTCAGTGGACCTTTTGTGGTATCACCACCAATAAGTTGAATACCAAAATAATCCGCCAGCTCAAAAAATGCATCACAGAAAGGCGCGAGCCAAGCTTCATCAGGCTTAGGCATCGTCAATGCAAAGCTCACCCACGCCGGCGTTGCACCCATTGCCGCGAGATCACTAATATTTGATGCCAACGCCTTATGTGCGACCCAAGCAGGGTTTGCATCCGCAAGAAAATGGGTTCCAGCCACTAACGTATCAGTACTAATGGCAATTTGTACGTTATCTGGCGCTTTCACTAACGCACAGTCGTCACCCGCCGCTAGGTGTACGTCTTTGCGTTGGCTTTGACGTCCAACAAAGTACTTATCGATCAGATTGAATTCACCAGACATTATTCACTTACTTTTTGATGGAAAAGCTTTTGATACAAAAAAGGTCAGCATCTGCTGACCTTTTTAATGAAGAAATCGTTATTTCTTACGTACGTGTGGCGCCGCTTTATCTAGCACACCATTCACAAATTTGTGGCTGTCTTCTGCCGCGAATACTTTTGCAAGTTCAATCGCTTCGTTGATTACCACTTTGTAAGGAACATCTTCGCGACGAGTCATCTCGTACATAGCAAGGCGAAGAAGAGCAAGTTCCATCATGTCTAGGTCCTGCATTGGACGAGACACGTATGGACGGATTTTGCTATCTAGCTCAGAGTGGCTAAGTACAACACCGCTTAGTAGTTCACGGAAGTAAGCTACGTCTGTTTCTGGAGCAGTAAGTGCAGGCTCAGATGCGTGAAGTTCTTCTTCATCGTATTTGTCGCCAGACAAAAACTGTTCTTCGATCGTGGCAACATTATCTTTAGTAATTTGCCATGAATAGATCGCTTGTAGAGCGAATTGACGTGCGTTACGACGTGCGGCTGGTTTCACACTGGCCCCCATTAGGAATCAATTTCAGATAGTACATTAATCATTTCAAGTGCGCTTAGTGCAGCCTCTGCACCTTTATTACCAGCCTTGGTTCCTGCGCGTTCAATCGCTTGATCGATAGTATCAACAGTCAATACACCAAATGCTACTGGAAGACTGTACTCCAGAGAAACTTGTGCAAGACCCTTGTTACACTCACTACAAACATAGTCAAAGTGCGGTGTACCGCCACGAATTACTGTACCTAGAGATACGATTGCATCGTACTTACCAGTTTTAGCAACACGTTGAGCTACGAGAGGTAGTTCTACGGCACCTGGGCAACGAACAACAGTGATGTTGTCTTCGCTTACTTGTCCGTGACGCTTTAGTGTATCGATCGCACCAGATAGTAGGCTTTCGTTAATAAAACTGTTGAAACGAGAAATAACGATAGCAATTTTTGCATTTGGCGCTGGGAAGCCACCCTCGATCACTTTCATAAGCTTTCCTTTAACTCTATTTATAAGTGAAAATTGTTCATCAAGTGAGAATCGCCGGATTCTATCACAATTTTGTGAGCAATATCTAATGGAAATTGGGGACGAATCACGAGTTCCTCGCCTTAGCGACGATAAGTGCGTGTAAGACTAGGAACTCGCTGGTCAGTTATTATTCGCAGACGTACTCAACCACATTCAGACCAAAACCGCCGAGTGCGTGGTACTTCTTGTTGGTTGAAGAAAGCAGGCGCATATCGTGAATGCCCAGATCAGCAAGGATTTGAGAGCCGACACCCACTCGGCGTGACGTACCTTGCTTCTTAGCAAGCGTTGGTGCTTCGCCTTTGTCTTGTGCTTCAAACATTTTCACTCGGTGAATAAGCAGATCGGTTGACTCTTCGTTGCCAAGTACAACCAGAACACCACCTTCTTCGCCAATGCGCTTCATTGCTTTCTCAAGTGTCCAGCTACGCTCTGCGTTGCGGTCACTTCGAAGGACATCGGTAAATACATCTTGTAAATGAACGCGGACCAATGGCGCTTCAGAAGCAAGGTCACCCTTACACATTGCGTAGTGCACTTGGTTATCAATCGTGTCTTTGTAAGTCACAAGCGTGAACTCACCGAACTCTGTTGGCAATGCACACTCAGCAACACGTTCAATCGTTGTTTCGGTGTTATTGCGGTATTCAATCAAGTCCGCAATAGTACCTAGCTTTAAGCCGTGCTTTTCAGCAAATACTTCAAGATCAGGACGACGTGCCATCGTGCCGTCGTCGTTTAGGATCTCAACGATAACCGATGCTGGCTCTAGACCTGCAAGGCGAGCCAAATCGCAGCCAGCTTCTGTATGACCAGCGCGAGTTAGAACGCCACCATCTTGTGCTGCTAGAGGGAAGATATGACCAGGTTGAACTAAATCAGCTGCTTTCGCATTTGGCGCAACGGCTGCTTGTACAGTGCGAGCACGGTCTGCGGCAGAGATACCTGTCGTAACACCTTCAGCCGCTTCAATAGAAACGGTAAAGTTCGTGGTGTATTGCGCATTGTTGTCTTGCACCATTGGCGGTAAACCAAGGCTTTCACAACGTGCTTTTGTCATGGTTAGACAGATCAAGCCACGACCATGCGTAGCCATAAAGTTGATTGCTTCCGGCGTAATGTGCTCGGCAGCCATGATCAAATCACCTTCATTCTCGCGGTCTTCATCATCCATTAGGATGACCATTTTGCCCGCGCGAATGTCATCAATAATTTCTTGAGGCGTGCTGATAGGCATATTCTGTTTCCCGTTATTCATAAATTTATTATTGCAGCAGCAATACGTTTAACGTTTCGGTTAGCCATGTCTACTGGCTTTAGCGCAGTTTGCAGCCAACCCTTATTAAGTCAATTAACCTGATAACGTTCTGTGATTATTGTCGGTTTCGCCTACGCAAAACCATTTTGCTGCAAGAAGTCCATGGTAATACGTGACTCTTGCGATTCTTCTTTTTGACCTTGTAGCAAGCGTTCCATGTAGCGAGCCAGTACATCCACTTCTAGGTTCACTTTGTGACCCACCTGGAACTGATCAATCGTGGTCTCTTCACTGGTGTGAGGAACAATTGTCAATTTAAAACCATTTTTACGTAGGTCATTGACGGTCAGACTAATGCCATCCACTGTGATCGAGCCTTTTTCTGCGACGTACTTACTGATTTCAGTAGGCATTTCTACCCAGAATTCAATCGCTCGACCAACTTGGTTGCGCTCAACAATCACGCCCACGCCATCGACGTGACCAGACACAATGTGCCCACCAAAACGTGTCGTTGGTAACATGGCCTTTTCCAGGTTCACTTTATCGCCAACTTGGTAAGCGGCAAAACCTGTTTTATTCAGCGTTTCCAGTGATAAGTCAGCACTGTAATAGTTGCTACCGAAGTCGACGACCGTCAAGCACACACCATTCGTTGCGATACTGTCCCCCAACTTAACGTCAGACATATCCAACTTGCCAACTTCGACCGTAACGGTAATGTCTTCGCCTTTTGGCGTGATTGCAGTTAGTTTGCCAACTGCTTCTACAATTCCTGTAAACATAATGCTTCTTTCTAGCTTTGGTTGCGTTTGACGGTTGCGGTAATACGAATATCCACCCCTACCATTCGAACGTCGGTAATAGTTAAATCGATAACTTGTGCCATATCGGTTAGCCCAAGAGCACCAATCAAACCTCGCCCATCGCTGCCCATTAATTTAGGAGCAAGATAAACAATCAGTTCATCTACAAGGTTAGCTTTGATTAATGAACTCGCGAGTGTAGCGCCAGCTTCAACCCACAAGTGATTAATATGATATTCGCTCGCTACAGCTTTTAATGTCGCCGTTAAGTCAATTTGACCATTTTCCGTCAGCTCAGGCGCAATATCGCCGTCGTGACTAACAATAATACGCTCACCGTCAGTATTGAATAGTTTTAGATCATCGCTAAGTTGAGACTGGCGATCGAAAATCACACGAGGAGGCTGACGAACTTCATCTTGAGGATATTGAGCTTGCACACTGCATGGCAGGTCATCCCAACGCACGTTCAGCGATGCATTGTCATCAATGACTGTCTTACTGGTCGAGAGAATAGCGCCACTCAACGCTCGATAACGCTGTACATCTTGGCGAGCCTTTGGGGAGGTGATCCATTGACTCTGACCATTATTGAGTGCACTTTGCCCATCGAGGCTGGCTGCCATTTTCAACTGAACATAAGGCATGCCAGTTTGCATGAACTTGATAAACCCTTTGTTCAGCTCGATCGCATCGCTTTCTAATAAGCCAACTTGAACGTCTACCCCCGCATCGCGCAGCATTTGAAAACCGCGTCCTGCAACTTTCGGGTTTGGATCTTCCATTGCACAAACAACACGTGCGACTTTGGCTTTGATTAGCCCCTCTGCACAAGGTGGCGTACGACCATAATGAGAGCAAGGTTCCAGTGTCACATATGCCGTTGCGCCTTCAGCTTTATTACCAGCCATACGCATCGCGTGAACTTCAGCATGAGGTTCCCCCGCACGATGGTGATGACCTTCGCCAACAATCTCACCGTCACGGACAATAACGCAGCCTACATTCGGGTTAGGTGCCGTTGTATAAATGCCGCGCTTCGCTAACTTGAGCGCACGCGACATCATTTCGAAATCTTGAGAGGTAAATTCTGAAGAGAGAGATTGTTGAGCCATGATTCAATCAGTCTTCTAGGCGAGCAATTTCTTCACCGAATTCACGGATGTCTTCAAAGCTACGATAAACCGATGCAAAGCGGATATAAGCGACTTTATCCAGCTCTTTCAATTGATCCATAACCAAATTACCAATCATTTCACTTGGTACTTCACGTTCACCAGTTGCACGCAGTTGGGACTTAATCATGCTGATGGCTAGCTCAATAGAGTCAGCACTAACTGGACGTTTTTCTAAGGCACGTTGAATACCACCAACCATTTTATCTTCATCAAATGGTTCACGGTTACCGTTAGATTTAATCACTTTCGGCATCACCAACTCTGCGGTCTCAAACGTTGTAAAACGTTCACTGCACGCAAGGCATTGACGACGACGACGCACTTGATGCCCATCAGCAACCAAGCGTGAATCAATTACTTTTGTGTCGTTCTCAGAACAAAAAGGACAATGCATATCACCTCCAAATAGCTTGCAATTGGGTTCGTCCCAAAAGCAAGACTAGTGTAGCGGAATTGCTATGTTAGAGAAAACAAAAAGGGGCATCGCTGCCCCTTTTTCAATCAATATCAAACGGTTTCTGTTAACTGCGTGCTAAGTAGTTCGCTTTACCAACCCATTTGTAGCTGGTCAGTTCTTCCAAACCCATAGGACCACGAGCATGCAGTTTCTGAGTTGATACCGCAACTTCGGCACCTAAACCAAACTGAGCACCGTCAGTAAAACGTGTTGCGGCATTTACGTAAACCGCCGCAGAACCGACAGAGTTAATGAACAATTCTGAGTTTTGTAGGCTGTTTGTCATGATCGCATCTGAGTGGCTCGCGTTGTGAACGCGCATGTGATCAATCGCTTCTTTCACATCAGCAACCACTTTTACACCTAGCGTGTAACTTAGCCATTCCGTATCAAAGTCACCTTCACCCGCATCGCGAATTTGTTTCGCTTGTGCCATCAGTGCTTTTGCTTTTGGCTCTGCGACAAAAGTTACGTTTTCGCTCATGCGCTCTACGATCATTGGCAGGAACTGCGCAGCGATATTCTCGTGAACCAGCAAAGTATCTAGCGAGTTACATGCGGACGGACGTTGAACTTTTGAGTTTTCAACAACATTGAGTGATTTATCTAGCTCTGCTGATTCATCAACAAAAATGTGGCTAATACCAAAACCACCAATGATCACTGGAATGGTGCTGTTCTCTTTACACATTTTGTGTAGACCAGCGCCACCACGTGGAATGATCATATCGACGTAGTCGTCTAGCTTAAGTAATTGAGAAACCAACTCACGGTCTGGTTTTTCAATGTACTGAACAGAAGCCGCTGGCAAGTTTGCTTTCGCAAGTGCCGATTGGATAACCTTCACCAGCTCCATATTAGAGAAAAATGTCTCTTTACCACCACGTAGGATGCTTGCATTACCTGTTTTTAGACACAAAGCAGCAATATCGATGGTTACATTCGGACGCGCTTCGTAAATCACACCAACTACACCAAGTGGCACGCGACGACGAGACAGAGACATGCCGTTTTCTAGCACTTTGCTGTCAATTTCACTGCCCACAGGATCGTTAAGGCTGATCACATTACGAACATCGTTAGCAATACCCGTTAAGCGCTCTTCATTCAGTAAAAGGCGGTCAAGTAATGCATCCGTTAGACCCGCTTCGCGACCTAACTCAATATCTTTTGCGTTTGCAGCCAAAATAGTTGCTGCATTTGCTTCTAGCTCATCGGCGATAATGGCTAGTGCTTGGTTCTTTTGTGCGGTTGACGCTGTCGCCAATTCGAAAGCTGCATCTTTGGCAGCTTTACCCATATTCGTTAAATCCACTTTGCTTCCCTCAATTTCTATTCTTGAATGACGACAAGATCATCGCGATGAATCACTTCTGAGCCGTAGTCATGACCCAAAATAGAGATGATATCTTTACTGTGCTTACCTGCAATTTTCGCTAGGTCTTCACTTGAGTAGGCACTGATACCACGAGCAACCAGTTTACCGTGGGAGTTTGTCACGCGGGCGACTTCGCCACGAGCAAAATCACCACTTACTTTAATAACGCCTTTCGCAAGCAGACTACTGCCCTTACCTACAACCGCGTTAACGGCACCGTCATCAATAATGATGTCACCAGACGCCGCAGGACCGGCTAAGATCCAACGCTTACGGTTTTCTAGTGCTTCAGAACACGGTAGGAAACGTGTGCCTTGTGGCTCTGAACTCAATGAGTCAAAGATAACATTTGGTGCGCTACCAGCGGCGATAATAACTTCAATACCTGCACGGCGAGCTATGTCTGCCGCTTGAAGTTTGGTTGCCATGCCGCCCGTACCTAGCGTTGTGCCACTACCACCTGCAATTTTACGCAAAGTATCATCGATAGTTTTCACTTCTTTGATCAGCTCAGCATTCGGATCTTTACGTGGGTCTGCGGTAAACAAACCTTTTTGATCAGTCAGGAGCAGCAATTTGTCTGCACCACACAAAATCCCCACCAAAGCAGACAAGTTATCGTTATCACCTACTTTGATTTCATTTGTAGCGACAGCATCGTTTTCATTAACGATAGGGATAATGTCATTCGCAACCAACGCATTAATGGTATCACGTGCGTTAAGGAAACGTTCACGATCGTCCAAATCAGCGCGAGTCAGTAGCATCTGACCAATTTTGATACCGTAAATACCAAACAAAGACTCCCATGTTTGAATCAGACGGCTCTGACCCACGGCTGCAAGCAACTGTTTGCTCGCCATCGCGTTGGGCAGTGCGGGGTATCCAAGATGCTCACGGCCTGCTGCAATCGCACCAGACGAAACCATTACTACTGAATGGCCTTGTTTTTTAAGCTCAGCACATTGACGAGCCAGCTCTACCATATGAGCACGGTCTAACGCCAAAGTGCCGCCTGTCAGCACACTTGTACCCAGTTTCACAACGACGGTCTGTGGTTGTGAAACAACTGCATTCTGTTGATTCGTTGTCATGATGTCTTCTGAAATGAAAAACAAATAAAGAGTGGATGTTTTAGCAATCAAATGGGGATTTAACAAGCAGAAAAGGTGCGAAAACGCACCTTTTTGTCTTATCAGGGAAGAAAACAGCCAAATTAGGCGAAATCAAACGATTCGGTGTGATATTCCACTTCCAGTTTGAAATGCTCAGCCACTGTATCAATAAGCTTTTGATGGAAGGTACTTTGTGTCAAGTACACTTCCTCTACTACCTTATTTGGTAATGGTTCTGAGGTCCATTCCCCTTCTTTGTTGTATTTACCAATATGGTATTTTGCCGTAAAGCCACCTTCGATGGACTCCAAGTCCATCCACCAGCCCCAAAATTCACGTTTCTCAGGTGACTTTTTGTCGTCTACACAGACAGATAGACAGTCAAAATAGTAGTGCCCTTCTTGTGATTGTGGTTCGCGCAGGTACGGACCTACCGCCTTCAACTTTGACATCAAGCGAAAGTGAGTCGGCCCTTGTGTCGTCTCTGACATAAGAATCTCCGTTTCCATAGTAAGGATATTTAGCTATCCAAGAATGATTATTATTTTTAATTATCATGAGCTTATTTTTTGCTCACATATATCACTCTTAACTAAATTAGGAGATTTGTCATCTTAATAATTCGTCCTCCAACCACTTTATGGCTAAATCGAGGGATTGCTCATAACCTTTTGTAATTGTCTTGGAACTGATTTTCTTGGCTTGTCCGTACTGGCTAAACAGTGCTACCAACTGGTTATCACTATGAGGTGAAACTGGGTCCCCTTCGAGACTCAATGCTAAAATTGGCACCTTAGTTTTACGGCTACTTAGGAAACCTTGTACCTTGAGTGACCATGCCATCATCTGTCCGGCCATGCTATTGATGTCAACAGCACTCTTACCAAGGCGAGACGCTAATAGGTCAAGGTACATCTTCGGCATTTGCTGCAACTTTTTAGGTGACGTAAACAGATCATGCACTGGCGCTCCCAAAGCCACACAAGCTTTGATCTTTTCTTGCTCAACAAACGAAAGACGAATCATGGCATTACCGCCAAAGCGGAAGCCAATCAATCCAACCTTGTGGTGATCAACCCAAGGTAGAGAATACAGTTCATTCAAAACCGCTTGATGAAGGCAACTGGAGTTTTCAGTCAGCGGCCAATGTGAACTATGACCGACTGACGGCATATCAATAGTCACCATCGCAATGTCTTTTGGAGCTAAGTGGTTTCTGAACAAGCGCCACATATCCGTTTGCAAGCTGTCCAAACCAGCACTGACCATTACAACTGGTAATTGTTTATCTGTGCGAGGAAGATGTAGGTTCGCGATGATCTTGCGTTTTTGGTAAGGCACTTCGATCTGCTTGATCACGTATTTAGTTTTTTCTGAGCCTTCTGAATACGCTTTGTTCGCCAATACCTGTGCTTGAATGGCTAAGTTATCATTCTTTAAATGTGGATAGCCTGCAATGCTAAAACACAATGAAGCCGTAAACAGCTCATCAGCCGCTTCCTCCCCCTTCATTTCATTCGCGCGGCGTTGATGCTCCATGCCTAACTTAATCCACTCAAACGTCCAGTTACCACCGTGGTAACCCATGACCGTATCAAGCCATTTATCTTCGGTACGAGAATGATTCGATGACGCGATTTTAGAAAGTACCCCTTCCATTTCGATAGGAGATAAGCCCTGCCACGCCCATTGAAGACGTCTCAAATGACGATACCAAGCACGATCTTCATGCTCTTCTCGCTCATCAAGAATCTTTTGGCTGGTCGGCATGTATTGAGTAAGTGCAGAGGTTTCTTTCGCTTGTTTGTGTTTGACAAACAAAGTTTCGGAGAGGTTTTTACTGACGTCTTCTGACATAGGAAGAACTCTAGGCTGGTTGCAATAGCGTAATAATAATAAAAAAAATGCCCCTATAAAGGGGCATTTCTCAATATTCTTAGTGCAAACTTATTTTTGCTTGCGATTTACTGGCTCAGCGTACTGGATAGACATATCCCAAGGTTGCTCGATCCAAGTGTCTTGTGCGATGTCTACTACGTAGTCATCAAGTAGCTCTTTACCAGAAGGCTTAGCACATACAGCAATCAGTTTTGCTTTCGGGTACATTTCACGAAGTTTACGCGCTGTATCACCGCTATCTACTAGGTCTTCAATGATTAGGTAACCTTCACCGTCACCTTCTGGCGCTTTAAGCACTGTCATGTCACGTTGATGATCGTGGTCGTAGCTTGAGATACAAATTGTATCTACGTAGCGAATACCTAGCTCACGAGCCAAGATAGCACCAGGAACCAAGCCACCACGGCTTACCGCCCAAATACCTTTCCATTGCTCAGCTGGCATTTGTTTCTCAGCCAGTTCACGGCAGTAAGACTGCATCGCATCCCAAGTGATAATGAATTTTTTACTCATTGTAATAACCTAATAATTTCAAAATATGCATCCCCGTGACCTAGCTGATGGCGCTGAAATGGACTCATCAATCTAGATTTCCCACACCAGAGGAAATGGGGGTTTCAAGCTACGCAAACGATTATTCTACCGAAACCCATGATTAATACCAACGCTGATATCAAAATTCTCCGTCTATTACGCAGAAAAATCGAATTCAGTGAACACGGCAAAATAAAGAAGGGAATGAATTTGAGAAGAAATGCTCCATAAACAAGGAGAAATTCCCCTCCAGCAAAAGCCCACAAACAAAAAGCCAGTGTGAACGTGTGCCCACACTGGCTTTTCTTTTAATCGTCAGAGTTAGCCTAGGATGTACTTCGCAATGAAGATAGCGGACATAACCCATACACTCATTGAGACTTCACGTCCTTTACCACTGAACAGTTTGATCGCAGCGTAAGCAATGAAACCAAGCGTGATACCTTCTGCAATAGAGAAAGTCAAAGGCATAACCAAACACGTTACGACAACAGGAGCCGCTTCTGTTAGGTCACGCCAGTCGATGCCAACAAGACCAGAAAGCATCAAGATAGCCACGTAAAATAGTGCACCAGACGTTGCGTAAGCTGGAATCATTCCCGCTAGTGGCGAGAACAATAGAGCAAGAAGGAACAATACGCCAACAACCACAGCGGTTAGACCTGTACGACCACCAGCGGCTACACCAGAAACGCTCTCAATGTATGACGTCGTGTTTGATGTACCTAGTAGAGCACCGACAGATGTTGCTGTTGAGTCTGCAAGTAGCGCTTTATTTAGGCGTGGAATATTGCCGTTTTCGTCAGTCAAACCCGCTTTTTGCGAAACACCAACTAGCGTGCCTGCAGTGTCGAATAAGTCAACGAATAGGAAAGCAAATACTACAGAGATCATACCTACTTCGAACAAGCCAGAGAAGTCTAGCTGCATGAAGGTTGGCGCGATGCTTGGTGGTGTTGACATGATGCCGCCCCACTGAACGTCACCAAAGATCAGACCAAGAATTGTTACGCCTAGGATTGCGATCATAACCGCACCTTTCACACCACGGTGAACCAATGCAATCGTCATGAAGAAGCCAATCGCTGCAAGTACAGATGGTAGAGAAGTGATATTACCCATTGAAACTAGCGTTGCTGGGTTATCTACAACAATACCTGCGTTT
Organism: Vibrio sp. NFR; assembly: GCF_027587095.1. NCBI lineage: Bacteria > Pseudomonadati > Pseudomonadota > Gammaproteobacteria > Vibrionales > Vibrionaceae > Vibrio > Vibrio sp. NFR. The sequence goes on from NZ_JAPPTN010000009.1 coordinate 123,018, forward strand.
TTCAGTGCGATGAAAGCAAGGAACAGACCGATACCTGCTGAGATACCAGTACGAAGAGAAAGTGGAATCGAATTGATGATCCATTCGCGAATCTTAAACACACTCAAGACGATAAATAGCAGACCGGAAACAAATACTGCTGCTAGCGCGACTTGCCATGTGTAACCCATGCCCAACACAACGGAATAGGTAAAGAACGCGTTTAGACCCATACCTGGAGCTTGAGCGATTGGGTAGTTTGCTACCAAGCCCATGATGAAACAGCCAATAGCGGCAGCAAGACACGTCGCAACGAACACGGCACCACGATCCATACCTGTATCTGCAAGGATAGCTGGGTTTACAAAGATGATGTAAGCCATAGTTAGGAAGGTAGTAACACCTGCGATGATCTCAGTGCGCACATTGGTGCCATTTTCACTAAGTTTAAAGAGCCTTTCGAGCATGATCGAATCCTGTAAAAGGTAAAAAGTAAACGGTTGCGTAATCGATTGGCTCGAATTATAAAGTTATCAAATAACAAATTCCAGATAGAATTTTCACTCTAAAGGGATTTTTTTCTTGGGATATGAAACCCATTCGCTAGCGTTTTAAACAGCAAATAAATTTAGGTCTTAATAAACAATAACTAACGAACTTGTATTGAAAACAAACGTATGTGTACAAACTGAGCAATGTATTAAACTTTCAAACACAAAGTCATCGTTTTGGACGCTAAATACCCAAAGAATTGGTCAGAAAATGAAACAAGTGAGATAAGCAATCGGAGAATTGAAGCTTGGTGGCGATAAAATAGGCGAGATTGGGATCAGAAGATAAAAAAACGCCACTCAATTTGAGTGGCGGTGAATCATGTCAGCACTATGCACTGAAAAAAAATTCCAATTTATAGGGGTGAACAAACTTGTTCGAGTCACATGCGTTGGCTTCAATTAGTAACCAAAGCTTGTTGGGTATACAAAGTTACCGGTGTAAACAGATTTGCTGTTCCAGAACATTGCACTTGGTAAACCTTTCATAAATATCACCTTCTAAATCAATTAATACTGTTAATTTGGTTGATTTCTCAGTTCCTTGGAGGCGATAAACGGACTCATCCTTTGAGCATTTCATTCTTCTCTCAGAAGCTGGTTACAAATATACCACCCAGAAATTTAATTACAAGCATTTTAGTGACCAGAATCACAAAAACTTAATAAATTGACCTCCATCAAGAATTAACTGTAATTAAATTACAGTTTAGTAAATTAAAAATTAAACAAACTTTCAGAACATACTAAGCTCGTTGCATTGGTGTATTACGTTGTGTTCATAATCTGTGACAGTTCTAGGGCAAATCCTTTTCACCACAACTACTAGAACCGCTTTTCTGGTGGTATGCTGAGGGCAATTCCAAGCCAATACCGATTAGCATTTACTGCTAAACACTCATTAAATTTACGGTTTAAATTTGGCAAAGCACATCAAAAGGAGTCTTCCGTGTCTGAATTCCATTCTGAAATCAGTACCTTATCACCTGCTCCACTTTGGCAGTTTTTCGATAAGATTTGTTCAATCCCTCACCCTTCAAAACATGAAGAAGCTCTAGCACAGTACATTGTTACTTGGGCAACAGAGCAAGGTTTTGACGTACGCCGCGATCCAACTGGCAACGTGTTCATTAAAAAACCTGCGACACCAGGTATGGAAAACAAAAAAGGTGTAGTGCTTCAAGCACACATCGACATGGTGCCACAAAAGAACGAAGACACTGATCACGACTTCACTCAAGATCCAATTCAGCCATACATCGATGGTGAATGGGTAACAGCAAAGGGCACAACGCTAGGTGCAGATAACGGCATCGGCATGGCTTCTTGTCTTGCTGTACTTGCTTCTAAAGAGATCAAGCACGGTCCTATTGAAGTTTTACTGACTATTGATGAAGAAGCAGGCATGACAGGTGCATTTGGTCTTGAAGCTGGCTGGTTGGAAGGCGATATCCTTCTAAATACAGACTCAGAACAAGAAGGCGAAGTGTACATGGGTTGTGCAGGAGGTATCGATGGCGCAATGACCTTCGATATTACTCGTGACGCAATTCCAGCGGGCTTTATTACTCGTCAACTAACACTGAAAGGTCTAAAAGGCGGTCACTCTGGCTGTGACATCCATACAGGTCGCGGTAACGCAAACAAACTGATTGGTCGCTTCCTCGCTGGTCACGCGCAAGAGTTGGATCTTCGCCTGGTTGAATTCCGTGGCGGTAGTTTACGTAACGCGATTCCTCGTGAAGCTTTTGTAACTGTAGCACTACCGGCAGAAAATCAAGATAAACTAGCGGAACTGTTCAACTACTACACTGAGTTACTAAAAACAGAGCTTGGTAAAATTGAAACAGACATCGTGACTTTCAACGAAGAAGTTGCAACAGATGCACAAGTGTTTGCGATTGCAGACCAACAACGTTTCATCGCAGCATTGAACGCTTGTCCAAACGGTGTAATGCGTATGAGTGATGAAGTTGAAGGCGTGGTTGAAACATCACTTAACGTTGGTGTTATCACAACAGAAGAGAACAAAGTAACCGTTCTATGCCTAATTCGTTCCCTGATCGACTCAGGTCGTAGCCAAGTTGAAGGTATGCTTCAATCTGTCGCTGAATTGGCTGGTGCTCAAATTGAATTCTCTGGCGCTTACCCAGGCTGGAAACCAGATGCTGATTCAGAGATCATGGCAATTTTCCGTGATATGTACGAAGGCATCTACGGTCACAAGCCAAACATCATGGTTATCCACGCAGGTCTTGAATGTGGTCTGTTCAAAGAACCTTACCCGAACATGGATATGGTTTCTTTCGGTCCAACCATCAAGTTCCCTCATTCTCCAGATGAGAAAGTGAAGATCGATACCGTTCAACTGTTCTGGGACCAAATGGTTGCGCTTCTTGAAGCCATTCCTGAAAAAGCGTAATTCAAACCAATACGCGAAAAACACAAAAGGGTGCCGAGGCACCCTTTTTTTATTGTGAGCTTTTTATTACAGACTCTTTATAACAAGAGTATCGCAAACTATGCGCGAGTTTGCGCGTATGCCGCTAGCTCATCCATAGAAGTTTTAGCAACCACTTCACCATCGATGTAGTAAGTAACGAAGTCACCTTCACGAACGCCCATTAGTGTCGCCTTGTCACCGTTGTTGTATGTAATGTCCATCTGAACGGTGTTCTCGTCGATCTGTTGCATTTGACCTTGCTCGATAACACGGTTGTGCGTTAGAGGACCGATCGGTGCAGTCGTTAGAGATTTGTCTAACTGGTGGTTCACGTCGATGTAAGTATCCATCTTGGTATCAAAGATGTGTGGCTTACCGTTTAGTGGGTTTTTACCAGTCCAGAATTCTAGAGAGTTGAATACGATGTAATCCGCTGCAACAGCAACACCATAAACAGGCGCCAAAAGCATGTTTAGACCACCACGAGCGTAACGGTTATCTACTGCTTTTAGGTTAAAGCCCATTACGTAACCTGTCACTGCATTACTGCCCACACAGCCAGAAAGAGAAACTGCGACTGCAGTCAATGCGCCAATTTTAGCGAACGCCTTTTTCATCAAAACCTCTAGTTAAATAGTATTAGGTCAAAAATTCGGCGGGGATATTAGCGGATTAAAACCATAGGTAAAAGTCAGTTTTTCTTCAAAAAAATATGAGTATTAAATTTAACACAGCCTTATTTATTCGATGAATGTGCTACTTTAAAACACAGCGTATAGCCACTCAATAAACACAGAAATTAACCCAATGTGCTTACACAACTCATACATCTGGTGAAACTTTAATCTTTTCAATAAAAATTATTTTTCGTCACCTAAAGAAGAATGATTAGTGTGATTTTGAACCAGTTGTTACATTGTTGCTAACGTATTTGACAGAGATGGTTTATGGCCAGAAGTAAAAAAAGCAAAGTATTTGAGCTACTCGGGCATCAAGTACAACCAGGACAACGACTAGAAACCGAATTTGAAGCAGCACAGCTTTACACGCACTCACCACTTTCTATTCCTGTGGAAATCATCCACGGTAAACAAGAAGGTCCCGTGCTAATGGTGAATGCGGCGATCCATGGTGATGAGCTTAATGGCGTAGAAATCGTTCGTCAGATGATCAACCAACTGGATCCGCAAAAGCTGAAAGGCACCGTGATTGCGGTTCCTATTGTGAACGTATTTGGTTTTATTCATAAGTCACGTTACCTACCGGACCGCCGCGACCTAAACCGTTGCTTCCCAGGAAGCGAAAAAGGTGCATTGGCATCTCGCATGGCGCATGGGTTCTTTAACAATATCGCCAAACGCTGTGATTACATCTTGGATCTTCATACGGGTGCGATTCACCGTACTAACCTACCGCAGATCCGTGCGAACCTGAGTAATCCAGAAACACTGCGAATCGCAAAAGCGTTTGCCACACCAGTGATCGTAGACTCGGCACTGCGTGATGGCTCTTTGCGTAGTGAAGCTGAAAAATGCGATATCCCAGTGCTAACTTATGAAGCTGGTGAAGCTCTGCGCTTTGACCCTCTATCTATCAGCGCTGGTGTACTTGGCGTGCAGCGCGTCATGCAAGCCATCGGTATGCTTCGCGCAAGCCGCAAAAAGCTACCAGAACCAATTATCGCAAAATCCACCAGTTGGGTACGTGCATCAGGTAACGGTATTCTGCGTACTGTCGTGAACCTAGGTGACAAAGTTGAAGAAGGTGAAACACTCGCATACATCAGCTCGCCGCTTGGTCACGACGAACTTGAACTGGTTGCACCAAAAGGCGGTATCGTGATCGGTCAGCAAACACTGCCTCTAGTTAACGAAGGTGATGCAATCTTCCACATTGCTTACTTCAAACAAGACGATGATGTCGTTGAACAAACCGTAGAAAGCTATATTGAAGAGCTAACAGAGTTCGATGTTGATCAAGTCACGACAGGGCAAATTCCGCTAGAAACTCAGCAATAAGTTTTTGCATAAACTGAAAGCCCAGAAATTCATCTGGGCTTTTTTGTGGCGAAAAGATAGACACATTCACTCCCCTACATATCTTAATCCCTATCAAAATCTGTTTTACCGTCATTTAGTGGATATAAAACTTTACAGGCATTCAAAAAAACACCATTGATAATTAATCTCATTATCATTTATTAATTTGTTCAGCATTCATATAATCCTCGCCTAATCAAATTACTATAAATGACGAATATGAAACGTTTATCCACTCATGGCTTCAAGGTAAGCCTTGTTTCGCTCGCAGTGCTCAACTCCCTTGCTTCCTATGCAGCAGAAGGCTCAGACGAAGAGCTTGAAGTCATTGGTGTGCATTACGCGAAACCAATCACTGTTGCAGAACCTGCTCAAACGACCATTGATTGGTCTCTTATCGAGGAACAGCAGTATTCCAATTTTGCAGATATGATCGACTCCGTGCCAGGAGCAACATTAGATGGTGGTGCTCGCTCCGGGGGGGAACGTATCAATATCCGCGGTTTTGATGATCCAAGTGACATCGCTGTATTTGTTGATGGCGCACCTATCGGCTTCCAACAATACCGTTACGGTACCTTCTTCTTTGACCCGTTCTTAATTGGCGAGGCAGAGATCATCAAAGGTGCGCACGACTATCGCGCATTGAATGGTAAATTTGGTGGCTCCATCCGTATCAAAACGAAAAGTGTCGATGATCTCCTCGATGGCGATCGTAACTTTGGTGCTCGTGTTTCCACTGGCTATAACAATAATGGTGATGAAAACTCATACACCTTGTCCTTATACGGCAAGAACGACGCCGGCTTCTACTTCTTAGCCAATGGCTCGGTAAAAGATTCAGATGACATCCAAGTTGGCGGCGGTGAAACGTTGGATTACTCGGGTTACGAGCAAGAAAACATGCTGGTGAAAGTCGGCTATGAAAATGACGACCACGAGTTCGAAATCAGTCATACGCGCTACAAAGACGAAGGCCGCAAACCTTGGGCGAATCGTCGTGGAAAAATGCCGAATATTTCCGACTACAACATCAAAAAATATGGCTCATTGGAGAAGGCGAAATACGCGTACACGGTCGACAACAAATACACCGATAATACGACGACGCTCTCTTACCATTACATGCCTTCCAATCCTTACATTGATTTCAACATCAAAATGGCACGCTCTGAAAACGATCGCCACTGGGTACGCCCTGATGTTGCATTCGAAAAAATGTTCGTCTCTGTCGGCAGCTACGGTCACGAGTCTTGGCTAAGTTACGAACGCGATTACGTTGATGTCTTCAACCAAGCACAAATTGGAGATCACGCACTAGTCACCGGTCTTCAGTACCAAAAAACTGACCGCGATTCACTGGTCTTCAATAAATCGTATGCCAAAAAAGAAGCAAAGAACTACGGCTGGTACACGCCTTATTACGAACCATCGGGTATACAGACGATTTACGCCGCTTATGTAGCAGACCATTACCAAGCGACCGATCGTCTAACCATCACGCCATCTTTGCGTTATGAATACATCACCAGCGAAGGTAAAGGCAATGCAGCGCCAGACTACAACGACCCGGCGGCTGGACATGACTACAGTGAGACGAGCCACAAAGGCTTTAGTCCGCGTCTCGATATCGATTTTGATGCCACTAATAATACGCGTTTGAATTTCTCTTACGCATACGCATTAAAAGCGCCAACGGTTGATAACATCTACTCTGTACAATATGCCCGCGCTACGGCGACAGCAACGGCAAGAGATCTGGATGTTTCGCGTATTCATGCCTACCAAGCGAGCGTGATCAATTTAACCGAAGGTCTAGTCAGTGACCGTGACAACCTTGCAACGGAGTTTACCGTGTTTTACAACGACGTAAATGACACGGTCGATATCCGAACAGGTGCAAATCTAGATAAAAACAGTACAGAAAACCAAAGCTGGAATACGAACTTAGATGGGTTCAAAAACTACGGTTTTGAGTTGATTTCACAGTACCGTATTTCAGATTTCTATACTGATTTTTCAGCGAGTTACGTACGTGGTAAAAACAAAGGTAGTCTATCTGACTCCACTGGTTCTGATGACGATCACCCAGATGTACCACCATTGAACATCAACCTAGGCTTCGGTTACGAATGGCTCCCAGGTCTACGCTCAGGTTGGGAAGTACGTTGGTACGATGCACAAACCAAAACGAAGGCAGAGGGTAACAACCTGAAAGTAAAATCGCCTAGTGAGCAATATACGCTGCAAAATGCGTATGTCGTTTGGGATGTACAACAAGTCAAAGGCTTGAGCGTTGGAGCGGTCGTGAAAAACCTGACTGACCGTTACTATGAAGCCTACCTATCTAACGGCGTGCCTTCACCGGGTCGTGAAGTTAAACTTAAACTGACTTACCAGTACTAATTAATCACATTATCTGTATTGGTCTTCAACCAGCTCGGGGCTATGAATGGCTCCGAGTTTTCGTTTATATCCAAGTAACCTCAAAATGCTTGATTCAGCCAGAGTGACTTGGGTCTATCACCCTCATTTTACATACGAGACTTATGAGCCTTCGAAGAAAAACGCTGACATGGAAACAAATGTTATTTGTCGCTGCCCTAGCCTCTCCGCATGCAGCGAGTATTTCACAAGACAATATCTCTCAATATTTGGAAGAACACAGTAAGCGCCAGCAATTAGAAGATCATTACGCTGCCACTGTGACAGACAACTTAGATCTTGATGCTCAAACAGATGGTTTAACGTGGAAAGAAGATGGCAAACCCGATCATTGCCAATACACAAAAGGAGAGATAACGGAAGCGAGAGATTATGATTATGGGGAAGCCAAAGATCTTTCTGACGGCTTGCATAACATCGATTTGCCGCCCGTACATACTCCCAAAAACAGCCACAAGCATCGAACCTATTCGAATAATCCTCAATTGCTTGCTGGTAATAAGCAATTTGCAGCCCCTGCAGAAGGTTCGGTGAGCTTTTCGGTATCTTCGGACTGCTTTTAAACGACACAAACAAAAATGCCCCGAGATGATCTCAGGGCACTTTTTAATTCATAATCGACGGCACAGATAAGCCATCTAGTAGACTGAGATTACTCTTCGTCAGCTTCTACTTCACGCGCTTTGCGAGCTTCTTCTTTGCGAACTTTCGCCGCTAGTTGCTCAGCTTCACGCTCTTGACGCTGTGCTGCTTTACGCTCGTTACGAACAACTTGGTTTTGAACAAAACCCGCTAGTTCTTGCTCAGCCCAAGCTTGTGCTTTCTCTTCGCTGTCAAAACCAGTTTCACGTTTTGATACTACTGTCTTACGAGATGTCACTTGACGAGTGATCTCTGCGCTCCAGCCGTTACGTTTTTCAGTTACGCGGATAGCAAATTTTGGATTTTTAGACATTTCTTTCATTTCCTAAGGGATTAATCAGGGATTCGGTCAACTTGATAACTCCATCTAAGCTGAGCTGTTTAACACCATCCCTTGGTAAGCGCGGTATTAGAGCATAAAAGTTACCGAAACGCTGCAAGTTTTTTAAGGGAGACGGGAGACGTTCTCGATTCCCTTAAATAAAAAAGCGCCAGTCTTTCAACCAGCGCTTTATTCTTTTCGTTAACCTTGGACTACGCCGTAATTAGCCGATGTTCTTACGTGCGTTTTGGAACATACGCATCCAAGCACCATTCTCGCCCCAACCTTCTGGAGCCCATGAGTTCGCTACTGTGCGGAACACACGCTCAGGGTGCGGCATCATGATTGTGACACGACCATCTTGAGTCGTTAGACCCGTAATAGCGTTTGGCGAACCGTTCGGGTTATTCGGGTATTGCTGCGTTGGGTTACCGTGGTTGTCCACGTAACGAACCGCAACGGTACCTGATGCTTCAATCGCTGCTAGATGGTCAGCATCACGTACTTCTACACGACCTTCACCGTGAGAAACTGCGATAGGCATACGAGACCCCGCCATGCCGTCAAAGAATACAGAATCAGACTTCTGAACTTCAACTAAGCTAAAGCGCGCTTCAAAACGCTCAGATTCATTACGAACAAAGCGTGGCCATAGGTCTGCACCTGGGATTAGCTCTTTCAGGTTCGATAACATCTGACAGCCGTTACACACACCTAGAGAAAATGTGTTGTCACGATTAAAGAAGCTTTGGAACTGTTCACGAGCTTGTGCATTGAACAAAATAGACTTAGCCCAACCTTCACCCGCACCAAGTACGTCACCGTAAGAAAAGCCACCACAAGCCACTAGACCGTGGTACTCATCCAGAGCCGCTTGACCTGTTAGGATGTCGCTCATGTGAATATCAGTCGCTTCGAAACCTGCACGATCAAACGCTGCTGCCATTTCTACGTGAGAGTTAACGCCCTGCTCACGCAGAATAGCCATCTTAGGCTTCGCACCGGTATTTACCATAGAACCCGCGATGTAAGGCGCTGCAATGTCTTCGTTTACGTCGAAGCTTAGCTTAACGTTTAGACCTGGGTCAGAGTTGTCTTTCTTCGCTTCATGCTCTTGGTCAGCACATGCTGGGTTATCGCGTAAACCTTGCATCTTATGCGTCGTCTCAGCCCAGATAGTACGCAGTTCAGTACGGTTACGCTCAAGAACCACTGTGTCACCAGAAGTAATCACTAGCTCATCAGATGCTTCGACTGAGCCGATTACGTGAGAACATGCTTCAAGACCGTTCGCTGCTAGCGTTGAAAGTACAGCGTCTAGGTCATCGTTTTTAACCTGAAGCACTGCACCCAACTCTTCGTTGAATAGTGATGCTAGTACATCTTCACCTAGGTCGGCGATGTCTGCTTTAACACCACAGTGACCAGCGAACGCCATCTCTGCAAGCGTTACAAATAGACCGCCATCGCCTTTATCGTGGTAAGCCACTACTTGATCGTTTGCTACTAGAGTTTGAACTCCTTCGTAGAAACCTTTCAGTTGTGCTGCGTTGTCTACATCTGCTGGCTTATCACCAAGCTGCTTGTAAACCTGCGCAAGTGCTGTTGCGCCTAGACGGTTTTGCCCGTTACCTAGGTCGATAAGAACCAGTGACGTGTCACCTTTATCTGTGCGCAATTGCGGTGTGATTGTCTTACGAACATCTTCAACACGAGCAAACGCAGTGATGATGAGAGATAGCGGAGAGGTTACTTCTTTCTGTTCGCCGTTCTCTTCCCACTTGGTCTTCATCGACATTGAGTCTTTACCCACAGGGATAGTCAGACCAAGTGCTGGACATAGCTCTTCACCCACAGCTTTCACCGCTTCGTAAAGACCTGCATCTTCACCCGGGTGACCGGCTGGAGACATCCAGTTTGCAGACAGTTTAATATGTTTGATATCACCGATGTTTGTCGCTGCAATGTTTGTGATTGCTTCACCAACCGCTAGACGAGCCGATGCACCAAAGTCTAATAGAGCAACTGGTGTACGCTCACCCATCGACATTGCTTCACCGTGGTAAGTGTCGTAACTTGCTGCAGTTACCGCGCAGTTTGCTACTGGAACCTGCCACGGACCAACCATTTGGTCACGCGCGACAAGACCTGTTACCGTGCGGTCACCGATAGTGATTAGGAATGTTTTTTCTGCAACCGTTGGAAGGCGTAGAACGCGATCCACGGCTTCGTTCAGCTCGATGCCGTCACGGTTAACCGCCGGGTTGTTTGCTTTTAGTGTTTTCGCATCACGGTGCATCTTAGGCGTCTTACCAAGAAGCACATCCATTGGCATGTCAATTGGCGTGTTCTCGAAGTGTGAATCTTCAAGTTTAAGCTCACGCTCTTCAGTTGCGATGCCTACTACTGCGTATGGTGCGCGCTCACGCTTACAGATTGCATCGAATACTTCCATGTTCTCTGGCGCAACCGCCATTACGTAGCGTTCTTGAGATTCGTTACACCAGATCTCAAGTGGGCTCATGCCTGGTTCGTCATTTGGTACGTCACGCAGTTGGAAAATACCACCACGTTCGCCATCGTCGACAAGCTCTGGAAGTGCGTTAGAGATACCGCCCGCACCCACATCGTGGATGAATGCGATTGGGTTAGCATCACCAAGTTGCCAACAACGGTCGATCACTTCCTGACAGCGACGCTCCATCTCTGGGTTTTCACGCTGTACTGAAGCGAAATCTAAGTCTTCTGCTGATTGACCAGATGCCATTGAAGAAGCAGCACCACCGCCAAGACCGATGTTCATTGCAGGACCACCAAGTACGATTAGGCTTGCACCTACGGGGATCTCTTTCTTCTGAACGTGCTCGTCACGGATGTTACCCATACCACCAGCAATCATGATTGGCTTGTGGTAACCACGAACCTCTTCACCTGCGTGAGAGTTAACTTTCTCTTCGTAAGTACGGAAGTAGCCAAGTAGGTTTGGACGACCAAATTCGTTGTTGAACGCCGCGCCACCAAGTGGACCTTCTAGCATGATATCTAAAGCGTTAACGATACGACCCGGCTTACCGAAATCTGTTTCCCATGGCTGCTCAAAACCAGGAATACGTAGGTTAGAAGTAGTGAAGCCAACAAGACCTGCTTTTGGCTTACCACCGATACCAGTCGCGCCTTCATCACGGATCTCACCGCCTGAACCAGTAGAAGCGCCCGGCCATGGAGAGATAGCAGTTGGGTGGTTGTGCGTTTCCACCTTCATTAGGATGTGCGCTTTCTCTTGGCTGTAACCGTACTGGCGAGTTTCTGGGTTCGGGAAGAAACGACCTACATCTGAACCCACCATAACTGCCGCGTTATCTTTGTACGCAGACAGTACGTTTTCTGGTGTGGTTTCAAACGTGTTTTTGATCATCTTGAACAGAGACTTCTCTTGCTTAACACCGTCGATAGTCCAATCTGCATTGAAGATCTTGTGACGACAGTGCTCTGAGTTCGCTTGTGCAAACATCATTAGCTCAATATCAGTCGGGTTACGTTCAAGCTTATTTACGAACGCATCGTAAAGGTATTCTATTTCATCATCTGCAAGTGCAAGACCTAGGGTAACGTTTGCGTTTTCAAGCGCAGCACGACCGCCGCTTAATAGGTCAACGTCTGCCACTGGTGCAGGTTCTGCAGCTTGGAATAATGCGCTTGCGTCGTCGAAGTCAGTAAAAGTAACTTCCATCATGCGATCATGGATGAGCGCTTTTACATCTGCAATTTGAGCATCGTTAAGAGGCGTCGCTGTTTCTACGTAGTATGCTGTGCCGCGCTCAAGACGTTTTACTTTGTCTAGACCACAGTTGATGGCGATGTCTGTAGATTTAGAAGACCAAGGCGAAATAGTGCCCGGGCGAGGAGTCACAAGAAGTAAAAGACCTTCTGGCTCATGCTCTTCGATCGTTGGACCGTAAGTCAGCAATTTTTCCAGTTTTTCCAACTCTTGGTCATCAAGGTCAGACTTTAGATCCGCAAAGTGCATAAACTCTGCGTAAATGCCAGTGACAGGCAGATCTTGTTCACGACATAGTTCCAGTAGTTTATTAACACGAAACTCAGAAAGAGCTGGGGAGCCACGCAAAATTCTCATGTGCTTAGGTCTCTTATTGCAAGTAATTAAGGTAATATTGGAATAAATTCAGTGGGTTATACTGTTTTCTTCGAAGCTATTCCCGAAGGTTTTTCAAACCTATGCCGATGCCACCTCTTCGTTGCGAGCGCATTATATAGCAATTGTTTTTGTGATGTAACACCAAAAGCAACCGTTTGCGTCATTTTTTTTGCCAAATTTGAATTACGACTAAAATGTCGATAAATAACACAATGTCGCACTCTATCTGTCTGATTCACTTTGCCCCACCAGCGCGCTTTGATATAAAGGCAACTAGAAATTTATCGAGACGTACCGAATTAATGCAAATAAGTCAGTTCAACCGACTCAAGCGCAGCGCCCTACTTTTCGCTTCTGTGCTTTTACTTTCTGCCTGTCAGATTGAGTCGGAACCTAAAAGTGAATTCGAGCAAATCCAAGAGCGTGGTGTCCTACGTGTTGGCACGCTAAATAACCAACTCTCCTACTACATTGGTCCAGACGGTCCTGCTGGCTTGGATTACGAACTGGCACGTAAATTTGCAGAACAACTAGGCGTGAAGTTGGAAATCAAACCTGCTTTCCGTCAAGCCGAGTTATTCCCTGCCCTCAAAAAAGGCGATATCGACATCATTGCGACAGGTTTGAATCAAACTTCGCAAGCGGTGCAACGTTTCCGTCCGGGACCTGCCTACTACTACGTAAGCCAACAGGTGGTATATAAGAAAGGACAACTTCGTCCTCGCGACATTGATCAGCTCATCAAGTATCAAGAATCAAAAGATGAAAAGGCTGTCGATGAAAATGCCAATGCAGGTGCAGAAACGCTACAGATCGTTGAACAATCACAGTTTGTTCCGACACTAACGTCACTACAAAAAGAATATCCAGAGCTTCAATTCGAGATTGTTGGCGATGCAGACACTCGCGATTTGCTAAAACACGTATCGACGGGTGAACTGCGTTTTACTGTAACTGACTCGGTCGAATTGTCTTTAGCTCAACGTTTATACCCAGATCTTGCACTTGCTTTTGAGCTAACAGAAGACCAACCCGTCTCTTGGTTTACTCGCCGCTCTGAAGATGAAAGCTTATACGCGATGCTGATTGAATTCTTTGGCAATATCCAGCAGTCAGGCGAGTTGGCGACACTAGAAGAAAAGTACATCGGTCATATTGAAGCATTTGATTATGTCGATACTCGCGCCTTTATCCGAGCGCTAGACAACAGCCTGCCTAAGTGGGCACCACTATTCCAAAAATACAGCGAAGAGTTTGATTGGCGCTTGATCGCCGCATTGGCTTACCAAGAGTCCCACTGGAAACCAAAAGCAAAATCACCGACGGGTGTACGTGGAATGATGATGCTTACATTGCCTACTGCGAAGAGCGTTGGAGTAACGGACCGACTTGACCCAGAACAGTCTGTTCGAGGTGGTGTGGAATACCTGCGTCGTATTGTCGCTCGTGTACCAGATTCCATTAATGAACACGAAAAGATTTGGTTTGCGTTGGCATCTTACAACGTTGGCTATGGTCATATGATGGACGCACGACGCCTGACTAAAGCGCAAGGCGGCGATCCAAACGCATGGGCAGATGTAAAAGAGCGTCTACCATTGTTGCGTCAGAAACGTTATTACAGCCAAACCCGTTACGGTTATGCCCGTGGTGATGAAGCACGTAACTACGTAGAAAACATCCGCCGTTACTATCAATCGATCATTGGTCATGTCAGTCAGAAACCAGCCATTGACGAAGATACGGAAGATCTTCAGGTCATTCCGCCACTCGATCCAAACCTATTGGTTTCTGGGGCGGTTGAAACCTTGGCTGAGCAAGTTTCAGGGGCTAAAAGCACAACACCAAATGAAGTGCAAAAACCAGAGACGAAAACCGAACCTATTCCTGTTTCAGGGGCGGAATAAACCTTTCGAAAATAGCGAGCTCACAGCTCGCTATTTTTTTGTTGAGTCAACAAAAAAAGTTATCTAGAATCCGGTCTTTCGAGCTTATCTAGTTTGCGTTGCTATTTGGTGCCATACCAATACGAAGCGCGCAGAAAAGTAAGTTCTTTTGGTCACCTCTCCTCACTCGATGTCACCTTCATCGGAAGTGTGCATCACCAGAATGTCATCAATTGATAATGAATCGGACGCTTTGCTATGCGAGTGTCGGAGAGTGTGTTCGTTGTCTGCAAGAGGTTCTGATTATGAGAAAACGCAGAGTGCAGTCAAAACGTTTGAATAAGACAGTGGCTGCTAACCGCCGTAAGCGCAAGCTTACGTGTATGAAAAAGAAAGTCAGTGCACGTAACCGTGTTTTCGTTCACCTAGTGAATCACTGAGAACTTGAAGCAAACATCTACTTCCGAGTAGGTGTTTGCTAAAGAGATGAATTATTGCCGCGAACCTTAATTTACTCGCCTGAATTTATTCGCCCTTTGTATCCTGCTCATTATCTAACGCTTTCTGCGCTTGTTTTTTGGCTTTAATTTCTTTACGACGACGCTTAAAGAACGCTTGCAACTGAGCACGGCACTCCTCTTCTAGCAATCCATTTTCTACTGTTGCGTAATGGTATGCCGCTTGGCTTTCGAACAAATTCAATACCGTCCCTGCTGCCCCTGCTTTTAAATCAGGCGCACCGTAAACCACTCGCTTTACTCGGCTATGTAGCAACGCACCAGCACACATAGGACAAGGCTCTAACGTGACATACAAAGTCGTATCAAGCAGTCGATAGTTACCTAGTGCTTCTCCTGCTTTTCGTAATGTCTGGATCTCGGCGTGTGCGGTTGCATCGTGAGCACAAATAGAACGGTTCCAACCTTCCGCAATAACCTCTCCATCTTTTACCAACACAGCGCCAACTGGTACCTCCCCTTCAGCTTCGGCTTGCTCGGCAAGCTCCATCGCACGGCGCATAAATAGTTCGTCTTGAGGAGAAAACTGAGAATCTGACAAAAGGGAGCTCCGGAATTTGGGATAGATCGTGATTGAAAGTGGATTTTAACCTTCAAAGAGGGGAAGTGGAAGCGGGATGATTTTGCCTGTTAGGGTACAAATACCGTGATTCAAAGCAGTTTGATCGTCATCCTCAAGAGCGAGGTACGAGCGAGTTGGGGATCTCTTTATTTTGTATCCCGAAGGGCAAAGTCCGTTCCGACTCCCAAACAAAAAAAAGCGCCAGTCTCTCGAGCAGCGCTTTCGAATTACCAATACCTAAATAGTTGGTGTTGTAGCTAGGCAACAAGCAAGTTCAGCCCTATGAGCATAGAGGCTCTATGTGATTAGGGTGAACTTGCGCAGTTAACAACGCTACAGCGCCAAATATGACGGTCTTTACATTGTGTAAGTGTATGGCGCTTGGATACCTAGAGGAATGCCTAGCATCCAGTAAACCACTAGGAATACTGACCAGCCGATTAGCATTGCAATCGAGAATGGCATCATTAGCGATGCTAGCGTACCGATACCTGTCGACTTCACGTAACGTTGACAGTAAACCACAACTAGAGGGAAGAATACCATCAGAGGTGAAATGATGTTCGATACAGAGTCACCTACGCGGTAAGCCGCCTGAGATAGCTCAGGAGAGATACCAACAGCCATTAGCATAGGCACTAGGATTGGACCAATAAGAGCCCATTTCGCTGATGCAGAACCGATTAGAAGGTTTACAGAAGCTGTTAGAAGAATCATACCGATGATAGTAGCTTCACCAGGTAGGTTCATTGCTTTAAGACCTTCCGCACCGTATAGCGCTAGCATCGTACCGATGTTTGATTGCGCGAATGCAGATAGGAACTGCGCACAGAAGAACGACATTACAATGTATGCGCCCATAGTGGACATGGTATCCGCCATCGCTTTGATGATGTCGTTACTTGTCTTAAACGTGCCAGAAACGCGACCGTAAACGTAACCCGGAATGATAAACAGGATGAAGATCAACGGAACAATAGACTTCATGATTGGCGCAGAGAACGCTGTGATTTCACCTTCAGGTGAACGCAGTGCAGAGTTTTCTGGAATAAGTGCTACAACAAGAAGTGCGATACCCGCCATCATTGCCCAACCAGCGTAACGGAACGCTTTAGACTCAAGCTCAGTGAAAGAACCTAGATCTGGTGCTTTCTCTGCGTCTTCGTCGATTGGTGTGTTCTTTAGGCGTGGTTCGATGATTTTCTCAGTTACGTACCAACCGATAGCCACAATAATTACTGAAGATAGACCAGTAAAGAAGATGTTCGCTAGAGGGTTAACCACGTACTCAGGATCTAGAACCTGCGCAGCTGTTTGCGTGAAACCAGCCAATAGAGGATCGATACCTGAAGGGATGAAGTTTGCAGAGAAACCACCCGATACACCTGCAAACGCTGCCGCGATACCCGCAAGAGGGTGACGACCTGCCGCGTGGAAGATGATACCACCAAGAGGAATAACTAGAACGTAGCCCGCATCCGCCGCAGTGTGCGATACGATTGCTACAAGAATGAGCATTGGAGTAAGAAGTTTAGCTGGCGTGAAGTTCAGCATCTTCTTAAGACCAGTGGTGATGAAGCCAGAAGAATCGGCAACACCTACACCCAACATCGCTACAAGAACGATACCAAGTGGTGCAAAGCCAGTGAACGTTGTCACCATGTTAGCAAGGAAACTTGCTAGTGCTTCGCCTGTTAGAAGGTTAGTGATTGTGAGAGCTTCGCCAGTTCGAGGATTTAGAAGGTCGAAAGAAACATTCGACAAAAGTGCAGACGCAGCCCAAGTAATGATTAGTGCCCAGAAGAACAGAATCGCTGGATCAGGAATTTTGTTACCTGCTCGTTCGATAAAGTTCAGGAAGCGATCCATCCCGCTCGGCTTCGGTGACGGTGCCTTATTTACTGCTTGGTTACTCATCGTAACTCCATATGAATGATGTTGGTGCCATGGCCTATTTGAATAATTATAACGGCCTATTTTCAACAGAGCATTCTAGTAAATAGCGCCTCAGAAAGCACAAGGTTCTATGTTTTTTTCCATATTTGGAGACATATTTTGCAAAAACGCCATATCAATTAAACATAAAAAAAACAGTAGCACACCATTCGCATTAACAGTTGTAAAACCACCCATTAACCACGCAATTTAGCAATAAAAAGCGTCAATATTAACGATAAAAGTAATTATAAGAGGAATACCTAATCCATCACTTTTCGAATTCACTATGACGCGAAATCATAGTTTTCAATTCAACTGATTGCGTTTCCCCCATTCGGTCAACCCAACTCGATTTGATAGTAATGGTCTTAAGCGACCCTGAAACCGTAGCTGCTGGAACTTCCCACTCAACAACATAAGATCCACTAGCAGAAGATCCGGTTGCAATCGAAGCAAAATTGGCAGGCGTAATGGTAGACATCGCCTCAGAAGCACCACGAGAGCGGAACCACTCAAGTTGATTTTCAGCCAGTCTCAACGCCTCGATACTATGAATCGCATAATCCGATTCACGTTCCATGTAAATTTGTAGTTTAGTGAGTCCGAGCGCCCCAATGCCCAATAAAAGAAAAGAAATCAGCACCTCAATTAAACTAAAGCCTTGTTGTCTAGAGATCATTCCAAGACCCCTTTCTCCATCTAGGGATAGTATTCGCATTTCTTGAGTTATCTATTACATCTTTATTGTATCTAAAGTCGAGAGAGTCAAAGAATACGGCAGCCTGGTCTTCACTATCAAAATACTGTCCTCCAGACACCGTGAAAGAACCGTGTTGATAATAAGATGCGATAGTGCGGTAAGAGTCTTCAACAACACTAGGGACATGATTCAGATGCCCATTAGCTTCGAAGCCAGCCCAATCAGCTGTTGTTGGGGTATATTCATGATTGAAATGAAACAACACACCTTTAAACTTGTTTGATGTCGCACCCGCGCTTGGAGGTCCCATAACGGAGAAAAGACCATCATGAATGAGCACCGTAACGCCGTTAGTCGAAGATGTCGCATTCACTAAATCATTGTATTCTGATTGCTTTATTTCGCAGCTCCCTTCAACCCATAAATGGTGCTTCCCTGACTGAATTTTTGCTGTTAAAGCGGCACCACAATTAGGTATACCACCAGTTATCGAGCCTGTCATAACATGAAAAACACCATTATCTCGTATGTCATTATGATCTTCAGCCTTTACTCCAAAGAAGGATTCAAATGGCTTTAAATCCGTATCTTGAGTAAAGTCATCACCAGCACCAACCCCACCAGAACTTGATGAGAGATGACGATTTGTCGCCGTGTTCGCGCAATCTTTATTTGTTGGGTTGTTAAAGTCCGAATATGGAGACTCACCATGAATTACCCCTTTATTATCAACCGAGGCAGAGTAAAAACGCTTTTTATACCTTAAAGCAATACACTCCCATCCATCGCTGCTCAATTCGCCTGGATCTGGAGTAGAGAACGTTGCACTGGAGTGAAAATACACATCAGCACTGGATTGCATCGCTCCAAAACTTAAGTCTCCCCCCATCATTATTTCTTTTTTAACACTCGCAAAACCAACAGTAGAAGTAACCAAATACCCTTTTAAAGTACTTGCAAAACTGGGAATAGTCGCAAACCCGGAATCACAATCAGTCACCACTGCAGGAACACTTTTACTTAATTTAAATTGTGCCCACGCACATTCAACAGCCCCTTCAGCTAACCAATGCTCTTGTCTGGATTCAATTTGATTGTTGGCACGTTTGATTTGATAGAAAAGGGACTTGTAGCTTCCCAGTGACATCATTAATGCCGCAACCAGCAACACGCTCACAACTAATAATGCTGCGGCTCCCTGTTGATTTCTCATTACTGCCAGTTCCTCTGCTTCACGGTAAACGACTGCTCTGTTTGAACACTTGTTGCGCCAACTAATTCCGTTCCTAAGGTAATGGTGACTACCGCGCTTTCAGCATCTGTGTTTTTCAGCGTGCGAGCGGCAAGATCAAAGCGGTTAATATGAATAGCTCTCTTATCAAAAAGCGTATTGCATGTACCGGTACCAGAAAGCGCAATAACTTGACTGACGTTCCATATCGTCGTTTGTTTTTTCTCACAGACAAACAAAGACTCGGGCGTATTAATCCGCTGCTCATATACGACACTTTTATAAAGTGGCGCTGCACCTGAAGTCCCAACTTGATAGGCGTATGCAATCAACCCCATCCCCGGAGTATCAAGAGTGTAAATCGTATCGGTCGCACCTGAAATTTTGACTGAATCACTGCCACCTTCATTAAAGCCAGCTCGTTGGATATCGTTTCTTAACATCGCTAATACGCTGCCCGTGTTTTGCAGTAACATCAGCTCTTTGGAACGCTCCATCGCCACTTTTTGTCCACTGATGTAAAGCGATCCAACAATAGCTAGAGCAATCAGCCCTAAAGAGGATGCAATCATAAACTCGACGAGGCTCGCGCCTTTCTGCTTATACATATTCATTCCTCAAGAACAGGTTGAATAGCCGAAGAACTCGGTATTGTTGTTGTCGCTGCATACCCGGACACGCGCAGACAAAGTGTGAGAGATAAGTTTTAAGGCTTTAGAAGACTCTCCGACCGGGTAAAAGCGAATGTTGCCTGAAGAAGGGCGACCATGGACGTCATCAAAACTGATTTGGTCTGAAGCGTAGCTCGGAGTAACCACAATGCCCTTGTAAGGCGCGCCTGAAAACGAGAATAAAACCGTACCGACTCCCTCGGAGCTATTATCTGTGAGCTCAATGCGCCAATTACCATCACTGGATGAACCTCCAGACATGATCAGGTGTGCCCAAAGCCTCTCTCGGCGCAATACCGCTTCTGATTTACCTTGAATAACAAAACCATGCAGTTCATTCGCTAAGCGCTGCATTTTGTTGGTTTCAAAAACATTTTGGAAAGAAGGAGCAGCAGCCGTGAGCAAAACACTCAGCACGGCGATAGTGATCAGAAGCTCCAATAATGTAAACCCGCGAGGCATTTCCCAAATTCCTATGCAAACGGCAAGAGGACCGTAATTCATCTTGCGCAGATGCTATCACCTGAGAAAAATAGGCGGAAAAGTGAAAAGGAAACTACTCGTCATGATTCGAATTTCTGGTTGTAACGGATACAACAAACGATTTAGAGGGATGACATTGATCGAAATACTGATAGCAGTTGTGATTATTGGAATCATCGCGGCTATCGCTTATCCGTCATATACCAACCACACCATTACGGCACACCGCACCGTTGCTCTAAGCGATATCAGTCGCATACAACTGGAGCTAGAAACCTCTTACAACGGTGGGTACGATTGGAGTAGCATCATCTCTGGCGGGACTTGTACGATCTGCGACTCCGATTCAAATCGCTTTTCATTTAGTATCGCAAGCACATCCAGCGCAGCTTATGTTATCGAAGCGACGGCAAAAGCCGATTTAGGGCAAAACGGTGATAACTGTTTCCCTAGTGGGGTAAATAAAATAACCCTAACGTCCACCAACATAGAGTCACCGAGTGCATGTTGGGATTAGCCCTTTCGAGAATAGATAAAGACAACTTAGACGACAAGTTCGATGCCATAAAGTCACTTTAAATAAAAAGAAAGCAGATACAAAAAAGCCTGCATCACAGCAGGCTTTTTATTGGATTCAACTAACCAGCAATTAGCTTGTTAGGTCATCAAAGAAC
The DNA here is from genome assembly GCF_027587095.1 of Vibrio sp. NFR. Classification (NCBI taxonomy): domain Bacteria; kingdom Pseudomonadati; phylum Pseudomonadota; class Gammaproteobacteria; order Vibrionales; family Vibrionaceae; genus Vibrio; species Vibrio sp. NFR. The sequence continues at coordinate 144,258 of NZ_JAPPTN010000009.1, forward strand.
TTCTTCACGCCGTTGAAGAAGCCTTCAGATTTTGGTTTGTGCTTAGTTGCGGCATCGCCACCACAAGATTCATCAAACTCTTTAAGCAATTCTTTCTGACGAGCGCTCAAGTTAACTGGAGTCTCTACTACAAGCTTAACGATTAGGTCACCAACACCGCCACCACGAACGCCTTTCACCCCTTTACCGCGCATACGGAACATACGTCCTGTTTGCGTTTCTGTTGGTACTTTAAGGTTCACACGACCATCTAGTGTCGGAACTTCAACTTCACCACCTAGAGCAGCCATAGCAAAGCTAACTGGCACTTCACAATACAAGTTGTTGCCTTCACGTTCGAAGATATGGTGCTCTTTCACGTGAACTTGTACGTATAGGTCACCTGCTGGTGCACCCATTTCTCCAGCTTCGCCTTCGCCAGATAGACGAATGCGATCGCCAGTATCAACACCTGCTGGGATCTTAACGTTAAGTGTCTTAGTTTTCTGTTTGCGACCTTGACCATGACATTCGTTACATGGGTCTTTGATGATCTTACCTTTACCATGACAGGTAGGACAGGTTTGCTGCACAGCAAAGAAACCTTGGCGCATTTGAACTTGACCGTGACCATGACAGGTTCCACAAGTCTCAGCTGAAGAACCTTTCTTCGCACCGCTACCGTCACAGGTATCACAATGAACAAGCGTTGGTACTTCGATTTCTTTCGATACGCCACGAACGGCTTCTTCTAGCGACAGTTCCATGTTGTAACGTAGGTCTGCGCCACGTTGCGCACGTTGCTGACCACCGCCACGACGACCGCCGCCAAAGATATCACCAAAAACGTCACCAAAGATGTCGCCGAAATCAGCACCACCGCCACCAAAACCGCCGCCGCCGAAGCCGCCACCGCCTTGTTCAAAAGCAGCATGACCATACTGATCGTACGCCGCTTTCTTTTGAGGGTCAGTGAGAATTTCGTACGCTTCTTTTACTTCTTTAAACTTATCCGCAGCAGATTCATCACCCTGGTTACGGTCTGGGTGGTATTTCATTGCTAGACGCTTGTACGCCTTTTTGATATCGCGCTCAGAGGCATCACGGCTTACGCCTAATACTTCGTAAAAATCACGTTTTGACATGTTCTTCGTCACCAATTAATTACTGCAAACGGCATGATTTACCGCTTGGTGTTTGTATCGTTCTAGGTAAGTGCACTTATTGCAAAATACTTAACTAGAAAGACAGCTTGGACAAACAGACGGGCGTAAGAGTTACCCCAAACGCCCGCACACAAAAGTCTTATCGACTCTAGGCGACCATAAGCCGCCTAGTTAAGAAATATTATTTCTTGTCGTCTTTAACTTCTTCGAACTCAGCATCAACAACATCGTCTTCTTGAGACTGTTGTGCACCAGCGTCAGCACCTTGTGCTTGTTGCGCTTGAGCTTGTTGTTGAGCGATTTCCATTAGCTTTTGAGCTGCAGTCATTAGCGCTTGAACTTTAGCGTCGATCGCTTCTTTGTCATCACCTTTACGTGCAGTTTCTAGCTCAGAGATAGCTGCTTCAATCTTCTCTTTCTCTTCTGCAGGTAGGGCTTCACCAGCTTCTTCTACTTGCTTACGAGTACCGTGAATCATTTGGTCAGCTTGGTTACGTGCAGTTGCTAGCTCTTCGAACTTTTTGTCCGCTTCTTTGTTAGCTTCTGCTTCTTGAACCATTTTCTCGATGTCGTCATCGCTTAGACCGCCAGAAGCTTGGATAGTGATCTTCTGCTCTTTACCAGTCTGCTTGTCTTTCGCTGAAACGTGTAGGATACCATCCGCATCTAGGTCGAAAGTAACTTCGATTTGTGGCATACCACGTGGTGCAGCTTGGATACCTTCTAGGTTGAATTGACCTAGAGATTTGTTGAAAGACGCTTGCTTACGCTCACCTTGAAGAACGTGGATAGTTACCGCGCTCTGGTTGTCTTCTGCTGTAGAGAAAACTTGGTTCGCTTTAGTTGGGATAGTCGTGTTTTTCTCAACTAGCTTAGTCATTACGCCGCCCATTGTCTCGATACCTAGAGACAGTGGAGTAACGTCTAGTAGAAGTACGTCTTTAACTTCACCCGCAAGTACACCACCTTGAACTGCAGCACCCATTGCTACTGCTTCATCAGGGTTTACATCGCGGCGAGCTTCTTTACCGAAGAACTCAGCAACCTTCGCTTGAACCATAGGCATACGAGTCTGACCACCAACTAGGATTACGTCAGTGATGTCGTTTACTGATAGGTCAGCATCAGCTAGAGCAACTTTTAGTGGCTCAAGAGAACGTTGTACTAGGTCTTCAACTAGAGATTCTAGTTTCGCACGAGTCACTTTGATGTTCATGTGCTTAGGACCAGTTGCATCAGCAGTAACGTAAGGTAGGTTTACGTCAGTTTGAGAAGTAGAAGAAAGCTCGATTTTCGCTTTTTCTGCTGCTTCTTTAACACGCTGCATTGCTAGTGGATCGTTCTTAAGGTTGATGCCTTGCTCTTTGTTGAACTCGTCTACTAGGTAGTTGATTAAACGGTTATCAAAGTCTTCACCACCAAGGTGAGTGTCACCGTTAGTTGCTAGAACTTCGAATGTTTTCTCGCCTTCAACTTCATCGATTTCGATGATAGAGATATCGAATGTACCACCACCAAGGTCGTATACCGCGATAGTGCGGTCGCCACCTGACTTGTCTAGACCGTATGCTAGAGCAGCCGCTGTTGGTTCGTTGATGATACGTTTAACTTCTAGACCTGCAATACGACCAGCGTCTTTAGTAGCTTGACGTTGAGCATCGTTAAAGTAAGCAGGAACTGTGATAACTGCGCCAGTTACTTCCTCACCTAGGAAGTCTTCAGCAGTTTTCTTCATTTTCTTAAGTACTTCAGCAGATACTTGAGGAGCCGCCATTTTCTGGCCTTTTGCTTCTACCCATGCATCACCGTTGTCAGCCTTAACGATTTTGTAAGGCATGATTTCGATGTCACGCTGAACTTCTTCGTCTTCAAAACGACGACCAATTAGACGCTTGATTGCAAATAGCGTGTTAGTTGGGTTAGTTACTGCTTGACGTTTCGCTGGTTGACCTACTAGCGTCTCACCGTCAGTGTAAGCAATAACCGATGCAGTAGTACGTTCACCCTCTGCGTTTTCAATTACACGTGGTTTGTCGCCGTCTAGTACAGCAACACATGAGTTAGTAGTACCTAAGTCAATACCAATGATTTTACCCATCAGGCTATCTCCGAATAAATTCTATTTTGTTTTGCTATATCCCCTATGTGGGGACTTAGAATCGGGTTTCAACCCTTGCTCACAAACTAAAGTAATGTTGTTTGCTTCTCTTATGCCCAATAGATAAGGGCTGCAAATGGCTTTTCAAGGGAGAGAGTGAAAAAAAACAAAAAAAAGTTGCGCAAAAGGCGAGAAGACGAGCGCAACTCAGCCCCCTTCGACTCTTCAATCTCGATTTTCGTTTCTATAAAAGAAAAAGCGAGGCATATAGCCTCGCTTTTCAACTAAGAGTGTATTGCAAATTATGCGCTTGCTTGTGCAGGCTCTGCGTCTACGACTTCTTCTTTACCAATCTCGCCTTCAGACTTCGCAACAATAGTGTTTACTGCTGTATCACCAACTACGTTAGATGAAGTACAGAACATATCATTGATACGGTCTACAGCTGCAATGATTGCTAAACCTTCTGGTGGAAGACCTAGTTGGTGTAATAGAACACCTACCATCACTACGCCGCCGCCCGGAACACCACCAGCACCGATAGAAAGTAGCAAGATAGTTAGACCAAGAGTAAAGATATCAGCAGTATTGATTGGCTGACCAAACGCGTTTGCGACAAACATAGTTGCTAGTGCGATGTAGATAGAAACACCAGACATGTTCATTGTTGCGCCCAGTGGTACACCGAAACCAGCAACCGACTTAGAAACCTTAAGCTTCTCAGTTAGCGTGCGCATTGTTACCGGGATAGTTGCGTTTGAACTTGCAGTTGATAGTGAGAATAGGATCTGCTCTCGAGTTGCACGTAGGAACGCTTTTGGTGAAGTGCCCGTCGCAATACCTACCGCCATTGGGTAGAAGAAGAAAATCCAGAACACTAGCATTGCAACAACAAGTGCTACGTAGCCAGCAACAGACATCAGCGTGTTTGCATCCAGTGTTGCACCTAGTTGAATCATCAGAGCAAATACACCGTAAGGTGCAAGGCTCATTACTAGACCAACCAGCTTCATCATGATTTCGTTCGCCATTTTAAACGTACGAATTGCCGGGCCGCCTCGAGAATCCAAAGCTTGAATAGCAAGACCTGTCAAAATTGCCATAAAGATGATTTGTAACATGTCGCCATTTGCAAACGCTTGTACAGGGTTGCTTGGAACGATGTTTACAACCAACGAGAAAATGTCAGGTGTTTCAGTTGTTGTTAAGTTAACAGTTTCTGAAATCGTGCCTGCCAGATTTGCATCAGCCCCCGGTTGGAAAATAAGACCAACAGTCAGTGCCGCAGTAATCGCGATGATGGTGTTGATAATGTATAGAGCAAAGGTTTTACCACCAAGACGACCAAAAGCCGTGATGTCTTTTAGGTCCACGATACCGCATACGATAGATACGTAAACAAGAGGTACTACTAACAGCTTAATCAATGATACGAACATACCACCAGCGCCTTCCGCTGCGCCAAGTAAATATGTATCAAAGAGAGCAACGCCACTAAAAAGATACTGAATTGCAGTACCGATCAGAAGACCCGCAAACAAGCCGATAAAAATCTTGCTAGAAAGCGATTTATCCATCATAAATCTCCAAAATGTTGTGTTTGCTATTTATGCTTTTATAGTTACATCTGCTGGTTTTTACGGCAGACCTCGCGAATAATACACACCACAGTTACAAAATAAAGACTTTCTTTACAGGATTGTTAATAAATAACATTAAAAGTAAACCACTAGATCTACATTCATATTCAGAATTAAATTTTGATTGCGAGTGATAACAGGTACTTATAGACACACCCATTCCATAAGTAAGCAAGATAAAGAAAGGATATCCCTTATTGGAAAATTTTTTACCAATAAGAAAAAATTTGAAGGGGATCAAATTTCATTTTGCGCACATATTCAGAGAGATGAATATGTTGATAGAGATGTTTGAAACAAAAACGCCCGCTATTGAATAGCAGGCGTTTTAATATATTTATATCAATGAGTTATTTGATTACTTAGCAACCATAACCATTGCAGGACGAACAACTCGACCGTTTAGCTCATAGCCTTTTTGCATCACAAACATAACTGTGTTTGATTCGTGATCTGGGCTTTCTTGAATAGACATAGCTTGGTGGAATTCAGGGTTGAATGCTTCACCTTCTGGGTTGATCTCTTTCAAACCAAATTTCGATACTGCGTCTACAAACGTCTTGTGTGTTAGCTCAACACCTTCAAGAATTGGCTTAACCACTTCGTGCTCTGCATCTGCAGCTTGGATTGCACGCTCAAGGTTATCGATAACTGGAAGTAGTTCTTCAGCGAATTTGTTCAGAGCGTACTTACGAGCTTTATCGATTTCTTGCTCAGTACGACGACGCATGTTTTCTACTTCAGCTTTAGAGCGAAGAACCGCATCTTGCTGGTCTTTCACTTTTGTTTCGCTAGACAGTAGTGCTGCTTCTAGTTGAGCAATCTTAGCGTCTTTCTCATCACCAATTTCTTCAAGTTCTGCTTCAGCTTCTTGCGCTGCGGCTTCTACTTTCTCAGCTTCTTCGATGATTTGATCAAGCTCTTCTTCTGTAACTTTGTTTTCTTCGTTGCTCATGATATCTCCAGAATTCAACTTAATGTCCTTAAAGCCACTCACGTTTTGTGGGCTTTAACCACATAAAAATTCGCATATTTAGGTAACTTGCCATTATTATGGGGATGAAGATTCCTGATTCAAGCCTCTTTAATGCGGAAATGCTATGAAAAACCCATGTAACGTGATCGCGATTATCGGAAAACCACGAGATCAGCAGGCAATTCAAACTCATAGAGAGTTATACGAATGGCTGACATCCGAAGGTTACCAAGTATTTATCGATGATCGCCTTGCTGCAATTTTAGACGAAATCCCGCAAAGCCAGTTTGCTAGCCTCGTAGAGCTAGGTAAAAACGCCGATCTCGCTATCGTAGTTGGCGGTGATGGCAACATGCTGGGTGCTGCTCGTATTCTATCTCGTTTCGATGTTGCTGTGATTGGTGTCAACCGAGGTAACTTGGGGTTCCTGACAGATCTAAACCCCGACGATTTCAAAGAAGCATTAAAAGCCGTATTAAAAGGCGAATATATAGAAGAAGAGCGTTTCTTATTGGAAGCAGAGATCCATCGTCACGGTCAAATCAAGAGCCATAACGCGGCATTAAACGAAGCCGTGCTCCACCCAGGACAAGTGGCGCACATGATTGAGTTTGAAGTTTATATTGATGACAGCTTTGCGTTTTCGCTGCGTGCCGATGGTTTGATTGTCTCTACTCCAACAGGCTCTACGGCTTACTCCCTGTCAGGTGGTGGACCTATTTTGTCACCAAGCTTAAACGCGATTTCTTTAGTGCCAATGTTCCCGCACACATTGTCTAGCCGCCCATTAGTTGTCGATGGCAAACGTCGTATCAAACTGGTCGTGTCACCAGAAAACCGCGGTACTCAGGAAGTAAGTTGTGACGGACAAGTTTCGCTCCCCGTCTCTCCAGGTGATGAAATACACATCTACCAGAGCCCGAACGTTCTCAAACTTATCCACCCGAAAGACTATAGCTACTATCACGTACTAAGAAATAAGCTTGGATGGTCGAGCAAACTGTTTTAGCAATAAAGGTTGGTGTGAAAGCATCAACCTTTTTTCTTTGCTCATATTTCAGCTTTCTACTCTATCCCGATTAAGGCGACACAAAATAAAAACCTACTAAATCTAGATTTATAAAATTTGATCTTGTGGGCAGATTTTATACAAATCTTGGAGAGCAAATTGAATGATAGGTGTCTGGTGATATTCTTGCCATGAATAGAATATTAACTCTATTTCATACAAACTATCTCAAAGGACACGCTATGAAAAAAACAATTATATTGTCCGCTCTCAGTACTTTAGCGCTTATGGGCTGCCAGTCTGAGGAGGCAAAGGTTAACAATATATCAAACGCAAAAGCCGAGGATATAACCAACACGAAACGCGCACTCGCTCAGCAACTTAGTGAGAGCTATACCAGCATGGAGCCAATGCTACGTAGGGACATTACCGCGGAGCACACCAGCGTCCCAGTATCTTCCTTTGTTGAACAAACGCCCCAAGCTGCTTTCAGTAAACAGCTTGTACAAGCCGATAACCAAATCCGCACATGGAAAGGCATCGAACAATACTCAGATCAGTTGCTAGAAGTCCGTCTAGCGAATGAAGAGATGCTAAATGTATGGCAAGAAGGGAAAGTCGATCCCCTATTTGCTTTCGAGCCAAGCGGTGATGACTCGCAATGGCAGTATATCGAAGCGTACGATGTATATGGTCAAATCCACCAGCTCGATGTCTATCAGCTTCCTGACGTACCAGTATTGGTTGTCGACAATAACAGCTCTGCAGAACTAAAAGCAGGTCTGCAAGCGATGCAAGCTGAGATGAAGAGCTTAGGTCAAGCCACGATGGTTCAGCCATACCTAGCGGACAAACAGCAAGTTAATTCCCCACTTCTCGCTAGCGCTGAAAGTTCGGTTCAACCAATTCAGACTACACAACTGAAGAAGATCCGTCTTTCTGATGACCAAGAACCATGGATCTCGGGTAAAGCAGAAATCTACGCCATCGTCACAGGGGTGAACCCAAGTCGCGACGAGCCGACGTTAGATTTAGTCGAGCTTCCATATTTGGATTATGACAACAAAGACTATTACCCGAATCAAATCATCATTCATTGGTCTCGTTACCGTTGGGGCGCGGCTGACATTGTATTGATGGAACAAGATGACGGTACGGATTACAAACAGTTGGCAAAACTGCTCGTTCAAGTTGCTGAAGAAGTATTAAAGGCGATTCCAGATCCAGAGGTGCAGGCGTATGCCATTATTCCTCAGATCACCAACAAGATCATTGATGCAATTCCTGATGGGGTTCTGACCAATGATGACGATTTCGTTGATGTTTACTACACCCTGATGCAAGACACATCTTACGTCGACCATCCTGGCGCGGGAGTCAATGCAGTCGTCACATTAGAACCGCTCACCATTAACCCAACTCGTCCGTAACTTGTTCAATTTAAATAGGTCGTTGCATTTTGCACGACCTATTTTTCTTCTCTCCATCACAAAAAGCCGCTTCTTTAAGAAAAAATACCACACCTGACTTTACTGTATAAAGAAACAGTATATACTGTTTTCTTATACAGTATTGTTCAGTTATACAGGTAAATAAAAATGCTGGCTCATCTAAGTGTTAATAATTTTGCGATTGTTAAGTCTTTACAGCTCGAGCTTTCAAAGGGCATGACCACCATTACTGGTGAAACAGGTGCAGGCAAGTCTATTGCAATTGATGCGTTAGGCCTTTGTTTAGGCGGACGTGCCGATGCAGGAATGGTGCGCCAAGGCGAAGAGAAAACAGAAGTCAGCGCTGCCTTTTTACTGGATAACAATCTACACGCAACGCGTTGGCTAGAAGATAACGACCTGCTTGATGGCAGCGAGTGTATCTTGCGTCGCATCATCACCAAAGAAGGTCGCTCTAGAGCCTTCATCAACGGCAGCCCAGTCCCACTTTCGCAACTCAAATCTCTTGGGCAGTTGTTGATCAACATTCATGGACAGCACGCACATCATCAATTGATGAAGAGCGAGCACCAAATGGCAATGCTTGACCAATATGCAGGACATTTAAACCTATTAAAAGGCACACGCAGTGCTTACCAGCATTGGCGTCAGGCAGACAATAACCTCAAGCAACTAAAAGAGAACAGCCAGCAAAATCAGGCACAAAAGCAGTTGCTCGAATACCAAATCAAAGAACTGAATGAGTTATCGCTAGGTGAAGAAGAATTCGCAGAGCTCGAACAAGAGCACAAACGACTGTCCAATAGCGGTGAACTTGCCGCTACCTGTCAGCAAGCCATCGAACTTATTTACGAAGGTGAAGAAGTCAATGCGCTTGGTATTTTGCAATCGGCCAATCACTCCCTAATTCAATTAGCTGAATTGGATGAGAAATTAGCAGAGCTACCAAATATGCTGGCAGAAGCGATGATCCAGCTAGAAGAAACTAAAAACGAACTTCGCAGCTACCTTGATGGCATTGATGTCGATCCGGGTCGCATGGCTTATGTCGAAGAACGCTTTTCTAAAGTGATGTCAATGGCTCGTAAACACCACGTTATGCCTGATGAGCTATATCAACACCATCAAGATCTATTGGCTCAAATCGAAGCGCTCGATTGCTCTGATGAACGTTTGGATGAACTCGCTCAAGAAGTTGAACAAAAGTATCAGAGCTTCTTGACCCAAGCGGAAAAACTGCACAAATCACGCAGTCGCTACGCAAAAGAGTTGAACAAACTGATCACACAAAGCATGCACGAATTGAGCATGGAGAAAGCGGTATTCAGCATTGAAGTGAACAACGAAAATACCCACCCATCACCGCTGGGAATGGACAGCGTCTGCTTCTTGGTTTCAACCAACCCAGGTCAGCCATTGCAACCCATCGCTAAAGTGGCATCGGGTGGTGAGCTATCACGTATCTCATTAGCCATCCAAGTGATCACCGCGCAGAAAGTAGATACTCCAAGCTTGATCTTCGATGAAGTAGACGTAGGTATCAGTGGTCCAACCGCTGCTGTTGTCGGTAAGATGCTGCGCAAACTAGGAGAGTCGACCCAAGTAATGTGTGTCACCCACTTACCTCAAGTCGCAGGTTGTGGTCATCAGCAAATGTTTGTCGCAAAACACACCAAAGGTGGTCAAACTGAAACACAAATGCGCTCACTAGATGAAGAGCAACGTGTGGCAGAATTAGCTCGTCTACTTGGTGGTAGTCAAATTACAGATTCCACATTGGCAAATGCTAAAGAACTGCTTATCGCCGCTTAAGATTATTACGGAGCCACCGCATATCAATCAGTTCAGTGGCTCTCTCCCATTTCAACTGCCCCAGTACTTTTGCTTTTCGCTAAACGAATGCGCAATGTTCCGCCAATTATTGTTCAATCTCAGCGAATAAATGCAACTCAACTCAAAATTCGTTGTCAGATTCCCTACCATACGACGCATAGCTTTTTACATCTGCGTCGAGCTTGTTTATTATCAGCGCAGTATTTTAAAGGTTACTAAGAAATTATTATGCAATTAAAGAAGTGGTTAGTTGCCGTACCATTAGCAATGACATTGCTGACAGGATGTTCGGTATTGGAAAAACTGGTTTATCGCATTGATATCAACCAAGGCAACTACGTAGAACAAAGTGCGGTTGATAAATTAAAGTTTGGGATGACTAAAGCACAGGTTCGCTACGTTCTTGGTTCACCTATGTTGGTTGAAAATGGCTACCCGAATACGTGGTACTACATTTACCACCACACTCCTGGTCACGGTGACTCAGTGCAAAAAGATCTTATCGTTCAGTTTAACGACCAAGGCACGCTGGCAGACATCACTGGTGACTACCCGAAAAGCGATGCATTTTACGAGAAGATTCAGTAAGCAACCTTTATTTTCACAGTATTCTTAAAGCCTCCTGACGGAGGCTTTTTTATTTCTGCTCAACAGAGCAAGGAAAGTTAGCCTCACAAAAAACAACACCTCCCAATTGGGAGGTGTTGTTCGTAATCAAAAGCATTATTCCTCAGCTTTTCTCAAAGCATTGGGCTTACCGCCTGTCACAGGGTCTGCACTACCAGCGGCTTTTGCTTGCTCCGCTCGTTTACGACGAATCTCTTTTGGATCTGCCAATAGTGGGCGGTAAATCTCGATACGGTCTTTGTCGCGTACCGTTGCATCTAATCGCACGTTACGGCTGTAAACACCGACTTTATTCTTCTTCAAATCAATCTCAGGGTATAGCTCAAGCACACCCGACTGGCGGATAATATCTTCAACCGTTGCTTGATTGTTTACCACCAAATTGAATACACGCTGCTCTTGAGGAAGCGCATAAACCACTTCCACGTGAATCATGTCCGACTCAATACTCATAGCACTCGTACACCTGTTTCGCGCGTTTGGTAAAAGCATTCACCATGTTATTGGTTAGCTCATTAAAAATCTTGCCGAAAGCCATTTCGATCATCTTGCTTGAGAATTCAAACTCAAGCTTCAGTTCCACTTTACACGCCTGCTCATCCAAAGCAGTGAAGATCCAACCACCACGCAGTGTCTTAAATGGACCATCGACCAAATTCATCATGATCGCTTGACCCGGAATAATCTCGTTAGAGGTTGTAAATGTCTTACTGATACCTGCTTTTGCTACATCGACAGAAGCCACCATACCATCGTCCGAAGACTCAATGATTCGTGAACCTGAACAACCAGGTAGAAACTCAGGATACTTAGAAACATCATTGACCAGATCGAACATCTGCTCTGCACTAAAAGACACCAAGGCAGAACGGCTGATTTGCTTCATACACACTCCTATCGATACGCGTACATGTTTAAGGCTTGTGCCAATTCTACTTTTATTCCACGATAGCGCAAATAAAAGGATTTCCTAACCCATATCCAACCCGTATAATGAGTCCATTATGGTAAAGAAAAAATCAAAGCAAAAAGCGGGTAGCAACACTATCGCGCTGAATAAAAAAGCTCGCCACGAATACTTCATTGACGATGAAATTGAAGCAGGCTTGGAGCTACAAGGCTGGGAAGTGAAAGCACTTCGCCAAGGTAAAGCCAATATCGCTGAAAGCTACGTTTTCATGCGTGACGGAGAAGCTTTTGTCAGCGGAATGACCATCACGCCTCTTAACCAAGCTTCTACTCACGTTGTCGCAAACCCTACACGTGTGCGCAAACTATTGATGAGTCGTCGTGAACTCGACAACCTTCTTGGTCGCATCAACCGTGAAGGTATGACGCTAACCGCATTGTCACTGTACTGGTCTCGCTCTTGGGTGAAGATCAAAATCGGTGTTGCGAAAGGTAAAAAACTTCACGACAAACGTACCGATCTGAAAGAAAAAGACTGGGCTCGTGAAAAAGCACGCGTGATGAAGAGTTCACTGCGTTAAACTTGACCACTTAGACGCATAGTACTGGACAGCTTAGGCTTTTCTGTTACTATGCCGATATTACCTCTGGGGCTGATTTAGGATTCGACGGGAATTCAGAAGTCTGAGGTGCATGCCGAGGTGCGGTAGGCCTCGTTAACAAACCGCAAAAAAATAGTCGCAAACGACGAAAACTACGCACTAGCAGCTTAATAACCTGCTCAGAGCTCTCTCGCCCTAGCTTCCGCACGTAAGACGGGGACCAACGAGGGATCAAACCCAAACGCGCTAGCCCGGATTCTCCCGCCTGAGAGATGAACGGCGAATTTTAATTCAGGATAGTCATTCATTAGCGTGTCGGTTCGCAGGTGGGTGGTGAATTTAAAGATCGACTAAGCATGTAGTACCAATGATGAAAGGTTTTCGGACGCGGGTTCAACTCCCGCCAGCTCCACCAAACGTTTGGAAAGGGCCAACTCGAAAGGGTTGGCCCTTTTTGTATCTGCGATTCGTGTTTCCCCTCAACTCATTGCTTTGATTCCTAGCCAAAATCTCTTAGTCTGTGGTTAAGCATTCATCAATGGACATGAGTTTATGCTAAAAGGCAGTGAGTACCCTTCTATTCGTGCGCTGCGAACCTTTGTTGCAGTTGCTAACCATCTGAGTTTTTCTAAAGCGGCAGAGAGTTTGTGCGTAACTCAAGGTGCCGTGAGCAAACAAATTGCGACGTTAGAGCAACTGGTTGGGTTACCTTTGATTCAGCGTGGTATCAATGGTATTGAGCTCAGCGAAGAAGGAAAACGTTACTTGCCCAAGGTGACCGAAGCGTTGGAGATCATCCAACATGCGACGGCGAGCTTAATTCAAACCGATACAGAGCAAGAGTTACTGGTGGTCGATGTTACGCCTTCTTTCGCCAGTTTGTGGTTGGTGCCAAACATTGATGAATTCCATCAAATCCATCCTGACATCCGCGTTAAAGTTCGCACCAGTGATGGTCCAATAAATCAGTTGGATGTAAACAGCGACATCACCATCCGTTGCCTTCCTCTCTCTAGTCACTACGAACATGGTCGATTGCTGCGTCAAGAAACGTTGCTGCTAACGGGCTCATCTAGTTCTTCAACGTGTAACGACAAACAATCCATTACGGATTTCGCTTTTATTCCTCAAACAACGCGCCCGCAGTTGTGGGAGCAGTTCAAACTAGAGCAATCTCTGCAAAGCGCGATTCATTATCACCCTGTCGGTCATGAGCATTTCTATCTCTCTTATGAAGCGGTAAAGCTTGGTAAAGGTCTTGCCCTCCTGCCTGATTTTATGGTGCAACAGGCGATGTCGAGAGATGAGGTCTACCACATCCAACAATTGCGTATGCATAGCCATTATGGCTATTACGTATTTGTGCCGAACTACCGTCTAGCGGCGCGAAAAGTCTCACTGTTCAATGATTGGCTATTTAGTCAACTTGGAGAAGGCGTCGGTTAGATAACGACTCTGCTTCAATTTTTCAAACTGTGGTTGAAGCCAGCACATGTAAAGATATTCGCGTTACACTGAAGGGGTTGCCAACTGTAATGAGGGTTTATGACGTTATCTCCTGCCTTTCTGCGTAAAATCTGGTACTCCCCTTCTGTCAACCTTGGTTTGCGTGCCACCAGCGCGATTGTCCTGTTCATGGGATTGGGTGTGCTATTCAACCAAATCAATCTCGCCATGACAGCTTTAATGACCATGCCTGCAGCATTGATCAGCGGTTTAGACACTGCCGGTCCTAGACGCTGGACACGCTTTGCGATTACCGCTTTTACGTGGAGCATTACGCTCGTCATCAGTTATGCTCTGCTGAATATGGGCTTACCGCTGTGGCTAACTTACGGCGCGATGGGAGCAATATTGGCGAGTACAGCAGTGAATGGTCCGTTTTGGGGACGTCTTGGCATGTCGAGCTTGCTGATCGCGGTCGTGAGCTTGTCACTACATAATTCCAGCGCGGTACTTGGTCTCTATCCTATGTTGGTGTTGGGACCACTCACTTTTGCACTGTTCAGTTGGCTTTGGTTTGCCTTATGGAAACATTACGCGCTGCGTGTTTGTCTTTCTGCGATTTACGAGACGCTAGCGGACTACATTCAATATCGCCAAGCTTTCTTACTTGGAAGCGAAACCGATGCTCCGAAACGACGCATCAAATATCAGTTGATTGAACTGTTCCAACAAGCGCTGCAATCAGAATCTTTTCGCTCGAAACATGAAGATGCCAACTCTCTACGTCAGGCTTTGTTTTTGGCGCTCGATACATTTGAAGTCGTCTTGAGCAGCCATACCAGCAACCCTGATCTGCTTAAGCAATTTCAATCCAGTAAACCGAAACGAGATCTGCTCTTGGTTTGGAGCCAACACTGCCAGCAAAGATTAAGACACAAAGCCAAGCAGCTTTTACATAACACGCATGAAGAGATGAAACACTTGAGCTCACTAGAGCAGGAAGCCCATGATTTGATTGAGGCGGTGAAGCTAGAAGACCAACCTCGCTTTCGCTACTGGGCATACGCGGTAAAGCATATTTCTCGTCGTATTGAGCTCAATGAGCCCGCTTATGAACGCTCCTTTGAAGTGCAACCATTCGAGCTGTCTTTTCGTTTGCCAAGTCGAGGCAACCCGATTTGGCGCCATGTGACTCGCGTTGGTTTGATGTTTGCTCTTGGAGCTGGGATTGCTGAATACTTTGAATTGATTCGCCCGGATTGGGTGTTGATTTCCATGTTGATGGTCATTCAACCGAGTTTCTTGGCAACCCGAAGTAAAACTTGGCAACGCTGTTTGGGCACGGCACTTGGGGTACTCTTCGCCACCTCCTTGATTCATCTTGGCGTACCAACGACCATCTTGTTTGTATTAATCGCGGTCCTATTACCCATCGCAATGCTTAATATTATGCGCCATTACTCGCTGGCGATTGGCTGTATTACCGCGCTGTTGATTTTGGTTTATCAAACCATGGCACACCAGGGGCTCGACTTTGCCGCTCCGCGCTTGATCGACAATGTCGTCGGTGGCGCAATTGTCCTACTTGGTTATGGATTATTGTGGCCGCAGTGGCGAGGTAAGGAGATTCATACCCAAGCATTAAAAGCGCTCGATAGTTCAAAAAGCTTATTTGTGTATTGCTATGAGCAGTTACAAGTCGACACAGAGCAACGTGATCACATGGCGCTCACTAAGCAACGTGCCGCCATGCTCACAGCAGAAAGCGATCTTGAACTGATTTACAACGAGATGCAGCAAGAGCCAAGGCACACTCGCGCCGATCCGCATTATTATGAAGATATGTTGAGCCATTATCGCTTGTTGAGTCACTACCTCTGCTTGCTGATCCCTCTAGTGAGAGCGGGCACCCATTACCAAGGTTCATTGCAAGTAGAACGCCTGATTCATGATGCGATGGATGCGTTGATCAGTACGATTCGTGACAATCGCGTGCATGAGCTGCCAGCACTGAGCAATAAAACCGATGCCAATCATCCCTCCTCGACCGCAGGACAGCGCTCTGTCGAAGAGATCATCTGGTTAGCATTGATGACGATTAAGCAAATGCACGACTTAGTAAGGCGTAACCTAAAAGACTAAATACGCGCCACTATTATCAACGGAATGTCAGATTTGACTATTTGAGAACAACGTCGATTGACCAAGCTAACTAACAGGAGTATCACTCCAGCTTCGTTCCACTTTGGTTAGAGGAAAGCATTTGGAACACATTAATGATTTACTGATGGCGATGAAGCCGCTGCTTGAGCAATATGGCTATCTCGCCCTTATCGTCAGCATCTTTCTTGAAGGTATTGGCATTCCGATGCCGGGGCAATCGCTGATGATTGCGGCGTCTATCATCTCATCTGAGCATGTCATGAACCTTAGCCTAGTGATGATAGTCTCTTGGTTGAGTTGCTTTTTTGGCAACACGTGCGGCTACCTGATTGGCTATCACTTTGAAGGTTGGTTAGACAAGAAAGGCTATATTTCTGGCCCAAAAATGCAGAAGCTACAAAATACAATTCAGAAGTATGGTCCTGCTTGCTTGGTTGTCAGCCGCTTTATTGAAGGAATGAAACAGTTTATGCCGCTTGCTTGTGGCATTGCTAAGATGTCGCGTAAAGAGTTCTTATTGGGCAACGCCCTTGCAACCACCATTTGGGTTGCCGTGTTCAGTTTGCTCACTAACTTTGCGTTTGAGCATCTAAGCGTTCTCAGCCAGTTCTATACCGAGCATCGCTACGTGGTTTGGTCGAGCGCAGCGTTGTTGTTCTCACTGATGATCTTCGCGCTCCTCAAACGAAAAAAAGCATAAATACTCTACACAAGTAAAATTCTACAAAGGCTCACAGTATCAATAAGATATGTTATGTGAGCCTTTTTTCTTGGTCTTTTCGATTAAAAATAACCAGCCATTTAGACGTCTAGACGTTGACAAGTCTTTAGTGTCAGATTAGTCTGCTCGCCTTATTTGTTGATTATGTTGTCGTTCACATGTCTGGTTCTAAAAATTCTAATAAAGCAATCGCACCATCAGCGGTCGCACTTTTACCTTTAGTGCTATTCCTTGCGCTGTTTATTGGCGTGGGCACTTACTTATCCTTGCAAGGCGTTGATTTCGCCTTCTACCAACTGCCAGCGCCTATCGCGGTATTGCCTGCTGTGATCCTTGCGCTCATCCTAAGCAAAGACAAACTCAATCGCTCTATCGAACACTTTATGCGTGGCGTTGGTCATCAAGACATCATCGCGATGTGTATGATCTACCTGCTTGCCGGTGCCTTTGCTGCAGTTGCAAAAGCGTCTGGCGGCGTAGATGCGACAGTTAACCTTGGTCTATCTGCGATTCCAACCAGCATGATCTTGCCAGGTATCTTCCTGATTTCTGCATTTATTGCGACAGCGATGGGCACCTCAATGGGCACCATCGCAGCAGTTGCGCCTGTTGCTCTGGGCATTGCTCAATCAGCAGGTATGAGTCTTCCATTGACTGCTGGTGTAGTGCTTAGCGGCGCAATGTTTGGTGATAACCTTTCGATCATCTCAGACACCACCATTGCGGCAACCCGTTCTCAAGGCTGTGAGATGAAGGACAAATTCAAAGAGAACATCCGTATCGCACTACCAGCAGCACTGGTTGCGCTTGTGATCTTCGCCTTCAACAGCACAGCGACTCAAGTACCAGAAACCGGTCCTATTGAATGGTTGAAAGTGCTGCCATATGTGACGATTCTTATCCTTGCTGTATCAGGCATGAATGTGTTTGTCGTGCTTACTATTGGTATCGTTTTGGCAGGCGGCGTGAGCTTGTCTTCTATCGATGATTACGGTCTAACCAACTTCGCGCAAGACATCTACTCTGGCTTTGGCAACATGCAAGAGATCTTCCTGCTATCCATGCTGATTGGTGGTCTGAGTGAGCTTATGCGTCGCCAAGGCGGTCTCGCGTTTCTAACTAACCTAGTGAGCGGCATCATCCGTACGTTTGGCTCTAGCCACTCGAAAGAAGCAAATGGTCGTGCAAGTGAGCTCGGTATTGCTGGTCTGGTTTCGATGGTGAATACCTGTACCGCCAACAACACCGTTGCCATCATCGTATCAGGTAGCGTGGCTCGTCAGCTGGCAGAAGAGAACAACGTTTCACCGCGTCGCTCTGCAAGTTTGTTGGACATTTTCTCGTGTGTTATCCAAGGTGTATTGCCATACGGTGCGCAAGTTCTGCTATTGGGTTCGGTATTTAACCTTTCTCCACTAGAAGTTGTCACGAACTCTTATTACTGTTTCGCGCTTGCAATTGCAGCTATCGTGGCGGTGTTTATCAAGCATCCGGCACGTCAGCCTGTCCCTCAGACTGAAAGCTAAAATTAACTTTGAAGAAGGGCTCCGATTGGAGCCTTTTTTGTGTCTTAAGAAAAGAAGCGATTCCCTACTCGCACCTTCGCCGCTCTAGATAATGACGCTATGTAAAACCAAGCATCAACCAAGGCTAACTCCGTCACTCTCGAGAAGGAGGAACGACTGAGTCGGGAATCTCTCAAATCAACTACCACTCAGGCTAAGGCGAAAACTCTCCGCATCATGCAGGGGCACATCGAGCAATTCACAAATCTCTTTCAATCGCCGAACTTGCTCTGCATTGCTTTTCGCGAGCTGACCATCCGAACTCAAATGGTTGTTCTCAAAGCCTACCCGAACATCCAATCCCAGTAACATTGCATGGGTTAAACAGTCTTGCTCTCTCGCGCCAAACGCGCACACGGCACATCTAACGTTCTCTTCGATAAAGCGCTCCAAATGCAGTGCCCGTAAATCCCATGGCGAAGATTGTTGAGCCTCATGATATCGACCAAGTACCACTAACGCGTGTTGGTTTTGCTTTGGTAAAACGCCTCGCTCTCTTAGGGAGAAATAGCGCTCGATGTCTGCCTGATCATACAAAATGATTTGGCTGAGAATGCCCTGATCAGCGACCCAATCAAAAAAGATAAGACCTAGCTCCTCACTCTGCTCATCAGGAATCAGTTCACGCAAAGCAAAAGAGGCGGCTTCTGGTTTTACCGCTTTGATCAGCGCCATTTGCTGTTGTGGTGAATACATACCAACAGCCTCAGTTGTGAGCTGAACTATCATCGAATTCCCAACCGCAGCTTTCACCGCGTGGTAGATTTCTAAGTTGTCATCAACCTCTAGAGAATGCCTGCCTTGCACATCTCTCGCGTGCAAATGGATCATGGTAGACCCTGCCGTTTGACATGCTTTCGCCTCGGCAACCATTTCTTCAGTATTCATCGGCAATTGAGCATGGTCTTGCTTGGTTTTTTTCGCTCCATTAGGCGCAACAATAATCGCGATTCGAGCTCTTTCTATTGGGGAATTTATTACCATGTTTTCGACACCTCTCTGAGTGTACGAGTGAGCTTTTCTACCAGCTCGTCGATGTGGCTTCGTTCGATGATAAAAGGCGGTGCAAGCAGGATATGATGCCCATTGACACCATCAATCGTGCCCCCCATTGGATAGCACATCAGTCCATTTTTCATCGCTTGATGTTTGATCTTTTTGTCTGCCAAAATTGAATTAGGCAGAGGGATTTTACTTACTTTGTCTGCCACAAGTTCAATGCCAAGAAACAGCCCTTTACCACGAATATCCCCAATATACGGGAAGTCTGAAAGTGCTGACTCGAGTTCTCTTTTTAACATTGCTCCTTGTTGGTTGACGGCTTGCAGGAGCTTTTGGTCACCGATGGTCTGAATGGTTGCAACGGCAGCTGCGCATGCGACGGGATGCGCCATAAAAGTATGCCCATGTTGAAAGAAGCCACTACCAGACGCGATTGCTTGATAGACTCTGTCATTGGCAACAACGGCTCCGATAGGTTGATAACCCGCACCTAATCCTTTCGCCATGCAAACTAAATCTGGGACGGCTTGCTCTTGTTCAAAAGCAAAAAAGCTACCGCTACGTCCAACGCCACACATCACCTCATCCATGATCAGCAACACATCATAGCGATCGCAAATCTCTCGTATTCGTTTGAAGTAACCTAGAGTGGCAGGTACTGCGCCAGCTGTTGCGCCAACAATCGGCTCTGCAACAAATGCCATGACGTTATCCGAGCCCAGTTCTAAAATTTTAGCTTCAAGTTCATTGGCAGCTCTCAGTGAATAATCGAGCTCTGATTCACCTTCTCTTTGATGACGATAGGCATAGCACGGCGCAATGTGATGGCTTGGGTGCAAAATGGGTTTAAAAGGCTCACGCCGCCATTCGTTACCACCAACAGCCAACGCACCAAGCGTATTACCGTGATAACTTTGCTGGCGAGCAATAAACTGCTTTTTCTCTGGCTTACCACATTCCACAAAGTATTGTCTTGCCATCTTTAGTGCAGATTCAACCGCTTCAGAGCCCCCACTGACTAAGTAGACGTGATTGAATTGCGATGGCATTTGCTGGCAAATCAACTCAGCCAACTGCTCACTTACTTCACTAGTAAAAAAGCCAGTATGAGCAAAAGGTACTTTTTCGATTTGATCGAGCATGGCTTGTTTAACAGCTTGGTGGCTGTGCCCAAGGTTTGATACGGCAGCGCCACCGCAAGCATCGAGATATTGATTACCTTGGCTATCGAACAGATAAACCCCTTCCCCTCTGGCGATAGTAGGCAACTTGGCGTGACAATGGCGGTGAAACACATAAGACATGAGCGTCCCTTCCTCGTGACTATTTGCTAAGCATAGTCAGGAAGGTGCGATTTATACGCAAGGTAAGAAAAGTGCACCGCGATGAGCATTTGGAATAGACCGCTGGAGTAACGATAAAAACGTATAAGAAGCCTTGATTTATAAATGATAATAATTATCATTAAGATCAAGTAACAGATGGAAGGTGTTTTATGGATTGCGTGATGACATGGTTAACTTCAGAGATTGACGACTATAAGGATAGATTACAAACGGCCACTTCAGAGTTCTTTCTTGCAGAGATGAATCTTAATCGTCATGGTCCGTCTGAAAAACGGTTATCAGAGTATTATCATGCGAGTCTCGACGTTGCCCTGACTGCTCGTGATAGCGGTGATGATATGAGTTATCTACTTTGCCTAAAAAAGCTCTACACCAGAATGATGGCTGAATTGAATGACACCAATAACGAGCTTTGCTGCCGCTCCCAATGCAAAGTCTACGCGCTTGATTCACTCAATCTCACTTGTCAACTCTACAAAGGCTATGACGTGATGGACAAAGCCAAGATCCTTCGCACTGACTTTGCCAAACGCTCGTCCATTACCTAACACAGAAGCTCTGCGGAAATCACGCCATCTCTAGCGCTTGAACTTGCTTAAAAATACTCTTAACCATAGCTTCAATGCCTTGGTTTCTGGCCGGAGTTAATTGTTGCTGTAAACCTAACTCAGCAAAAATGCTTTTAATGTTAGTCTCCAACAACTGCTTCGGTGTTTTATCTTGCAATAACAAGCACACCACAGCGACAAGCCCTTTCACTAAAGCCGCGTCGCTGCTACCCAACAATTGCACTTTTCCTTGTTCTACTTGTACCTGAATCCATACTTGGCTTTGACAGCCGTAAATGGCCGTCTGTTCAGTCTGTAACGCTTCTGGTAAACGAGCAAACTTCTCGCCAAGCGAAATGATGTATAAGTACTTATCTTCCCAATCAATACATCGATTGAAGTTTTTAATTAATTGTTTTTGGTCCACTGCTTTCTCTTTCCTATCCGACTAACAAGGTATGGATACGTTTTAGACTAGAAACCAAAACATCAATATCTTGTTGATTATTATATAAAGCAACCGATGCACGACACATCGCAGGTACTTGGTAGTATTTCATCAGAGGTTGAGCGCAATGATGTCCCGTTCGAATCGCAACACCATACTTATCTAAAAAGCTACCCACATCAAAGGCATGCACTTGTGCAAGGTTGAATGACACTACGCCGCAGCGCTCTTGAGGACCATAAATGACAATATCCGGCACCGTCTTTAATTGATCGTAGAGGTAGTCAACCAATGCTTGTTCATAGCAACCAATCGCTTCAAATCCAAGATCGAGCACATAATCAATCGCACACCCCAAACCGATAATGCCTGCAACATTAGGAGTGCCAGCTTCAAAACGCCATGGCGCGTCGTTATAAGTGGTTCCTTGGTAAAGATCGACCTCTTTTATCATCGCGCCGCCACCTTCCCACGGAGGCATAATATCAAGCAGCTCTTTCTTCGCGTATAACACCCCTACCCCTGTCGGACCATAGAGCTTATGCCCTGAAAAGACATAGAAGTCGCAGTCAATTTCTTGTACATCGACCGCTTGGTGCATCACTGCTTGTGCCCCATCTACCAGCACTCGGGTGCCATTCTGATGAGCCAACTCGATGATATTTTTGACCGGATTAATGGTACCAAGCACATTAGAGACGTGGGTGACCGCTAATAAGCGAGTACGCCCAGTCATCAGCGTTTTCAGCGTATCCAAACTCAAGCTTCCATCAAGCTCTAGCGGCCACACCACCACTTTGATCCCGATGTCTTGTTCTAGCATTTGCCAAGGCACGATATTGGCGTGATGCTCCATTTCAGACACGATGATCTCATCGCCTTCCGTCAACTGCGCTTTCGCATAAGCATTCGCAACAAGGTTAATGCCATGCGTGGTTCCATGAACAAAAACCACCTCTTCACGCAGCTTGGCACTAATGAATTGCTGAACCTTATCACGCGCTTGTTCCATCAAGTCTGTCGCATGAGCACTCAAATGATGGATTCCACGATGAACCGCTGCGTTTTCATGTCGATAAAAGGTGTCGACTCGTTCAATCACGACCGATGGTTTATGTGCACTTGCTGCGCTGTCTAAGTAAACCAAAGACTTGTTGTTCACTTCCTGATGTAAGGTTGGAAAGTGTGCTCGTTGCGCTGTTATGGAAGAGCTCATGCATTTACCTCTGCTAGCTTGGACTCTATATGCTGTAAAACCAGCGTACGAATAACGTCAATATCAATCGCCTCTGCGACTTCCGCGGCAAAGGCAAGGGTGATCAATTGTTCAGCTTGGTGCTTTGGCAATCCGCGAGCCTGCAAATAAAACACCTGCTCTTTGCTCAATGCTCCTGTGGTAGTACCGTGACTGCACTTCACGTCGTCCGCATAGATCTCCAGTTGAGGCTTACTGTTGACCTCACACGCTTTACTTAGCAACAAGTTGTGATTGTCCATTTGTCCGTCAGTTTTGAGCGCGTTTGGGGCGACTTTGATCATACCGTTAAATACTGCTTTGCCTTGCTGACTAGCAATAATTTTGTGCAGTTGCTGACTCGTGCAATGCCCTTTGTTGTGTTCAAGATAAGTACGCGTGTCGTACGTTTGCTGATGGCTAGGTAGCGCTAGGCTGTTGATTTCAATCTCTGTATTTTCGCCATTTAACTGGCAGCTGGTGTGGTGGCGCGTCAATTGACCAGAGAGCAAAAAAGTCTGGCTTGATACATTTGCATCTCGTCCAACGAAAAGATCATTGTGAGCAAAATGGTAATGTTCCGCAGAACCCAAGCAGAGCTTGTAATGGGTAAGTTCAGCGTTGTCCGAAACCTCCATCGTAAGCCGCGAACCGGAATAACTTGCTGCCACACGATTGCCATGACAAGCAGAAAGAAGGTGCTCAACAATTTTAACTTCGCTACTTTGTCCGACTTTTAGGTGTACGCGATGATGTGCCATACCACCTTGAGGTCGAGACTCAATTTGCATCAAGTAAATAGGCTTGGCTACGGTATGTTTGGCATCCACCTCAATCAACAAAGTCGTATCGGAAAACGCTTCCGTGAGATGCAAAAAGATTTCTGGTGCAATCGCGGCAGGCAACGCTTGTTTTGCATCACCATTAAGTAAAGAAAGTCGAAATGCCTCGCCATCAATATCACTCAAATTAGGTTGGAACTGACCGTTCACAAATACTAACCTTTCTGCATCCATATCAAGCTTGTAAGCCTGAACGAAAGCCATCGATACATCAGTCTCACGCTGGCTGGAAAAATCAATGGCATCGAAGCCTTCAAGCGAGGTGTATTTCCAATCTTCATGCTGACGAGTCGGTAATCCTTGTGCTAATGCGGCTTGCCAATGGTATTTGGCAACCTCATCTAACGCAGTCAGACGAGGCTTTAAATAGTCACTGAATGGCAATAGACAATTACTCCTCTCCGGTAAGCCAACCATAGCCCTTCTCCTCTAACTCAGCCACCATAGAGAAATCACCCGATTTGATGATTTTTCCTTGATACAGCACGTGCACAAAGTCAGGTTTGATGTAATCAAGAATGCGTTGGTAATGGGTCACAATGATGAAAGAACGCTTGCCGTCTTTTAGGCTATTTACGCCATTAGCAACTTCTTTAAGTGCATCAATATCTAATCCAGAATCGGTCTCGTCCAAAATGCAAAGTTGTGGGTCAAGTACCGCCATTTGCAAGATGTCATTACGCTTCTTTTCTCCGCCAGAAAAGCCGACGTTTACCGAGCGAGAAAGTAAGTCTTTCGGCATATTGAGAAGCTCAATTTTCTCCTCAATTAAATCCGCAAGTTCAAAGCGTTCCAATTCCGGAAGTTCACGGTATTTTCGCACCGCATTCACTGATGCTTGTAAGAAGAGATGGTTACTCACTCCCGGAATTTCGACAGGGTATTGGAATGCCAAGAACACGCCTTCACCTGCACGTTCATCAGGATCTAATTCCAATAAATCCTTGCCGTTGAAATCGACAGATCCATCGGTAATTTCGTAGTCTTCACGTCCCGCGAGCGTGCTTGCCAGCGTGCTTTTACCGGAGCCGTTTGGTCCCATGATGGCGTGAATTTCTCCAGGGTTAATCTGAAGATTGACTCCTTTTAGAATTTCTTGTTCTTCTATTTGGGCTTTTAAGTTGTTAATTGTTAACATTTTTCATTATCCAACGCTGTGTTCTAAGCTGATTGCCAATAATTTTTGTGCTTCTACGGCAAACTCCAGCGGTAATTCGGAAAACACATCCTTACAAAAACCGTTCACAATCATTGAGATCGCATCCTCTTCAGCAATGCCTCGTTGTGAACAGTAAAACAGTTGGTCTTCACCAATTTTGGTTGTGGTTGCTTCATGCTCGACCTGAGCGGAGTTGTTTTTTACTTCAACGTAAGGGAAGGTATGCGCCCCACAATCCGGACCGATGAGCATCGAGTCACATTGAGTGAAATTTCGCGCATTTTCAGCGCTCGGTAAGATCTTCACTAATCCGCGGTAGCTGTTTTCACTGTGCCCAGCGGAGACGCCTTTTGAGATGATGGTGGACTTGGTATTTTTACCGATATGGATCATCTTAGTGCCAGTGTCGGCCAACTGCTTACCCGACGTTAACGCGATGGAATAAAACTCACCGATCGAGTTATCCCCTTGGAGAATGACGCTTGGGTACTTCCATGTAATGGCAGATCCCGTTTCGGATTGAGTCCAAGACATCTTTGAACCACTGCCTTTACACAGCGCTCGCTTGGTCACAAAGTTGAGGATACCGCCGTTGGTATCTTTGCCTGAGAACCAGTTTTGTACGGTCGAATACTTCACGTAAGCATCTTTGAGGACGATCACTTCTACCACTGCAGCATGCAGCTGGTAATTATCATGCGATGGTGCTGAACATCCTTCGATATAGCTGACATAGCTGCCCTCATCAGCAATCAAAATCGTACGTTCAAATTGACCTGTTTTTGCAGCATTGATCCGGAAATAGGTCGAGAGCTCCATAGGACACTCAACACCTTTGGGGATATAAACGAAGGTGCCATCCGACGCAACGGCAGCATTTAGCGCAGCAAAGAAGTTATCTTCTGGCGGGACGACTGTCCCTAGGTACTCTTGTACTAACTCAGGGTACTTGTGAATCGCTTCGCTGAATGAACAAAAAATGATGCCTTTCTCTGCCAATTTTTCACTGTACGTGGTTTTGACCGATACGGAGTCAAAGATTGCATCAACAGCGACTTCGCTTCCCTCACGAACTGGCACACCCAGCAGGTCAAAAGCTTGTTCGACTTCTTTAGTCAAAAACTCCGGGTCTTGCGATACTTCATCGCCAGCACAAGTATCATCGCACTGACCACAAGATGGCGCGGAATAATAGCTATAATCTTGATAGTTAAGCGGGTCGTAGTGCGCTTTTAACCAATGCGGTTCCTCCATGGTTTGCCAAATTCGAAACGCCCGAAGTCGGAACTCCAGCATCCATTCAGGTTCGTTTCTTTTGGCAGAAATCGCACGTACAACATCTTCATTGATGCCTTTTGCTAACTGGTCTGTCGCAATATTGCTGTAGAACCCTTGTTTGTAACTATCATCATCAACCCAAGCTTGAACATCTTCTTGGATCTCAATACCACTTTGTGTCATTGTCGGTACCATTTAAAACCAGCCACTGCCCAAGAGCAGTGCTCGCTTTTACACATTAAAACTTTCACCACAACCACAAGCACTTTGTACTTTAGGGTTGTTGTACTGGAACATCTGGTTCAACCCTTGTGAAATGAAGTCCACTTCTGTTCCATCGAGATAAGGCATGGCATCAAGAGGCACAAATAACTTGGCGCCGAGATGCTCATATACAAGATCGTCAGCGATGACTTCTTCCACGGTGGACAGTACATACGCGTAGCCCGCACAACCTGAAGGCTTAATTGTGAGTCGCAAGCCACATAGAGATTCGTCTTTTTCGAGCAGCTTGTTAATTTGATTGGCAGCTTTATCGGTCAGAGTTAGCCCTTGCCAACTGCTGCTTGGATCGAAGCTGTCTACTGAGTTGAGTCCCGACATGACTATTCACCTATTTAAAAACAAACACTGAGAATGATAGTTATTATCATTTATCCATTCAACCATAATGAATTTATGGGATTAAGGCATGCTGCTCGGTCACAATTTGGAATAGAAAACGAAATGGGATTTGAAAAAGAAATAGGGTCTGAAATGAAAGTTGAATATCGACGGTGTCTTCAAAAAGCAGCCCTATCAAAGAGCTGCTTTCACTTTTAATTCAATAATTAAGCATTAAGGGCTTGTTCAAGGTCTACCAAGATGTCATCAATGTGTTCAATACCGACGGACAAGCGAATCATCTCTGGGGATACACCCGCTTGCTTTTGCTCCGCTTCACTCAATTGACGGTGCGTAGTCGACGCCGGATGGCATGCAAGCGATTTTGCGTCACCAATGTTCACTAAACGCTTAAAGATCTTCAATGCATCGTAAAAGCGCACACCAGCTTCATAACCATCTTTCAAGCCAAACGACAATATCGCTGATGGTTTACCTTGCATGTATTTTTCTGCCAATGGATAGAATTCCGAAGTAGGTAAACCCGCGTAGCTTACCCAACTCACTTTCTCGTGCTGGCTTAAGTATTCCGCGACTTTCAGCGCATTTTCGGTATGACGCTCCATACGCAGCGACAGCGTTTCCAGCCCCTGCATCAACATAAAGGCATTCATTGGTGACAAAGCAGAACCAGTATTACGCAAAGGAACGGTGCGAGCACGACCAATAAAAGCCGCCTCACCAAATGCTTCGGTGTAAACCACGCCGTGGTAAGAAGGCTCAGGCTGATTAAATACTGGGAAGCGATCTTTATGCTGTGCCCACGGGAACTTCCCAGAATCAATGATGATGCCACCCAGCGTCGTACCATGCCCACCAACATACTTAGTGAGCGAATGAACCACGATATCGGCACCAAATTCGATTGGCTTGCATAGCACAGGAGTTGCGACCGTATTGTCTACAATCACAGGCACGCCCTGCGCATGAGCCAGTTCGGCAACACGTTCTAGGTCTATGATGTTCCCTGCCGGATTACCGATGCTTTCACAGTAAACCGCTTTGGTATTCTCATCGATAAGCTCAGCAAGACTTTCAGGCTTATCGTCCTTGGCAAAACGCACTTCAATACCTTGGTTTGGCAACATATGCGCAAACAAGGTGTAAGTACCGCCATATAATTGAGGAGTAGAAACGATGTTATCGCCAGCTTGCGCGAGCGTGAGAATAGCGTAGTTAATTGCCGCACTACCTGCACTCACAACCAAACCAGCAATCCCCCCTTCCAACGCTGCCATGCGTTTTTCCAACACGTCATTGGTTGGGTTCATAATACGAGTGTAAATATTGCCCGGAACTTCAAGGTTGAATAAATCCGCACCATGTTGCGCATTATCAAACTCATACGCTACCGTCTGGTAAATCGGTGTCGCTACTGATTTGGTTGTTGGGTCGGTTTCGTAGCCAAAATGGATCGAGAGTGTTTCGTCTTTCATGCATCTTCCTTGAACTATTGAGTGAATGGTTATTCTTTTATATTGCCGATTTTTTCAACAAAGAAAAGCAGTTCAAGTCACAGGGGAGGAACTAGGTTTTAGAAAGGTTTTATTGTAAAACAAAAATCGCCTCGCTTGAGGCGGTTTATAGATGATTAAAAAGTACTTTTAAGTGCAGCTTTAACCGCCTGATTCAATTTGTTTAAAACCAATTCGAATACCCAGCGGATAAATGAATAGGTAAACTTAATCGCGATCTGAGCTCCCTTGCCCGCAAATACCAGCATATGACCAAGTAAGCCTTTTACACGTTCTGCAAATTCACTTGATAATTCTGAGATCTTAACCATTGAACGAGCAATAGCATCATAGATAGTTGAAATCGCCGAGCCTATATTTTGCGCAGCAAAGACTATAGAAGCACACCCCCCATCAATTAACAATGTCAGGATTGCAGCTGAGATTTTGTCTGCCCAAAACTCATTCGGTCTGGTTTCAAGCCGATTGTTATAATTTAAGACTACCCTTTCAAAGGGATAGGCAACCTTCTGGGAATAGATTTTTTCCCAACTCTGAAATTCCGTCAATTGAGCATAACGCTTCATATCATGAGCTTTATGATCTAGACCCTGTTGTCTGCTCGATAAATACTCCGAACCATTGTAAGGAGTGTGATAGAAAGGCCACACAGGAACTTTAGGTACAGGGTCAGCACCATTAACACATCTAAAAATACTATCTAGACGTTGAGTTGCATTCATAGAGAAACTTTTTCCACCTACTCTGGGAGCACCAAATGTATAAAGGTGAACTTTTGCATTAACTTCAGGAAAAGATTTAAGCCAGTTCGCGGCTAAAGTGGCTAAAGCACCACCAAGGCTATGACCCACACAGTGAATATTTAGTAATTTATCTGACTTACTGGTTTTCACGAAAGCTCTAATTTCAGGGACCATAGAATTAAAGGTTCCTTGAAACCCATTGTGTACTAGCTCTCCAGAATGTGTACCTCTATGGTTTGCCGTCATATTCGTCAATGCATCAGCAAGTGTTTTAGTGCCTCGAAAAGAAAGTACGATATCTCTCTTATAAATTTCACTAACCCCTTTACCTACAACGATGAAACCTGAAGTAGGGCGATAAAAAAAGCCTCCAGAAGTTCCTGATATCACGTTGCTAATATCAAACTTAAAGTGGGCCTTTGTGTTTTTTTGTAGAGAAATACTTTTTCTTTTTAATCTTGCTTGATAAGCAAGAGTTGCAATATCTGATGCAATTGTAGGTGATAATACACTCATATTAATCCTCTGACGGTAAGTCATTTGTTTCTTTAATCAGCTGTTCATTTGTATAACCTTTTAATCCTTCCCAACGACAAACCGAGACTAGAGGTAGATATATTCGCTCTCCACTTTGAGGTTCTCTGAACTCATAATTGAGTTCCTCTTGATTTAGTTCACAGTTAAGAGCCAACAATAATTCAGATACAAAAGGAATTGGCTTTGCATGCTTAGTAGCGTTCCACAGATAAACTTCCTTGCCTTCTTTTAAGATATATATTTCTTGAGCTACAACGAAGTTTTGCCCGAAAACATCTTCTGGCGCTCTCGAACGAACCTGAAAATTAGGAAAATAAAACTCCCCTTTTAAGCCAGTTATTGCCTCATCGGAGATTTTCTCTCCATCTTTGTAACCTTCGTAGAATAAGTCCCGATGAACCGTTAACCCCGCTTGCGGTACGCCATCAAGTGTGATGACACCACGAACTTCTGGAGACATTTCCACATCGTATTTTTTAAACGGCCAAAACATTGCGCTTGCTCCTACCGAAAATAGAGCTAAGGCTAATATAAGAGAGTTTTTTTTAGCCATAGTCTTTCTCATCCATTGATTAATTCTTAGATGATATGGAAAAAGAGGACGGAGTGAGAGGAGTGAATAAACGGAAGACAATTTGTGGGAAGCAATTCGAAGTATCATGTAATTAAGAAATTTATTTTTATTATTTCTTAAACACTCGTGTCAATTGGCTCTCTCTACATTGATAATTGAACTTGTTGTAAAAGCCACTTTTTAAATCGTTGGGTTGGTTCGCTTTTCGTGTTAATGATCAAGTAGTACCCCGCGTTGGCATCAACGGGTTCAAATGGTGAGACCAAACGACCATTTTTAAGTTCATCCTCCACCAGCGCCATACGTGCCATCGCAATACCAACGCCGGCTTCAGCCGCGGACATCGCCATATCCGTTCGATTAAAAAAATGCCCAGAATCCGTTTTAAAGTCTAGCCCCATACTTGATGCCCAATAGAGCCACTCATAGTCACGCGGCGCTTTATCCCATGGCATAGCATCGTGCAATAACGTCGCATCTCGCCATTGCTCTGGTGTCGTTTTAGGTGTTTTTAGCCACCCATGATCCTCAAGGTATTTGACACTCATCACTGGAAGAAGTTGCTCATCAAGAATCCGCTTCGCGTTTTTGTCTCGATACGGGTGCGGACCATAGTCAATTGCAACGTCGTAATCCTTCAGCTCACTATTCACAAGCGCTCCCTCTGCAAAAATCTGTACTTGCAGGTCGGGGTTATTTAGGTGGAAGCTTTCAAGCCTAGGAACCAGCCATTTAAATGCAAAAGAAGGTGTCAGTTTGAGGCGAATTTCATTGTGGGGCTTTTCAATCTGTAGCTCTTCAAGTGCTTTCCTAAGTTCAGAGAAGTGAAATTGCGAAGTCTGAGATAACTGCAAACCTTTAGGTGTCAGCCTAATTCCTCGCGAATGGCGTTCAAACAAAGTAAAGCCTAGTTGCTCTTCCAACTGGATAATTTGCTGGCTAATTGCGCCTGTCGTCAAGTGCAATGCCTTTGCTGCACTGGTAAAACTGTTGTGTTCCGCTACTTGGTTAAATAACCACAATCCACTTACGACACTACTTTTCATCCTGAGCCTATAGTTTTTCTAAACGCTGGATGTAATTTATATCGATTGTTAATAAAAGGTAAAGAAGACAAACTGCGCAACATCGAAAATGTGTGGAGCACATCAATGGAAGTCATCGTATTAGGTAGTGGTGTTATCGGTTTGACCTCAGCTTGGTATCTAGCTCAAGCAGGTTATCAGGTCACCGTGATCGAGCGCCAACCCAGCAGTGCGATGGAAACCAGCTTCGCCAATGCAGGACAAATCTCTTACGGCTACTCCTCACCATGGGCAGCCCCAGGCATTCCACTCAAAGCCGTGAAATGGCTAACCGAGGAGCATGCCCCACTCAAAATAAAACCGTCTCTCAGCCCAGAGCTTATCCGCTGGGCTACGAAAATGGTGTCTAATTGCACCTTATCTCGCTATCAGATCAACAAAGCACGAATGCTATCCATCGCCAATCACAGCCGCACTTGTTTAGAGCAGCTAAGACGTGATCATGCGATTGAATACCAAGGTCGCCAACTCGGAACGTTACAAGTATTTCGATCTCAACAGCAGTTAGACGCCATAGAAAAAGACCTTAAGTTGTTAGAACAAAGCGGTACACGTTTTCAGCTAATGAACGTCGAGCACTGCATCAAACAAGAGCCTGGGTTAGCGTTAGTAAAAGAAAAACTGGTCGGTGGGTTGTACCTACCCGATGATGAAACCGGAGATTGTTTCCAGTTTTGTCAGCAGTTAACTAAGCTGGCGAAAGCTTATGGTGTCAGGTTTGAATTCAATACAGAGGTAAGCAATTGGGTTACCGTAGGCAAAAAGGTCATGGGTGTCCAAACGGATCGTGGTTTATTTAAAGCAGACCAGTTTGTACTTGCTTCGGGCAGTTACTCAACGGCGTTACTCAAGCAGCTTGAGATTGATATTCCGATCTATCCCGTCAAAGGGTATTCACTGACGGTTCCGATTGAATGTGAACAATTTGCACCGCGATCTACCGTCATGGATGAGACCTATAAAGTGGCAATGACACGCTTTGACGATCGCATCCGGGTCGCAGGGACCGCTGAACTTGCGGGCTTTGATCCTTCATTACCGCAAAAGCGCAAGAATACGATTGAAATGGTGATTCGAGATTTATTTCCGCAAAGTGCCGATTTCACTAAAGCCGAATTTTGGACAGGATTTCGCCCCATGACGCCCGATGGTACACCCATCATTGGTGCGACCCCTTACGACAATTTATTCACGAATACCGGACATGGGACGCTAGGTTGGACCATGGCTTGTGGGTCAGGACAACTCCTTGCCGACATTATGATCGGTGCAGAAAGCAAAGTAACAAATCACTCAGAATTGAGCCTAAGCCGTTACGCCTAAACACCTGCAAACCATTTCAAATAGAACATTATTCCACATGTTGAATAGCATTCAGAAGATATGACTTCCATATCTCGCAGCACATTTTCATGACAATGTGCTGCATATTCAATCAATTCATTGTCATTTCCAATAAAAACCACACACAAACATAACAAGAACCAATTTTTAACAATATTTAACCATTCTGTGTTCATCATCACGCTACAAAGGATTTTTAGTCAAAAAGGTTAACAATTACATTACAAAGAAGGGTAATGTGTTGTACGAAAAACAACCACAACCATAACAAACAGGGAAAATACTCATGCAGTCATTAGTTGATTTTCTGAATGGAATTATCTGGAGTCCGGTACTGATTTATTTGTGCCTTGGCGCTGGTTTGTTCTACTCGATCATGACGCGCTTTGTGCAGATTCGTCACTTCTTTGAAATGTGGCGCTTGCTACTTTCTGGTAAGAGTTCAACCAAGGGGATTTCATCATTTCAGGCTTTGGCCGTTTCACTATCTGGCCGTGTAGGTACAGGTAACATTGCAGGTGTTGCAGCCGCTATCGGTTTCGGTGGTCCAGGTGCTGTTTTCTGGATGTGGGTTGTCGCCTTCTTTGGCGCAGCAACCGCATACGCAGAATCAACACTCGCACAGATTTATAAAGAAGAAGACGAAGGCGAATTCCGCGGTGGTCCAGCTTATTACATCGAAAAAGCAATGGGTCAAAAGTGGTACGCTTGGATCTTCGCTATCGCAACCATCTTTGCATGTGGTGTTCTGCTTCCTGGCGTTCAATCGAACAGTATTGGTAACGCAGTAGAAGCAGCATTTGGCTCAGGTGACATGATTGAAACCGCTATTGGTACCTTCAGTTTCGCTAAAATTTTCACTGGTACGGTTGTCTGTGTCATTCTTGCTTTCATTATCTTTGGTGGTGTGAAACGAATCGCGAACTTCACTCAAATCGTAGTTCCGTTCATGGCTCTGGCGTACATCATCACAGCATTCGTTATCATCCTACTTAACATCGGTGAAATTCCACGTATTGTTGGCATGATCATTGGTGATGCATTCACACCGATGGCGGGTATTGGTGCTGCGATTGGTTGGGGTGTAAAACGTGGTGTTTACTCTAACGAAGCAGGTCAAGGTACTGGTCCTCACGCTGCAGCAGCAGCAAGTGTTGATCACCCAGCACAGCAAGGTCTGGTTCAATCATTCTCTATCTACATCGATACACTGCTAGTGTGTTCAGCAACCGCATTTATGATTCTTATCACGGGTGCGTACAACGTACACGGTGCAGTCGAAGGTGCGTTCTTAGTACAGAACCTTCCAGCAGATATCGGTGCAAATGGTCCTGTATTTACGCAAATGGCGATTGAAAGTGCCCTTCCGGGTGTGGGTAAACCATTCATCGCGATTGCTCTGTTTTTCTTCGCCTTTACAACGATTTTGGCGTACTACTACATCGCAGAAACCAACATCGCTTACATCCGTCGCACAGTAAAAGTAAACGGTCTGATGTTTATCTTGAAGGTCATTCTGATCTCAGCGGTATTCTACGGTACGGTTAAAACAGCTAACCTTGCGTGGGCAATGGGTGACGTAGGCGTAGGTCTAATGGCATGGCTAAATATTGTCGGCATTCTGATCATCTTCTTCATGTCTAAGCCAGCACTAAAAGCTCTAGCTGATTATGAAGAGCAGCAAAAACGTGGGGTTACAGAGTACACATTCAACCCTGTTGCGCTTGGTATCAAAGGTGCTGACTACTGGGAAGAAAAGTACAAACGTAAAACAGGCAAAGCGCCTACAGCGGATAGCGACACGGCAGAAACAGTAGAACAACCATCTACCTAATGCCTCATTAACCTCCTCCCCCAGCAGGTTGGCGGGTATATAAGAAAAAGCAGTGGTCCGAAAAGGACATTAAAAAAGGGTTAGCCAGTGGCTAACCCTTTTCTTTTGCATTCAATTCGAAGCGATTATGCTGCGATTTCTTGCGTTGCAACTTGAGGCTTTTGCTTTTCGCCGATTGGAAGAACCGTGCGACCGTACTCGTTGTTTAGTACTTGAGCCATTGCGAAGTAGATTGCGCTTGCACCACAGAAGATACCTTCAAAGCCTGCGATAGTGCCGATCAGCTCACTACCAGTAAAGTCACGTGCAGCTAGTAGGAAGAACAGGATAGTAAGAGAACCAAATACGACTTGCTTCGCTACTGGGTAGCATAGAGAACCAATAAACATGAAGCCAGTGAAGATACCCCATAGCAGTAGGTACCAACCCATAAAGTGTGCTGGGCTTGCAGGAAGACCCATGTAAGGCATTACGATTAGGCCAACCAGTGTTAGCCAGAACAGACCGTAAGACGTAAATGCAGTCGTACCGAAAGTATCACCACGTTTGAAGCACATCATGCCAACAAGAACTTGGCTAAGACCACCGTAGAAGATACCCATTGCTAGGATCATTGAGTCAATTGGGAAGAATCCTGCGTTGTGGATATTAAGCAGAATCGTGGTCATACCGAAACCCATTAGGCCTAGCGGCGCTGGGTTAGCCAGTTTAGTAGACATGTAAGCGTACCTGTTTTCAAAAATGTTGATAAAAATTGCGCGCGAATTTTAATGGACTAAAAAACAAAAGAGAAAAGACGTTATTGGAAACTTAGATTGCACAAATAGGCAATCAAATGAATAAAAAAAGACCCTACTAAAAAGCAGAGTCTTTATAGATACTTAGACTATTTATTGTTCAATCACTGGCAAGAGATCTCATCCCAGAACCAGTTACTCTGGGTTGGCGTTTCCCATACACCCGGACCGTTTTTCGCAATAAAACACTTACCTTGATAAGTCACTTTGTCACCATTGGCTACTTGAGTGACACCTGGTTTCCATGCGATAAAGTCCCCTGAAACAGGAGGCTCCGTCACCGGTGGTTCGGTTACTGGAGGCTCAGTTACTGGTGGCTCTGTCACAGGAGGTTCAGTCGTTGGTGGCTCGGTTGGCGTGCCCGAAACGAGCTTCCAAGGGTCACCTTTGGTCGGCTCATTGCCTTGTGACCACCACTTAGCTTCATATACCGCCCCCTTGTAAGAGACTTGGTCGCCTGTGTTATAAACCTTGCCAGCATCCCATGCAGCAACACCACCTACAGGTGGGTCAACCGGATCGACTGGGTCTAGTTTGTCGACAATGCGTACTTCAGGCCAACCCGCGTGAGATTGGTAGAAGTTGGTAACACATTTCTCGTAATCTCCTGCTACCAGAGCCGAATATGCGGTTTGGAAGCCAACCAATTCACACTCAAATGAATGACCCCCAGGGCGATCTGAGTAGTACTTCCAGTTACCATCCCAGTTGGTGTAAAGCACATCAGTCGCACCGTTAAGGTTTAAGCTACCGTACGGCATTTGTTGCCAACAAGTATTGGTTTCATCAGCTTCGATAGGAATTTGATAATGCGCTGCTAAACCTTCCCAGTAACGAATACGGTTAACAGGCTGACCTTTGTCTTTGTTTTGCTCGCCACATTCAATACCGCCATTGATGACGTTGATAGTGGTACCAAAACCGTAACCAATGCCCGCATCGATCTCACGTTGCGATGGCACCCATGTACGATCAATTACGTGTAACATCGCTGGTTTTGGCGCTTGAGGGGTTAAGAAGAACCAAATTGCAGAAGCCAAGTTCAACCAAGAGTCAG
This sequence comes from Vibrio sp. NFR, assembly GCF_027587095.1. Classification (NCBI taxonomy): domain Bacteria; kingdom Pseudomonadati; phylum Pseudomonadota; class Gammaproteobacteria; order Vibrionales; family Vibrionaceae; genus Vibrio; species Vibrio sp. NFR. The sequence goes on from NZ_JAPPTN010000009.1 coordinate 180,409, forward strand.
CGACTAAACCCGGATTCTTCAGCAGCACCGATGCATCGCCATCAAACATTACTTCAGAGAATGCGCCATAGTTAAAGTGGTAAGAAAGCTGTTTGGCACCACGCCCAAAATACCCTTGACCAGGTTCGCATGGCCAGCGCTTATTTTGCCAATCGTTCTGACCACAACCTGTGGTGTAACCCTCTTGACCTTCAGACCATCCCATTTCGCGTACATGCACGAGTGCCTGCTGCCACTCTTCTAATGCAAGTGGGTTGTCTGATACGTTATCAACCGCAATGTGACCACCAGTTTCTTGAGCAAAATGCGCAAATGCTGTCACGATGGATTTCTTACAGATTGCGTCAGAGTCTCGACCATCGGTGTACTCACCACAGAATGCAGGGAACTTACCTATCGCACGTAAGAAACGAGTATAAGTGTATTCAGGCGCAGCCATTTGCGTTAGGAAGTCCCACTCACTTTCGGGGAATACACGTTCAACACGTTTAACGTTTTCTGGGTTACCTGCTGCGCCCGGTACGATAGCTTCTACAACGCTGTTCGGACGAGTCTCTAACGCCTGTGCCCAGATGGCATACATTGGGTCAGATGTTTTGCTTTGCTCAACCGCTTGAATGTCACCACGAGCGATCACGTAGCCATTCGGGTTTTGAGGATCAGGTTGGATATTCATACTGGCATGAGCTTGTGCCGCGAGCACACAGCTTAATGCAAGAGGCAGATGTTTGAGTGCAAACATGTCTAATCTCCGTATTTATCAATACAATATACAAGGAATAACTAGACACATAGTGGATCATGTAGAAAAAACGCCGAGTAAAGCCCATTCATTCTGCGACGCAAAGTTTATAAATAAATACTGTTACACAGCGGGTATCACAAAAACTGTTACCTTGACTCAAAACAAAACGGGAGAACCTTCCCCCCGTTTTTATTCTTGGTTATTGGTTGGCTGTTATCGACTCTAAAGCCTGCGAAGATTTCTGTTTAGAAAGCAATAAATAGACAGCAAACTGAACCACAACCGCCACCAGTACAATCACAGGCGAAGCCATTACCCCAGCGACAAAAAAACTTGCTAGGGCAATGGCACCATTAAGCACCGCATAAGGTAATTGAGTTCTAAAGTGTTCGTACTGTTCGCAACCAGCACCAGTCGAAGACAAGATGGTGGTTTCAGAAATTGGCGAACAGTGATCACCAAATAGACCGCCAGACAGAACCGCACCAATACACACCAACAATGGTGCATCAATCGCAACTGCAGTTGGGATAACCAACGGCATCATAATAGCGAATGTCCCCCACGACGATCCTGTTGCGAACGAAATAATACCAGCTAACAAAAATGCCACCGCTGGCAATAACCAATAAGGGAAACCAGCCTGCGCTTGTTCTGCAATGTACGCCGCTGCGCCAAGCTCCTTGCCAACCGAACTCAATGACCAAGCAAGAACCAAAATCACCGCAACGGACATCATGTTCGACATCCCTTTTAGGTAAACCTGAATGCCATCAGAGAGCTTTCTCACGCCATAAAACGCCATCAAACTAATTAGGGTAATTGCAGCAAAGAAATAAGCCGACGACAATGCAGCACGGAAGGTCGAGCCTGCGACTTTCTGAAATGGAAAACCGTGAGGCACTAGAATCGAGCAAAGCACAGCTAGCATGACGAGCAGCGGTGCCCAAACAAAACTTGTTTTTGCATTTTTATGCTCAAACACATTTAATGAATCTTGCACTTTTCCAAAATCAGAACCCTGCTCTGCAAGCTGTTCGGCTTTCGCCATTGGTCCAAAATCCAGCTTGAAGAAAGAGACAATCGGAACAATCGCGATCGCTAAAAAGGCATAAAACTGGTAAGGGATCGCGCCAATAAAAGCATCCCAATCACTGATACCTACATCTAGTGCAGCAAACTCTTTTTGAATCAGGCTCATGATATAAACGCCCCAACCGATGAAAGGGATGAGGATCGCCACTGGGGATGAAGTTGAATCGATGATAAAGGCTAGCTTCTGGCGAGAGACTTTCAGTTTATCAAAAAGAGGACGAAAGACAGGACCAACAATTAACGGTGTACCAAGGTCTGAAAAGAAAATAACAACGCCGCCAAACCAAGCAGAAAGCTGTGCTTGGCATTTACTTGCAACCCACTGAGTGACCTTTTTAGCGAACGCCACGCCACCGCCAGATTTCTCCATCAAGGCAACAAAACCACCAATGAAAACCAAAAGAAGGATGACGCCCGCATTGTAACTGTCAGTCAGTTGCGGCAACAGGTAACTTTTCATCAGTGCGCTAAACGAATCGAGCGGACCTTTGTCAACGAATGTGCCTTCTAACATAGCCACACCGCTAACAACGCCAGCAAAAAGACCGACAACAACGTTTCTTGTAGTTAGCGCGAGGACTAACGTAATAATGATGGGGATGAGGGAGGTAACTTCTGCCTGTTCCATAGCAATACCAACTTTAATATTTAAACACTAAAAATGAATATACATTCAACAATCTCGCATGTATATATTTTCTAATAAAAAAGTTGAGACCTGCGTTCACACTTTTCAGGCATAAAAAAACCAGCCCGAAGGCTGGTTTTTAATTTGGTATATCTAACAGGAAATTATTCCCATTCGATTGTCGCTGGTGGCTTACCAGAAATGTCGTAAACCACGCGAGAAATACCGTCAACTTCGTTGATGATACGGTTAGAAACCTTACCTAGGAAGTCGTATGGTAGGTGTGCCCAATGCGCAGTCATAAAGTCGATAGTTTCTACCGCACGTAGAGATACAACCCAATCGTACTTACGACCATCACCCATTACACCTACAGAGCGAACTGGTAAGAATACCGTGAACGCTTGAGATACTTTGTTGTATAGGTCTGCAGCGTGTAGCTCTTCAATGAAGATAGCGTCTGCACGACGTAGCAAGTCACAGTACTCTTTCTTGATTTCACCAAGAACACGAACACCTAGACCAGGACCCGGGAATGGGTGGCGGTAAAGCATGTTGTACGGAAGACCAAGCTCTAGGCCAATCTTACGAACTTCATCTTTAAACAGCTCACGTAGTGGCTCAACAAGACCCATTTCCATGTCATCTGGAAGACCGCCCACGTTGTGATGTGATTTGATCACGTGCGCTTTACCAGTCTTAGATGCAGCAGATTCGATAACGTCTGGGTAAATCGTACCTTGAGCTAGCCATTTCGCGTTTTTCAGCTTCTTAGACTCTTCATCAAATACGTCTACGAATACGTGACCGATTGTCTTACGCTTCTCTTCTGGATCCGATTTGCCTTCAAGTGCTTTTAGGAAACGTTCTTCAGCGTCAACTTTGATGATGTTCAAACCAAATTGGTCGCCGAACATATCCATTACTTGTTGACCTTCGTTTAGACGAAGAAGACCGTTATCTACGAATACACACGTTAGCTTGTCGCCGATTGCACGGTGAACTAGCATCGCTACTACCGATGAATCAACACCACCAGATAGACCTAGGATAACTTCGTCGTCACCCACTTGCTCTTTAATACGAGCAACCGCGTCTTCGATGATAGATTCAGAAGTCCATAGACGCTCACAGCCACATACGCCAAGAACAAAGTTCTCTAGCATTTGTAGACCGCCTTTCGTGTGCGTTACTTCTGGGTGGAACTGAACGCCGTAGTACTTCTTCTCTTCGTTCGCCATCGCAGCGTACGGACATGTGTCTGTCTCACCAACTTTCACGAAGTCAGCAGGAATTTCTACTACTTTGTCACCGTGGCTCATCCACACGTCTTGAGTTAGCTCAAGATCTTTAAATAGTGCAGATTCACCAGAAACTTTAACTTGTGCGTAGCCAAATTCACGTTCTGTAGAACCCGCTACTTTACCACCTAGCTGCTCAGCCATAGTTTGCATGCCGTAACATACACCTAATACTGGCACACCAGAGTCAAATACATATTGAGGAGCGCGTGGAGAGTTATCTTCCGTTACGCTTTCCGGACCACCAGAGAGGATAATACCGTCTGGATTGAATTCACGAATATCCGCTTCTTCAACGTCCCAGCTCCACAGTTCACAGTAAACACCGATTTCACGTACACGGCGCGCTACTAGCTGAGTGTACTGAGAACCGAAGTCCAAGATCAGAATACGTTGGTCATGAATATTTTTAGTCATTTTGAGCAGTCTTATAAGCTAGGTTATTAAAACGGAGGCGAGTGTACTCGCCTCTTATTAATGCTTCAAGGAAAAAAGCAAACGTTTACGTCGAGTGTGTAGGTTTTATTTTTACAACAGTAAAAATTAACCGCGACGGTAGTTTGGAGCTTCCTTAGTGATTTGAACGTCGTGTACGTGTGATTCAGCCATGCCCGCACCTGAGATACGAACAAATTCAGCTTTAGTACGCATATCTTCAATCGTTGCAGAGCCCGTAAGACCCATGCTTGAACGTAGACCACCCATTTGCTGGTGTACGATTTCTTTTAGACGACCTTTGTATGCGATACGACCTTCGATACCTTCTGGTACTAGCTTGTCTGCTGCATTGTCAGACTGGAAGTAACGGTCAGATGAACCTTGAGACATCGCACCAAGAGAGCCCATACCACGGTAAGACTTGTAAGAACGACCGTTGTAAAGAATCACTTCACCCGGTGCTTCTTCTGTACCTGCGAACATTGAACCAACCATCACACATGATGCGCCAGCTACGATTGCTTTACAGATGTCACCAGAGAAACGGATACCGCCGTCAGCGATAACTGGGATACCGAATGAGTTAGCCACTTCTGCTGCGTCTGCGATTGCTGTTACTTGAGGAACACCAACGCCCGTTACGATACGAGTAGTACAGATTGAACCAGGACCGATACCCACTTTCACAGCGCTAACGCCCGCTTCGATAAGTGCTTTAGCACCAGCACCTGTCGCAACGTTACCGCCGATGATGTCTAGATCTGGGTAAGCTGCGCGAGTTTCGCGGATACGGTTTAGTACACCTTCAGAGTGACCGTGTGAAGAGTCGATAAGTAGAACGTCAACGCCCGCTTCAACTAGAGCAGCAACACGCTCTTCGTTACCAGCGCCAGCACCAACGGCTGCGCCAACACGTAGACGACCGCGCTCATCTTTACATGCGTTTGGTTTACGTTCTGCTTTGTGGAAGTCTTTCGCAGTGATCATACCGGTTAGTTGGAACTCATCGTTCACAACCAATACTTTCTCAACGCGTGCTTCGTGCATCTTCTCTTGCACTTCTTCACGTGTTGCACCTTCTTTTACTGCTGCAAGGTTTTCTTTTGCTGTCATTACTGAAGACACTTTCTTAGAAAGGTCAGTAACAAAGCGCACATCACGACCAGTGATAATGCCTACAAGCTCGTTGTTCTCTGTGATGACAGGGAAACCAGCGAAGCCGTGTTTTTCAGTCAGTGCAACCACGTCAGCGATAGTCGCTTCAGGGCTAACAGTTACTGGATCAGAAACGACACCAGCTTCAAACTTCTTAACTTTACGAACTTCAGCAGCTTGCTGCTCAATAGACATGTTTTTGTGGATAAAGCCAATGCCACCCTCTTGCGCTAGCGCGATAGCTAGACGAGCTTCTGTAACAGTGTCCATAGACGCTGAAATCATTGGGATGTTTAGGGTGATGTTCTTAGTCAACTGAGTGCGAAGATCAGCTGTGTTTGGGAGAACGGTGGAGTGAGCTGGCACGAGTAGTACGTCATCGAATGTCAGCGCTTCTTTGGCAATTCTTAGCATTTGCAATATCTCACAATTAGAGGAGTAAAAAGACAATCCAATCTCATCGTTTCGCATAATGAGGGTAACCAGTTTTAGGTTGTTGGCTACATTTGGATTAGATATTGCGGAGGGATTATACGGTTAACGCAATCGCTTGACCACAAATTTTTTAATTTTTTTCTTGCAATTACCCCCTTGATATGTATTATATTGCCGCTAATTTCCATACTCACGTCTACGGAATTAGCTGTGCTCTCCCAGACCAATCAAAACATCTTCACTGTTTCTCGTCTCAATGCCGAAGTGCGTCTGCTGCTCGAAAACGAAATGGGGATCGTCTGGCTTGTCGGAGAGATATCCAACTTTTCAGCTCCCGTCTCTGGTCACTGGTACCTCACTCTTAAAGATTCTCGCGCTCAAGTTAAATGTGCCATGTTCCGTGGTAACAATCGTCGCGTCACTTTCAAACCTGCTAACGGCAATCAAGTATTAGTTAAAGCACGTCTGTCTCTGTACGAGCCTCGTGGTGACTATCAATTGATCATTGAGAGCATGCAGCCTGAAGGTGATGGTCGTCTGCAACAAGAGTTCGAAGCACTTAAGATGAAATTGGCAGCAGAAGGTTTGTTTGCTCAAACCAATAAGCAGCCTTTACCTGAGCACCCAAAACGCGTTGGTGTGATCACCTCAAAAACCGGTGCAGCACTGTACGACATCTTAGACGTATTGAAACGTCGTGATCCTTCCCTACCCGTGGTGGTTTACCCAACCATGGTGCAAGGTGAAGAAGCCGCGATTCAAATTGCGCAGGCAATCGGCCGTGCAAACAGTCGTGACGAATGTGATGTATTGATTGTTGGTCGTGGTGGCGGTTCGTTAGAAGACCTTTGGTGCTTTAACAACGAAATCCTTGCTCGCACTATTGCAGCAAGCCAAATTCCGATCATCAGTGCAGTTGGTCATGAGGTTGATGTGACAATTGCTGACTTTGTAGCGGACATGCGAGCGCCGACTCCATCAGCCGCGGCTGAATTGGTAAGCCGCGATAACAGCCACAAAGATCAAGCTTTGGTGACTCGCCAACATAAGCTAGCCAGTGCAATGCGTTACTACCTAGCGCAACAAAAACAGCAATCGGCTCAACTGATGCACCGTTTAGAGCGCCAGCATCCAAGCTATCAATTGCAGCGTCAGACGCAACAACTTGATGAGTTGGACATGCGCCTACAACGCGCAATGCAACGATTTATCACGACACGCCAACAAGCGGTTGAGCGTAAACATCATCGCCTACAACTGAATTCACCTGTAAAACGCTTGGCAGAGCAAAAATCAAAGCTTGACCGCGTTGAGCAAAAGCTAATGGACGCAATGGATCGCAAGTTACTGACCATGCGTCACCAACTGGCAATCGCGGCAGAGAAGCTAGATACGGTAAGCCCACTGGCAACACTAAAACGTGGCTACTCAATTACTCAGACTGAGCAAGGTCAGGTTGTTACCCAAGCAAAGGATGTAAAAACGGGCGACGTTTTAGTCACCCGCTTATCTGATGGTGAGCTTCGCTCAACGGTTAATTAACTGACTTTTTGAAACTCAAATCGAACACGTGATTTCGATTTGAGTTCATTACAACTATTGCAGAAATAGTTTGCCGCACCACAAGCCTGTAGTTTTTCTAACTCCGCATCGCAATCTGGGCAAAACCCTACCTTCTTATAATCTGAGTCGCACTGATTACAGTGATATTGCCCAGTCCATTCCAGTTCTACATCGCAAGTTGGGCAAATATTTGGTTGCATAACTTCCTCTAAATAACTTCAATTCACTGACTTACAGTCTAATCATAAGCCAGCTTAACGCCTTGATCTTTATCACGCTCGCTTAGCACGCTTGTTCTGATACATAGCAACATCAGCTTGTTGAATAAGCTGCTGCAACACTGCACGCTCACTAGCTGTACTACAAGAAGCGCCAATGCTGGCTTTGACTTGATATTCTTCTAATTGGTAAATCTGATTAAGCTCATCCGCTAAACGAGAAACAAAGTGAAAGTAGGTCTGCTCATTTGGGAAACAACAAAAACCGACAAATTCATCACCACCGTAACGTCCGATCACCGAGCAAGAGCGAAAAGCTTGTTTTAAATGTTCAGCTACTAGTACTAAAACTTGATCACCAGTCTCATGACCAAATCGGTCATTAATATACTTAAACTCATCAATATCAACGAAGAAACAGGCGACTAAGGCATTACGACCACATTTACCGTTTATTTTCCGGTCAACTTCTGACAACAAAGCACGACGGTTAAAGCAGTGCGTGAGAGGATCTCGACTGGCATGAAAATGAAGCTGTTCTTCTAAACGGTATTTCTCTAGCGCAACGGCATACAAGGCAGCTAGCATTTCGAGCACTTCAAGTTCATAAGGGTGAGGTTTGGAAGGGACGTTACTGTAAATAGCAAATGTACCCAGAACATGACCATCCGATGCAATAATCGGCACTGACCAGCACGCATGAAGTTGGGCTTGTTGAGTGAGTTTAAGAAAAGGTGCCCAGTTAACATGATGATCGATATCGCTAACAACCACAGTTTGTTTTAAGAATGCAGCAGCACCACAAGACCCGACCTTTGGTCCAATGGGGACTCCTTCAATAGCTTGGTTGTAGAAATCAGGTAAATGCGGAGCAAATTCCAAGTGCAATGTATTGGTATCGGGGTGCAATCGAAGTATGGAAGCTTGCCTCTTACCGAATAGGTGTTCACTTAACTTAATAACCTCATTGTTGAGGCTATCGCGTTCCATTCCCAGAGCAAGCTTACCTAAAAGACGATTGACTGCTCGGTGAGCATCTAACAGTCTATCTTTATCCATAATGGCGTAATCATATCGTTATTATGTTTATTAACCTGAAATATAATAAATCTATTAATATGACACAGGTAACTAACTCACATTATGCGAACGCGGCACTATAAAAGATCGCATGCTGATCATCGGATATTACCCTTTTGATCAGCGATCACCCCTTAAAAGAATATTTATATAACCACACACCGAAAGCATAAGTTACATATTCTGTCCCTCAATTTAAAACAGAATTTAAAACCACTCTTCCGCACAAAAAAACACACAAACAGAATATAATAAAAAGATCAAAAAGCTAAATTAGCGAATTACATCGGTGTGCATTTCGATGGTTTGTGAGTCTATCTCCACCAGTGTTACTTGGATGGAACCAAAGTCATTCAAATGGCTCGCATGCGTTCCCCCACAAGGGATGACAGCGATTTCACCTTCGCCTAAATCACACTGCCAGTAACGTGAATCGGTAAGGTGTTCACCATGGCAATCGATGGTGATCGCAACGTCCCTTTTTAGCCAATCTCTCAACAGAACATTCACCTGTTGTTCGATGCTTTTTAGGTCAGACAGCATATCTGCACTGTTTAACCCCCTTTTACGGAGTGTTTTACCTAAACGATAGGTATCCAGACATTTATCTGGGGTAACAAAGCTGGTCTCTTGGGCATAGCTGTTGAAGTCATAATTACCATGTGGGTCTTTACGATCTGCATCTTTACGCCAATAGTTTTGTGCAAGTACCTTGTTGAGTGCAAGGTATGCGATGTGCCCAGCACTATGACCACGACTCAGTGACAGTTGGTATTCCTTATCTACTTCTAGTAATGCTGCATCACCAACGGCAATAGCTTCTGTACGTGGCAACACATGTACCACAACAAACACCCACCCTTCCGTATCACGTTTTACCGGAATTTCAGTACCGACGAACAACTTTCCACTCGCAAGTTCTACCGCACCAACTTGACAATCGAGCACTTCAAAGCTCATGCCCTTAATAGTTAGTGTGCCTTTGTCAGCAGGATGATCTGGCCAAATGTGGCTGACAGGATGAAAAGGGGTCTCCTCAGTAACAACGTAAGTGACTTCTTCAGTGGAGTGAGAAAGTTGTACTGGTGCTTCCAGTTGCCAAGTTTGATGACAGAAGCGAGTTTTGGTAGCTGTGATCGTCATGTTAGTCATACTTCTAATGCATTGGTTCGAGCAAAAATCTGCTTATAAAAAAATACCCAAGTCGAAACTTGGGTATTCAGAAAATCTTAGCGATTACTTGTTGCGGTTTTTCACCGCAGACATCATACGCTTGCGCTTACGTTCTTGAGACAGCGTTAGCTTGTTTGTACGGTTCTCGTACGGGTTATCGCTGTTCTGGAAGTTAATACGGATTGGTGTACCCATGATTTCCAGAGACTTGCGGAAGTAGTTCATCAAGTAACGCTTGTACGAATCTGGTAGATCGCGAACCATATTACCGTGAATAACTACGATTGGTGGGTTGTAACCACCCGCGTGCGCATATTTCAGTTTGATACGGCGACCACGAACCATTGGCGGTTGGTGATCGTCTGTTGCCATCTTCATGATACGAGTTAGAACAGAAGTACCAACACGTGTCGTTGCTGACTTGTACGCTTCTTGAATCGATTCGAACAAGTGACCAACGCCTGTACCGTGAAGCGCAGAGATAAAGTGAATACGTGCAAAATCAACGAAACCTAAACGGCGGTCGAGTTCTTTCTTCACGTTCTCTTTCACTTCGTTATCTAGACCATCCCACTTGTTCACGGCTAGTACGATTGAACGACCTGCGTTCAATGCAAAGCCAAGTAGACTCAAGTCTTGATCAGAAATGTTTTCGCGCGCGTCGATAACCAATAGAACCACGTTTGCGTCTTCTACGGCTTTCAGTGTTTTAACAACAGAGAACTTCTCTACTGTTTCGTTGATACGACCACGACGACGTACGCCTGCAGTATCGATCAACACGTATTCACGACCATCACGTTCCATTGGGATATAGATAGAGTCACGAGTGGTGCCTGGCATGTCGTATACCACGACGCGCTCTTCACCAAGAATACGGTTTGTTAGTGTTGATTTACCAACGTTAGGACGACCAATGATTGCCAATTTGATTGGCTGGTCTTGCAAACGTTTGAACTCCGCTTCAGCATCTTCTTCGGTGTAATCTTCAATCGCTAGCTCTTCATCTTCGAATTCAGTCAGATCTTCAATCTCACCTTCTTCAGATTCGCTTGCTAGAAGATCATCGAAAAATGGCGCTAACGCTCGTTCCAACAATGCTGTCACACCACGACCGTGTGCCGCAGCGATTTGGTACATGTCATCAACACCAAGTTGCCAGAAATCGGCACAAGCAGCATCAGCATCAATACCATCGATCTTGTTTACTACCAGCATTGCTGGTTTTTCGATTTTACGCAGATGCGCGGCAATCGCTTCATCCGATGGTGTTAATCCAGCACGACCGTCAACAAGGAATAGCACTACGTCAGCTTCATCAATCGCTGCTAACGATTGTTCCGCCATCTTTGTTTCTACACCTTCTTCCGTGCCATCAATACCGCCGGTATCAATAACGATGAATTCATGTTCTTCGCCAAGGCGAGCTTGGCCATATTTACGGTCTCGCGTTAGGCCAGGGAAGTCCGCAACCAACGCATCACGCGTACGTGTCAATCGGTTAAATAGTGTAGATTTACCTACGTTCGGACGCCCCACAAGAGCAACAACAGGTACCATAACAACCTCTACAATAATCTTTCTTCTGTAGTTATAGGTAACGACTTGCTTGATGCCAAATCAAACCAGCTTTTTACCTATAACCACGTCAGGAATAACGGTTAATAAATAAAAATTTCAAACAACAAAACGGCTCCTAACTGTTACCAGCCAGGAGCCGAATGTGAATTATATCACGATATTATTCGTTGATGGTTAGTTTCTTTACATCGCCATTGCGAGTTGTAATCACGTAACCATCAGACAATAGTGTCGGACCAACAGCAAAACCACTGTCATCGACATATTGTTGTGCAACGAATTCGCCAGTCGAACGATCCATCCAGTGTAGGTAACCTAATGTGTCGCCTACCACTAGATAGTTATCAACAATCACTGGAGCAGTAAGCTGGCGGTATTCCAACTTGCTGTTTTCCCAAAGCTCTGTACCGCTGCGTGCATCTACTGCAACTACGTGATCTTTTTCTGTGATCACGAAGATACGGCTACCGTCTGTAGCAATATCAGTTGCTGACGAGTAGTTACGCTTCCAAATTGGATTTGCAGAACGTAAGTCGATTGCAATAAGTTGACCGTTGTAACCAACAGTGAAAAGAGTGCCGCCCAGTACAATCGGTGAAGAATCAACGTCTACAAGACGATCGATTTCCGTAGCACCTTTTGGAGTACCTACTGGTTGTTGCCAGATCAATTGACCACGTTCAACAATTGCCGCAGCTAGTCGACCGTTTGCTGTCCCCCAGAATACACCACCACCAATAGCCGTTGGCGTGCTATCGCCACGCAACGTTAGGTTTGGAACTTCTGTGCTCAGCGCCCAGCGTTGCTCACCAGTACTTTCATCCAAAGCAATCAAAGTGCCTCGGCTAGTATTTACAATGATCAAACCAGAGTCAGCGACGGGTTTCGCTAACACCTCACCACCTACTTCGATACGCCAGATGATGTCACCGGTTTCTTGGTCAAGTGCAATCACTTCACCATTTTCAGAACCAATGTAAAGGTGTTCATACGCAGCTGTGATACCACCAGAAAGGCGTGCAATCACATCTTCTTCTAGATCAGTTTGCCATTTGAGCTTACCGTTTTCTGGATCTAATGCTTTGACTAGACCATCACGACTTGCAACAAACAATGTGTCGTTAGCAACAACAGGAGACAGCTTCGAGAAATAATGACCTACGCCACCACCAATCGACGTTGACCATTCCGCACTTGGCGTAAACTGACTGTCTACCTGAGGCAATGGAGCCATGACAATGGTGTCTTCCTCGCCAGCACAACCAGCCAGAATTCCCACTGTTAATGCCCCTAACAAGGCTTTCTTAAAGACTCTTTTCATCCAATGCGGTCCTTATTTCGCCAGGTCGTCCAATTTCATTTGTAGTGCAGGGCTAGCATCTGCAGCTTGTTGAGCTTCAGTGTATGCTGTGTATGCTGCCTCTTTGTCACCTTGACGAAGAGCGATATCACCACGAAGTTCTGCAATACGACCCGTCCATGCAGCGTCAGTTACTTTGCCTAGTTCTGCATTTGCAGCGTCAAAGTTACCCATTTCTGCTTCAATACGCGCAATACGGTAGCTGATAAGTGGAGTTAGCGCGGCATCTTTAGTGTTGCTTTGAGCCCACTTAAGTTGCTCAAGTGCAGCTGAAAGATCTTTGGCATCTACTTGTACTTTTGCTAGCTGGAGCGCAGCAAGTACTGAGTATTCTTTAACTTTGTTTGAGTCGATGAACGCTTGAATATCTGCTTGTGCGTCTGCACCTTTGGTTTGCAGGGCGTTCATTACTGTTGTGTAGCTTTGAGAAGCTGCTTCACTCGCCTGAATCACAGAATCCTGGTAGTAACGCCAGCCAAATAGACCACCTAAACCAACAACCGCACCGATGATGACGGCTTTGCCGTTTTCCTTCCACCAGTCTTTAATGGCTTCAACTTGTTGTTCTTCAGTATCGTAAAGTTCCACTTCCTGTCCTCTTAAAACATGTAAATGACAGCGAGGCTGCCATTGTTCCTATTTCGTCGAAAGGCTCCTATCTTGGGAGCCTTACTATTACGAATTAGGATTTTAATCTTTAGCTTATTAAAAGACTTAAATCAGTGCTGCGATCTTCTCAGCAACTTCTGTTTGGTTGTAAGTCTCTTGCTCACCACCCACCAAGTCTTTTAGTACTACGGTGTTTTCTGCAACTTCGTTTTCGCCCAGAACCAATGCTACTACAGCACCGACTTTATCTGCGCGCTTAAACTGTTTCTTGAAGTTACCACCACCGAAGTGACTCATCACACGAACGCCTGGAATAGCTTCACGAAGCTGTTCTGCTAGCTTCATACCAACCATCATTGTGCCTTCGCCTGCTGTCACAACGTAAACATCTACACTGCGACGAACGTCTGTTAGCTCTAGCGTTTCTAGCATCAGTACAAGGCGCTCTAGACCCATGGCAAAGCCAACGGCAGGTGTTGCACTGCCTCCCAATTGTTCTACAAGACCATCGTAACGACCACCGCCACATACTGTACCTTGAGCACCTAGGCTCTCAGTGATCCATTCAAATACCGTGCGGTTGTAGTAATCCAGACCACGAACTAGACGCTCGTTAACTGTGTATTCGATACCTGCAGCGTCTAAAAGTTCACATAGACCTGCGAAGTGTGCTTTAGATTCTTCACCTAAGTACTCAGAAAGGCGAGGTGCATCACCTAAAATAGCCTGAACATCAGGGTTCTTCGTATCCAGAACTCGCAGTGGGTTCGTGTGCATGCGACGCTTACAATCTTCGTCTAGCACATCGATATGTTGCTCAAGGAATGCAACCAGTGCCGTGCGGTAGTCTGCGCGATCTTCTTGAGAACCGATAGAGTTAAGCTCAAGACGAACATGCTCATTGATACCCAGTTCACGCCATAGACGTGCAGTCATCATGATAAGCTCAGCATCAACGTCTGGACCATTTAGACCGAACACCTCAACACCACACTGGTGGAATTGACGGTAACGACCTTTCTGCGGACGCTCATGGCGGAACATAGGTCCCATGTACCACAGACGTTGTTCGTCACGGTTGATCAGACTGTTTTGAATACATGCACGCACACAACCCGCCGTACCTTCAGGGCGAAGTGTTAGGCTGTCTCCGTTACGATCATCAAAAGTGTACATTTCTTTTGAAACGACATCAGTCTCTTCACCAACCGCACGGCTGAATAGGTTTGTTTCTTCAACGATTGGCATGCGCACTTCGTTATAGCCGTATGCGCTCACAGTACTTTTTACTGCGTTTTCAAGTTTTTGCCACAGCGGAGACTGAGTTGGAAGGCAATCGTTCATGCCTCGGATTGCTTGGATTTTCTTTGCCACAATTATTACCGTCGCTTAGTAACCCGAGCACACTTAGTGTGCTCAAGCTATGAGATTAATCTTCTTGTTTGATATCGATGCGGTTAGCTTGATCTAATACAGATGCTTTCGCACGGATTTTGGCTTCTAGCTGATTCACTAGATCATCGTTGTCAAAACGCTCTTTCTGACGTTTTCCGTCTTCGTAGAATGCGCTCTTCTTGTTGCTGCCTGCCAGACCTAGGTGTGAAACCTCAGCTTCACCTGGGCCGTTTACGACACAGCCGATGATAGACACATCCATAGGTGTGATGATGTCTTCTAGGCGCTCTTCCAATGCGTTTACTGTGTTAATCACGTCGAATTCCTGACGTGAGCAGCTTGGACAGGCAATAAAGTTGATACCACGTGAGCGAATACGCAGAGACTTAAGAATATCAAAGCCAACTTTGATCTCTTCTACCGGATCTGCCGCCAACGAGATACGTAGCGTATCACCGATGCCTTCAGCTAAAAGCATACCAAGACCAACCGATGACTTCACAGCACCAGCTCTTGCACCACCAGCTTCGGTGATACCGAGGTGTAGTGGCTGGTCAATCTGCTTTGCCAATAGGCGGTATGAATCCACCGCTAGGAATACATCCGACGCTTTCACACTAACTTTGAACTGGTCAAAGTTAAGGCGGTCTAGATGATCCACATGACGCATCGCCGATTCCACCAATGCTTCTGGCGTTGGCTCACCGTATTTCATCTGCAGATCTTTTTCTAAAGAGCCACCGTTGACGCCAATACGGATTGGGATGTTTTTGTCACGGGCACAATCAACAACCGAACGAATACGCTCTTCGTTGCCAATGTTACCTGGGTTAATGCGCAAACAGTCAACACCGTACTCTGCCACTTTCAGTGCAATACGGTAGTCGAAGTGGATGTCCGCAACGAGCGGCACTGACACTTGCTGTTTGATAAGCTTAAAGGCTTCCGCCGCATCCATGGTAGGAACAGAAACACGTACAATGTCTGCACCCACTTTTTCTAATGCTCGGATTTGTGCGACTGTGGCTTCCACATCAGTCGTGCGAGTGTTTGTCATTGACTGTACAGCAATTGGTGCACCATCACCAATTGGCACATCACCCACATAAATACGCGTCGATTTACGACGAATAATTGGAGATTCGTGTTGCATAATATTTATAACGGTAAAGTGAATCTAGCTACTTTGCCTGAAGTATACCCAGAAAGGTCGACAGGTTCACTTGCAAATGTCATTGTTACGCCTTCAGGTGCGCCTAATATCACTTTAAACGGTGCTTTTCCGACAAGTTCTACATCTTGACCCGGTTTGCGAGTACCACTTACCAGTGTTTTGCCGTTTGCGTCTTTAACTTGAATCCAGCAATCAGCTTTAAATTTCATAGTCAGTAACGTCATGCCTTCTGGAATAACTGGAGTTACTGGCTCTTCTGCCGCTTGAGCATCTTCGATAACCGCAACAGGCTCTTGAGCGGTTTCCTCAACAGCTTCAGCTGTCGGAGTTACTGTTGACTCAGCCATCGCCTCATCAGTCGCGCTCATTGTCGTATCAGCTTCAGAAACAACCGCTGGCGCAGCAGATACAGGAGCGATTTCAGCTGGAGTGCTTGCGATTAGCTCATCTGCGCTCATCTGATCGATATCAGCATCATTGGCAACATGTTCTGTTTCTGCCGTTTCAGAACTCAACTGTGCAAGGCTATTCTCTTGTTGGTTTTGCCACCACCATGCCGCGGAGATACCGGTAATCACGATCGCGATTGCCCAAGTCAGCAACATAATTCGGCTGTTGTGTTTCTCGTGCTTGGTTTTACGAGAGAAGCTTTGCATCTCTGTTTCTTGCGGCTTCACATGAACTTCAGATGTTTGCTCTAAAGCTGCCAAAACAATCTTTTCATCAAGACCAACAAGCTTTGCATACGAACGCAAATAGCCACGCGTGAATGTCGTGACCTGTTGTTCTTCAAATCGATTGTTTTCAATGTCTTCAATAACAGAAACGCGAAGTCTAAGGCGATCAGCAACGTGCTTCTGAGTCATACCTAGAGATTCGCGTTTGTTTTTTAGTATTGTGCCTGCTTCCATAGAAAGAGGCACTTCATTAGTCTTTTCGTGTTCTGTCATAATGGCGGTATTTAATCTGTTTGGTGGCTAACGCAGTTATTTATTTTCGTTTTTGTTCTAATTAAGCCTCACTTAAAGATAGCTAGCCTAAACGCGTTAACCAAAAATAATCTTTTAGAAATTCTCAGTAGTCAGAGTAAGAATGCTCGTCTTGCAATGGTTCAGCAAAGCGTATTGGAAAAAATACTGAGAATAGTCAATGTCGTAGTTATATTTCACTCACCATGATAAGCGAATGTTTAACGAAGACAAAAACTCTTTGCTCTCAAATTAACAGATAGCTCAAGCTTTTGTCCAAAAATTGACACAGCAAAGTAAAATTAGCACCGTTCAGTCTGTCAGCATCAAATGACAATCCACTTGTAATAAACAAAATAGCCAGAGCATAAGGCTCTGGCTATTTCTTTATTCTTGGCGTCTTAAACCGCTTTTACATCGATAGTTTCAGCACCACGTGCTGCTTTTAAAGCTGCGGTACGTTTCGTACGGTCAATAACATCACCGACTAACTGACCACACGCAGCATCAATATCATCACCACGTGTTTTACGAACCGTTACAGTGTGGTCATATTGCATCAATGTTTTTTGGAAACGGTCAATACGTGAGTTACTTGGTTTCTTGTAAGGTGAACCTGGGTACGGGTTAAATGGAATCAGGTTGATCTTGCATGGCGTATCTTTCATTAGCTCTGCCAACTCACGTGCGTGGTCCATGTCATCATTAACATGATCAAGCAGCACGTACTCTACCGTAACTTTACCGCGGTTAGCATTTGAAGACGCGATGTAACGGCGAACAGACGCGAGAAAATCTTGGATATCCCAACGGTCGTTGATCGGCATGATTTCACTACGTAGCTTGTCGTTTGGTGCATGAAGAGAAATCGCCAATGCTACATCAATTTTACCGGTCATCTGATCAAGACCAGAAACAACACCTGACGTTGATACGGTAACTCGACGCTTAGAAAGACCGAAACCAAGATCATCAAGCATGATTTCAAGCGCAGGGATAAGGTTCTTCATGTTAAGAAGTGGCTCACCCATCCCCATCATCACTACGTTAGTGATTGGACGGCGACCCGTTTCTTTCTGTAAGCCGATTTCACGTGCAGCACGCCATACCTGACCAATGATTTCAGATACTTTTAGGTTACGGTTGAAACCTTGTTGAGCGGTTGAACAGAACTTACACTCCAGCGCACAACCAACCTGAGAAGACACACATAATGTTGCGCGGTCATCTTCTGGGATGTAGACCGTTTCTACGTCTTGGTCACCCACCTTCATCGCCCACTTAATTGTGCCGTCTGAAGAATGTTGAGCCTCTGCTACCGTTGGTGCTTTGATTTCACACTTGTACTGCAGTTTTTCACGTAGTTTCTTGTTGATGTTCGTCATGTTATCGAAGTCATCAACACCGAAATGGTAGATCCACTTCATAACCTGATCAGCACGGAACGCTTTTTCGCCTAGCTCTTCCGCGAAAAATTGACGCATGCCCTTGCGATCAAAGTCGAGTAGATTGATTTTTTCAGTGGTCATGTTGCCTCTCAATGACTGAAACAAGAATAAGGGCGCGAATTGTACAGCCTTTATGCAGCTACAACAAGGGCTGTAAGACCCCGACTTCGCTAAGGCATTAAAATATTAATGATTAAATTTTAGCCAATTATTATCATTCATTCTTTCTAAGTAACAGATAAGAAAAAGCCCCGGAAAGATCCGAGGCTTAGGAAGCAAATTAGTACAAGATTAGCGAGGGCAAATCTCTGACTCTGGGAAGAAGTACTCGATTTCACGAGCTGCTGACTCAGGGCTATCCGAACCATGAACAGAGTTATGGCGCATGCTTAGTGCGTAATCGGCACGGATAGTGCCACATGCTGCTTCTTCTGGGTTTGTTTTGCCCATTAGCTCACGGTAGCGTGCGATTGCATCTTCACCTTCAAGAACCTGAACCATGATAGGACCAGATGTCATGAACTCTTTCAGTGCAGGGAAAAAAGGTTTGCCTTCATGTTCTGCGTAAAAACCGCTCGCCTGTTCTTCTGTCAGATGAACCATTTTTGCAGCAACGATACGTAGACCCGCCTTTTCAATACGGTGGTAGATTTCACCAATCAGGTTGCGTTCTACAGCGTCGGGCTTAACAATTGAAAACGTTCTTTCTAGAGCCATAAAGTTTCCTTTTTGTACTTGTAATAATAGTTTTATATGAGTGACTTGCGTCTCTCTTAGTTATACCAGTACAGACGGGGTGTCTGCACTGGTAAAAGTCTTATTTTGCTGCTTGTTCGTTCAAGAAACGAGCAAGTGTGCGAACACCCATGCCTGTTGCGCCTGCAGCCCACTTATCAGACGCTGACTTACGGTACGTGCCTGCACAGTCAAAGTGCAACCAACCTTTCTTGTAATCCTCGACAAAGTAAGACAAGAATGCTGCAGCTGTACTTGCGCCAGGTGAGTAATCGCCAGAACTGATGTTAGATAGGTCAGCAAAGTTTGACGGCAGCATGCCACGGTGAAAATCAGCAAGAGGCAGTGGCCACAGACCTTCTTTCTCTTGGTTTGCCGCCGTTAGCGCTTGATGAGAAAGCTCATCATCAAAGCTCATTAATGCATGGTAATCGTTCCCTAGTGCATTCTTCGCTGCGCCCGTTAGGGTCGCACAGTCAATGATCAGTTCAGGGTTTTGCTCACTTGCGTAAATAAGACCATCAGCAAGAACCAAACGACCTTCTGCGTCGGTATTCATGATCTCAACGGTCTTACCATTTTTGTAAGTGATGATGTCGCCCAGTTTAAGTGCGCGACCAGAGACCATGTTCTCCGCACAACAAAGGATAAGCTTTACACGCTTATTAAGACCACGAAGAATAGCAAGACCAAGACCGCCAGTAATCGTACCTGAACCGCCCATGTCCGCTTTCATTGCCGTCATGAAGTTTGATGGCTTCAAGCTGTAACCACCTGAATCAAAGGTGATGCCTTTACCTACTAGACATGCAAAGACTGGTGCGTTTTCATCGCCTGTTGGGTTGTAATCAAGTTGCAGCATTGCCGATGTGCGCTCAGAGCCACGACCTACGGCATAAATACCTTCCCAACCTTCTGAAAGCAGATCTTTATCTTTAACGATACGAGCCGTTACTGTACCTTGTGGCGCGATAGATTTGATGAATTCAGCTGCCATGGTTGCCAATTGACGTGGCGCCACTTCTTCTGCAGTTTTGTTGATGATATCGCGAGTAAAGTCCGTAGAAGTGATGCGAGCGTGAAGCTCTGCTTGGTCTTGCTCAGAAAGCTCAACCCATTCTAGTGTGCCGTGTTTTTTCGGGTTGCGGTAACCTTGGTGGAATGCCCAAACGCTCTCCAAATCCCAGTTATCACCAGCAAGTAAAACTGAACGAATTCCTTGGCCATCGAGTTGACGCGCTGCACGTTGAATCGCACCAAGATCGTGACCTTCACCTAGGTGAATGGTTGCGCCATTCTCAGCGAAAGAAAGCAGTGCTTTGTCGCCCCAATGTGGTGCCGCTGGTTCTTGGCTAAGAAATACAGACATCTGTGTAGACATGGTTTCTCCTTGTCTTATAACGGCGTTGCCTACGCCTCTTCTTTTTTAATAACTAACGGATGTTAGCATTATGTAGGGTAAAAATGTCAACTTGATAAAAAAACGGACCTAAAGGTCCGCTTTTTTTAGTGAGAATTGTTAACTCTGCTGCGTTTTACCGCCGAATTGAGCATTAGTCTGCTTCGTCCATCCAGCACAAGATAACCGCTTCTAGAATCTTTTCATTACAATGGTTTGGCTCATCGTCAAACTCATCCAACTCCATGATCCATTGGTGAAGATCGGTAAAACGTACGGTTTTAGGATCTAAGTCGGGAAACTTGTCACAAAGCTCAATCGCGATATCGCGAGAATCTGTCCATTTCATTGCTCATCTTCCTTTTGCTTCGCCCCTATGTTGGGGAGATAGTATTAGTGATCTTCCGACGCGTGGTTTAGCGTGTATTTTGGAATTTCAACAACCAAATCTTCATCCGCTACTTTTGCTTGGCAACCAAGACGAGATTCAGGCTCTAGACCCCATGCTTTATCTAGCATGTCATCTTCTAGCTCTTCACTCTCTTCTAGCGAATCAAAACCTTCACGAATGATCACGTGGCAGGTAGTACATGCACATGACTTTTCACATGCGTGTTCGATACCAATGCCATTTTTTAGCGCTACGTCTAGAACGGTGTCACCAGTGTTTGCTTCCAACACTGCACCCTCTGGGCACAAATCTTCGTGTGGTAATACAATAATCTTAGGCATAACTACTTATCTCTTATATATCATTAACTGACTGACCTGACAGTGCAGCTCGAATCGATTTATCCATACGGCGCGACGCAAAATCTTGGCTTGCTTTGTCGGTGTCTTTGATGCCTTGCTCGATAGCGTCCGCATCTTCGCCGTTGCGCAGTTCAATCAGCGCTTCAATCACTTTTAATAGGTCTTGTTTCTCTTGGTCTGATAGTAGTTCATCACCATCAGCTTGCATCGCAGCAATCAAACCTTCAATCACACGATCCGCTTCTACGCGCTGCTCAGCCAGTGCACGAGCTTGCATGTCTTCTTTCGCGTAAGTCATCGAGTCACGCAGCATGTTTGCGACTTCGTCATCGCTTAAACCGTAAGAAGGTTTCACTTGGATTTCAGCCTGAACACCCGTGCTCTTTTCCATCGCAGTGACAGACAACAGACCATCAGCGTCCACTTGGTACGTCACGCGAATGTGTGCAGCACCAGCCGCCATCGGTGGAATGCCTTTTAATGAGAAACGAGCCAGTGAACGACAGTCATCCACCATTTCTCGTTCACCTTGTACGGTGTGCACGCTCATTGCCGTTTGACCATCTTTGAACGTCGTAAACTCTTGCGCACGAGCCACAGGAATAGTGGTGTTACGTGGAATGATTTTCTCAACCAAGCCGCCCATGGTTTCAATACCAAGAGATAAAGGAATAACGTCCAGAAGCAGCATCTCAGAGTCAGGTTTGTTACCCGCTAGGATATCTGCTTGAATACCCGCGCCGATTGCAACAACTTCATCTGGGTTAATGCTTGTCAGTGGTGTACGACCGAAGAATTCACCTACCATTTCACGAACAAGCAATGTGCGAGTTGAACCGCCAACCATAACCGCTTCAAGTACGTCTTCCGCATCCACATCCGCATCTTTCAATGCACGACGGCAAGACATCAGGGTTTTCTTCACTAGCGGACGAATCAGATCTTCGAACTGCTCGCGAGTCACAGAACCTTTCCAACCAAATACATCAACATCAACACTGTCTTGCTCAGAGAAAGCAATCTTAGTTGCTGTTGCAATGTTCAGCAGTGCACGGTTTTTCTCAGCAGAAAGCGGCGCTTCTAGACCAGCTTGCTCCATTAGGTAATCCGCTAATAGGTGGTCAAAATCATCACCGCCTAGCGCAGAATCACCACCTGTTGCTAATACTTCAAATACGCCTTTTGACAAACGTAGGATGGAGATATCGAACGTACCGCCACCTAGATCGTAAACCGCAATCACGCCCTCTTGACCAGAGTCTAGGCCGTAAGCGATCGCTGCAGCTGTCGGCTCGTTAAGCAGACGTAGCACATGAAGCCCCGCCAATTTCGCCGCATCTTTTGTACCAGCACGTTGAGCATCATCAAAGTAAGCAGGAACAGTAATAACCACGCCAGCTAACTCGCCGCCGAGTGTATCTTCTGCACGTTTTCCTAGTGCTTTAAGAATATCGGCAGACACTTCAATCGGGTTCTTGTCACCTTGTGCAGTTTGCAAAATAGGCAGACCGTTGTCGCTTTCTTTAAATTGGTAAGGCAAAGATGGGTAGCGAGCTTGAATGTCTTTTAGTGAACGACCAATCAGACGTTTTACCGAAATAATGGTGTTTTCTGGTTCTTGCTCTGCTTTTGCTTTTGCCTCGTAACCAACTAAAGCCGAGTCCTGTGCGTAGTTCACCACAGAAGGCAAAATGCTACGACCTTGATCGTCTGTCAGTGTGTTTGCGTCACCGCTGCGAACAGACGCAACCAAAGAGTTGGTAGTACCTAAGTCGATACCCGCTGCTAACTTGTGCTCATGAGGTGCCGAGCTTTGGCCCGGTTCTGCGATTTGAAGTAATGCCATGATGGGTCCTTGTCGCGCTAACTAGCCGAGGAGCTTGTCTTCAACCAGTTCAATTTCGTTCTTTAGCTTGGCAATGAATTTGAGTTTACGAACTCGGTCTGCAGCTTCCGCCCAAAGACCTTGGTCAAGTTCTTGTTCTACACTCGCCAAATGCTGTTTGTACATTTTGCTGACCTTAGAATCGAAGTCAAAAAGCGCTGATTCAGGATCAGAGCTGTCAGCAATGTCTTCCAGTTCTTCACGCAGTTCCATTTGTTCCATTAGGAACATCGGGTCTTGCATGGTTTGTTGCTCACCACGAATTTCTGTGCCGTTTTCTGCCAATATGTATTCAGCGCGAGAGATTGGATGCTTAAGTATTTGATACGCATCGTTGATTTGCGCTGCTTTTTGAACAGCCATCAAGCGATCACGCTCTGAGGCAGTCGCAAAGTTGTCTGGGTGGAAGCGTTTTTGTAGTTCTCGGAACTGAGAAGAAAGAAGGCTACCATCCAGCTGAAACTGACTTGGTAGCCCAAATAATTCAAAGTGATTCATTAAGATCGGGTCCTAGTAAAGCCTTCTGGACTCACTTGCCCAGAAGGACAGTCAATTAGACGTTGAAGCTTTCACCACAACCACATTCACTTTTCGCGTTAGGGTTGTTGAATTCAAAACCTTCATTCAACCCTTCCTTAACGTAATCCAGCTCAGTACCGTCTAGGTATACTAGGCTTTTCTTATCAATGATGATCTTTACATCCGACAGTTCAAAAACTTCATCTTCTTCGTTTAGATCATCAACAAACTCAAGAACGTAAGCCATGCCGGAACAGCCTGTCGTCTTCACTCCAAGACGCAAACCGATACCTTTACCTCGGTTATCTAGGAATGCTTTTACGCGACTTGCCGCTGATTCTGTCATTGTGATGGCCATACTGCACCTTAGTCTGTCTAAATTACGTTTTGGAATGGGAGCATTTCAAGGGCTCCCATTATATACGGAATAATTATTCCTGGTGTTTTTTCTTGTAGTCAGCAACCGCTGCTTTGATTGCGTCTTCCGCAAGGATTGAGCAGTGAACTTTCACTGGTGGAAGCTCTAGCTCTTCTGCAATCTCAGAGTTTTTGATAGATGCCGCTTCGTCGATAGACTTGCCTTTTACCCACTCAGTTACTAGTGAGCTTGAAGCGATTGCACTACCACAACCGTATGTTTTGAATTTCGCGTCTTCAATGATGCCTTCTGGCGTCACTTTGATTTGAAGCTTCATTACGTCACCACAAGCTGGTGCGCCAACCATGCCGCTGCCTACTGATGGGTCTTCTTTATCGAACGAACCAACGTTACGTGGGTTCTCGTAGTGATCAATTACTTTTTCGCTGTATGCCATGATAAATTACCTCGAATCCTCTATTCAGTCCGTGAGATTAATGGTGAGCCCATTCAACAGTGCTCAGATCAACCCCTTCCTTGTACATATCCCATAGAGGAGACATGTCGCGTAGCTTAGTCACTGCAACGCGGATTTGTTCAATTGCGTAATCAATTTCTGCTTCAGTCGTGAAACGACCAAATGAGAAACGTACTGAGCTGTGCGCCAATTCGTCGTCTAGACCAAGTGCACGAAGAACGTAAGATGGCTCTAGGCTCGCTGATGTACAAGCACTACCAGAAGAGACTGCTAGGTCTTTCAGTGACATCAGTAGAGATTCACCTTCTACGAATGCAAAGCTCACGTTTAGGTTGTGTGGAACACGCTGTTCAAGATCACCGTTCACCGTTACTGCTTCTAGATCTTTAACGCCATCTAGAAGACGGTTACGAAGTGCTAGCGCGTGATCGTAATCTTTTTGCATGTCTTCCTTCGCTACACGGAACGCTTCACCCATACCCACGATTTGGTGAGTTGGAAGTGTACCCGAACGGAAACCACGCTCATGACCACCACCGTGCATTTGCGCTTCCAGACGGATACGAGGCTTACGACGTACGTAAAGTGCGCCAATGCCTTTAGGACCGTATACTTTGTGCGCAGACAGTGAAATTAGGTCAACTTTCAATTCTTGAACATCGATTGGCAGTTTGCCCGCAGACTGTGCCGCATCCACGTGGAACACAATCTTACGTTCACGACATAGTTCGCCGATTGCAGCGATGTCTTGGATTACACCAATCTCGTTGTTAACGTGCATGATTGATACCAAAACAGTGTCTTCTCGCATTGCTGCTTGAAGTTTGTTTAGATCGATCAGACCGTTTGATTCTGGCTCTAGGTAAGTCACTTCAAAGCCTTCGCGTTCTAGTTGACGACATGGGTCAAGAACCGCTTTATGCTCTGTTTTACAAGTGATTACGTGTTTACCCTTCTTAGAGTAAAAATGTGCTGCACCTTTGATAGCAAGGTTGTCAGACTCTGTCGCACCAGATGTGAATACGATTTCGCGAGGATCTGCATTTAGAAGGTCAGCAATTTGCTCACGAGCAGTATCTACAGCTTCTTCTGCCTGCCAGCCGTAACGGTGCGAACGCGAAGCTGGGTTGCCAAATGTGCCATCCATTGTCATGTACTGAACCATTTTTTCAGCAACACGAGGATCTACTGGACATGTAGCGGAATAATCAAGATAAATCGGCAGTTTCATTCTCTACTCCAATGTAAAATGCTGACCGCTAAGAGCGGACGTTTACACCGATGGGCGCGGCGGTTGTATTTTTGTTTGAAAGCCCATGAGTTACCGCCAGATCAATGTCCTGACGATCAGAAATTTCTAAAACTTCATTGTCTGTCATTAGCTCACCGAGCGTAATGTTATTCAAGAAGTCACTAATACGAGAGCTCAGGTCACGCCATAGGGTGTGAGTTAAGCAACGAGTACCACCCTGGCAATCGCCTTTGCCTTGGCATTTGGTTGCGTCTACTGACTCATCAACCGCGGCAATCACAGTGCCAATGGCAATGCTGTGCGCGTCTGCTCCAAGTCGGTAACCACCACCAGGACCACGAACGCTGGCTACAAGACCTGCTTTACGCAATTTTGAAAAAAGCTGCTCTAAGTATGAGAGCGAGATCCCTTGACGCTCTGAGATATCTGCAAGAGGTACTGGGTTTTGTTGCGAATGCAGTGCCACATCCAGCATGGCTGTCACCGCATATCTTCCTTTAGATGTAAGTTTCATACCACACCGTATCCACATGGTTTGTAATGATTAGGATTTTTCCATACCCGACTAAAACGATCAAGTATTTATTTGACTATTTTAGTCAGGTATTCATCCTCACACCTAAAGTGGTTATTATTTGTTCAGAGTTTCTTTTCGATCGCCGTCAAAACACCGCGCAGAATATTCAACTCTTGCACCTCTGGTCGTGCACGTGAGTACAAACGACGCAGCTTGTTCATCACCTGACCCGGCTGTTCTTTGTTGATAAATTGGGTATCAACCATCACCTTTTCAAGGTGCTCAAAGAACATTTCTAGCTCTTTATGACGTGGATACTCTTCAGGCTCACTTGGGGCGTATTGGCTTTGCTCTAGGTTGAGGTGTGCAACGCGAACTTCATAGCTCAACGTTTGGACGGCCATCGCTAAGTTAAGCGAACTGTATTCAGGGTTAGCAGGAATGCAAACATGATAGTGACACTTTTGCAGTTCATCATTCGTTAGACCGGTTCTTTCTCGACCAAAGACCAATGCGACTGGGTGCTTTTGCCCTTCAACTGCAAACTTTTCTCCACACTCACGTGGCTCAAGCATTGGCCATTCAAGTGTACGTGAGCGAGCACTTGAACCCACAACAAGACCGCAATCTTCAATGGCTTCTTCAAGCGTACTTACTACAGTGGCATTTTGAGCAATATCACCAGCACCAGCAGCAAGCGCAAGGGTTTGATCATCGACTTCACATTGCGGATCAACCAATACTAGTTGGCTTAAACCCATGACTTTCATTGCTCGAGCTGCCGAGCCAATGTTGCCTGAATGAGAAGTTCCGACGAGTACGATTTTTACTTGATCCAACATCTGTGTTTGCTACCTGAATTAAAACCGAGGAATATTATCATAATTTTCTAATACACCCTAGAGTGAAGCGGGCTTCTATTCGCATTCTCATCAATTGTTTTCTTCTCTATCGACATAGCTATCACAACTCGTTTTGCTTGCGCACAAAAAATAACCACTTCCCTTTTCGTTTGACTCTGGTATACTCGCCGCCGCTTTAAATTGTTCTTTAACATCCGTTGGGAAATTCGTATGCATCCAATGCTAAACATTGCTATTCGCGCTGCGCGAAAGGCAGGCAATCACATTGCTAAATCATTAGAAAACACAGATAAAATTGAATCTACGCTAAAAGGCACTAATGACTTTGTTACTAATGTAGACAAAGAAGCAGAAGCTATCATCATCGATACTATCAAGCACTCTTACCCAGAGCACTGCATCGTTGCTGAAGAAGCTGGTCTTATCGAAGGTAAAGATAAAGACGTACAATGGATCATCGACCCAATGGATGGCACTAATAACTTTGTAAAAGGTTACCCAACTTTCGCAGTATCTATCGCGGTTCGCTTCAAAGGTAAAACTGAAGTGGCTTGTGTATACGATCCAATGCAAAACGAGCTATTCACTGCACAACGCGGTGCTGGCGCTCAGCTAAACAACGCTCGTATCCGTGTTACTCAACTTAAAGACCTACACGGTACTGTTCTTGCGACTGGTTTCCCATTCAAACAGAAGCAACACTCTGAGTCTTACATCAAGATCGTAGGTTCTCTATTCACTGAGTGTGCTGACTTCCGTCGTAGCGGTTGTTCTGCTCTTGACCTATGTTATGTGGCAGCTGGTCGTGTAGATGGTTACTTTGAGCTAGGTCTAAAACCTTGGCAGATGGCTGCAGGTGAGCTTATCGCTCGTGAAGCTGGCGCAATCCTAACTGACTTCGCTGGCGGTACTGACTACATGAAGTCTGGTAACATTGTTGCTTCTAGCGCTCGTGGCGTGAAATCTATCCTTAAGCACGTTCGCGAAAACGGCAACAGCGCGATCCTTAAGTAAGATTCTGAAGTCATACTAAGCCCGTCACGCTGATGACTTTTGAATAGCCCCGCTCATTGAGCGGGGCTTTTTTATATCGAACAATCTGCCTGTTTATAGAAACGGTCGTAGTCAGGTAAGTGGTCTATTTTTACGTGCTTAACCTTCCATACTTGTTCCTTCATTAGAAACTGCAACGAAACCGTGACTGGCTGGTATACATCTCCAAATCCGTTAACGGAAAGACACCCAACGCCTCCATCCTCACTGTATGCTTCAAAGTAAGACAGCTCCGTAACCAAACTTGATGGGATGGATGATAAAAATGGAAATTGATGACCAAATTTTATTGGGTGAGATTTAATACTATTTAGCTCTTCAATCGATAGGTTTGGTCCTGCCATAGCTTCTACCACCTCGATATACTGCATCTTGTATAAATTATTGCGTATATCAAGGTAAGTATCGTGGAGTGGGCTTGCTATGCAGGGCCCTGAAACACTGAGTAAAACCGGAATAGGTAGAATTCTATTTAGCATAATCAACTAAACCCAAGCTTCACGGAGCGCTTGATCAATTTTACTCGGCTTAAATCTGTACTTACAAAGCCCCCACTCGCACTGCTCTAAAAGCTCTCGGACATTTACCTGCCCAGTAACTAGCTTGGTGGTAACGCCTTTATAGTGTTTGTAAGAAATCTCTACAAACTTCAGTAACTGTACTTTTATTTCAGCTTGCCTTGACATTATTTCCCCCCGAAATTGTTGAACATACTTCCGATATTCAACTCAATCAAAAAACTACAATTCAAGCTGGAAATACTTCAAAGAAAAGTGAAACAATCAAATCTATCAAGCATAAAAAAACCGCTGACTGCTCAGCGGTTTTTGTTTTCGGTTCTCAATCTGCCTTATGGCATCTCGTCGAACTCTGCACCTTCTTTTTCTACTTGAGGTGGCATCAAGTGCTCTTTCTGAATGCCCAGTTTTAGCGCTAGCGCTGATGCTACGTAGATAGAAGAGTAAGTACCAACAGTGATACCTAGTAATAGCGCTGTTGCAAAACCGTGAATCATCGCACCACCTTGCATAAACAGTGCAATTACCACGAACAACGTCGTACCAGACGTAATCAAAGTACGGCTCAATGTTTGAGTAATTGAAGCGTCCATGATGTCCGAAGGTTCACCCTTACGCATCTTACGGAAGTTTTCACGAATCCGGTCGAATACAACAATGGTATCATTGAGCGAGTAACCGACTACCGTTAGTAGCGCCGCTACGATGGTAAGGTCAACTTCGATTTGTAGGAATGAGAATACACCCAGCGTGATGATGATATCGTGTGCCAGTGCCATTACCGCACCAGCCGCTAGACGCCATTCAAATCGCATCGATACGTAGATCAGGATACAGATTAGCGATACAAGGATCGCCAGACCGCCCGCTTCTGTTAGCTCATCACCAACGTTTGGACCTACGAATTCAATACGACGCATTTCTACGCTTTCGCCAGTACCTTCTTTGATCGCACCAATGATTTGGTTGCCTAGCGTTTCACCTGAAACGTCGTCACGTGGACGAAGACGAACCATCACTTCACGAGCACTACCGAAGTTTTGAACTGTCGCATCGCCGAAGCCTTTTGAATCTAGTGCTGCGCGAATTTCTTCAAGGTTTGCAGGTTGTTCAAAACCTACCTCGATTAGCGTACCACCAGTAAAGTCTAGACCCCAGTTCAACCATTTGGTTGATAGCGTGAAGATAGAAGCAGCGATCATAAAGATGGAGAATACGAACGCGACTTTCGACCAACGCATAAAGCCGATCGTGTTTTCTGCTTTTAGAATTTGAAACATATTAATTCCCAGCCTTAGATCGACAATTTATCAACGCGTTTGCCACCGTAAATCAGGTTCACGATACAACGTGTACCCACAATAGCGGTGAACATTGAAGTTAAGATACCGATAGATAGTGTTACCGCGAAGCCCTTCACTGCGCCTGTACCCACTGCAAATAGAATGATTGCAGTGATAAGCGTTGTGATGTTCGCATCGGCAATGGTACTGAATGCGTTTGCGTAACCTTGGTGGATCGCTTGCTGAGGACTGCGTCCATCTCGAAGCTCTTCACGGATACGCTCGAATATCAGCACGTTCGCATCGACCGCCATACCGACGGTTAAGACGATACCGGCAATACCTGGCAACGTCATGGTAGCGCCTGGAATCATCGACATCACACCAATGATAAGAACCAAGTTTGCCATCAACGCAATGTTAGCAATCAGACCAAAGCCACGGTAGTAAAGCAGCGTAAACAGCATTACCGCAACCATACCCCAGATACATGCTTGGATACCCATATCGATGTTTTGCTGACCCATTGATGGACCAATGGTACGTTCTTCAACGATAGAGATCGGTGCGATTAGTGCACCAGCACGAAGTAGAAGTGCTAGGTTGTGCGCTTCTGCTGCAGAGTCGATACCCGTGATACGGAAGTTACGACCAAGAGCCGATTGAATCGTTGCTTGGTTGATAACTTCTTCATGCTTATCAAGGATAACTTTGCCTTCAGGCGTACGACGACCACTGTCTTTGTATTCTGCAAACACGGTAGCCATTAGCTTACCGATGTTCTTCTTAGAGAACGCGGACATTTTGTTGCCACCTTCGCTGTCTAGCGAGATGTTAACTTGTGGGCGACCGTATTCATCAACACTTGAACTTGCATCCGTGATGCTTTGACCACCAAGAATAACGCGCTTCTTAAGCACAACTGGGCGACCATCACGGTCCATCTTGATTTCGCTACCTGCTGGCGCGCGACCATTTGCCGCCGCTGATAGGTCAGCTTTATCGTCAACTTCGCGGAACTCTAGTGTTGCTGTAGCACCTAGAATTTCCTTCGCACGAGCTGTGTCTTGAACACCTGGTAGCTCAACTACGATGCGGCTAGCACCTTGACGTTGAACCAATGGTTCAGCAACACCCAGTTCGTTAACACGGTTACGAAGAATCGTGATGTTTTGTTCAACTGCGTAGTTACGTATCTCTTGTAAACGTTGCTCGGTAAAGGTGGCAATCAACGCGTAACGACCATTAGAATCAGAGTCGACAAAGTTCATGTCTGGATGATTCTTTTCTAGCGTTGCTTTCGCTTCCGCTAGCTGCTCCTCATTACGTAGCAGTACTTCCACACCTTCTGTACCAGAAGGACGGATTGCACGGTAACGGATCTTAGCTTCACGAAGTTCGCTACGGAAAGCTTCTTCTTGTTGACCAACCAACTTCTCCATCGCCGCGTCCATGTCAACTTCCATTAGGAAGTGAACACCACCGCGCAGGTCAAGACCTAGCTTAAGTGGCGACGCACCGATTGCTTCTAGCCAATCTGGCGTAGATGGAGCAAGGTTTAGTGCAACAATTTTATCTTTGCCAAGCGCTTCGCTGATGATATCGCGGGCACTGATTTGAGTGTCAGTGTCATTGAAACGAACAAGGATTGATCCATTCTCGAGAGCAATGGATTTATGAGAGAGATGCTCTTTATCAAGAGCTTTGGTGACAGCATCCAGCGTTGACATATCTACAGAGGCGCCACGCGCCCCTGTAACTTGAATAGCCGGATCTTCACCGTAGATATTTGGAAGTGCGTACAACGCAGCGGTGATGATGGCAAAAAATACCATCAAGTACTTCCATAATGGATAACGGTTTAGCACAGCGAGGATCCTTTAGCTGTTTTATAGAGACTTCAGCGTACCTTTTGGTAGCACTGCAGTTACGAAGTCTTTCTTGATTACAACTTCATTGTTTGCATTTAGCTCAATTGAAATGAAATCGTTGTCTTCAGCAATCTTAGTGATTTTACCCACTAGACCGCCGCTTGTTAGAACTTCATCACCTTTGCCCATAGAAGACATTAGGTTCTTGTGTTCTTTAACACGCTTAGATTGCGGACGGTAGATCATGAAGTAGAAGATCACCGCGAACATGCCTAGCATGATTAGCATTTCAAAACCGCCGCCTGCTGGTGCGCCTTCTGCTGCTGCGTGAGCTTGAGAAATAAACATTAAAACATCCTCATTATATTTTATTGATAATCCAACAAGTTGGGCTTTCGTAATTTAGATTCAAGTTTGAGATTAAGTAATAGAGATCACCTTCTCAAAAATAACGTACGTTAGCCTACTTTATTAGCAAAAGCCTCTGGCAACATGCCAAAGGCTTTAATTCTTTTAATCTGTCAATTACTGCTCTTTTGCAAGCGGTGGCACTTCACGACCACGACGCTCATAGAATTCAGTAACAAACTCATCGAAACGATCTTCATCAATCGCCTTACGAATGCTTTCCATCAGACGCTGGTAGTAGCGTAGGTTGTGGATAGTGTTCAGACGAGCACCTAGGATTTCGTTACAACGCTCTAGGTGGTGAAGGTACGATTTGCTGTAGTGCTGACAAGTGTAACAGTCGCAATGCGGATCTAGCGGAGTTGTATCCGTTTTATGTTTCGCATTACGGATCTTGATCACACCACCAGTCACAAATAGGTGACCGTTACGCGCGTTACGCGTTGGCATTACACAGTCAAACATGTCGATACCACGACGAACACCTTCAACCAAATCTTCCGGTTTACCTACACCCATTAGGTAACGAGGCTTATCTTCTGGAAGTTGTGGACATGTGTGTTCAAGAATACGGTGCATGTCTTCTTTCGGTTCGCCTACTGCAAGACCACCAACTGCGTAACCATCAAAGCCGATTTCTGTCAGACCTTTGATAGACACATCACGTAGATCTTCGTAAACACCACCTTGAACGATACCAAATAGGTTGTTCGGGTTTTCTAGTTTGTTGAAGTGATCACGTGAGCGCTGTGCCCAGCGTAGTGACATTTCCATCGATTTTTTCGCTTCGTTGTGTGTCGCCGGGTATGGCGTACACTCGTCGAAGATCATTACGATGTCAGAACCTAGGTCTTTTTGGATTTCCATCGACTTTTCCGCGTCCATGAAAATCTTGTCACCGTTTACAGGGCTACGGAAGTGAACACCTTTCTCAGTGATCTTACGCATTTTGCCTAGACTGAATACTTGGAAACCGCCTGAATCGGTAAGAATAGGACCGTGCCAGTTCATGAAATCGTGCAGGTCACCGTGCATTTTCATCACTTCTTGACCAGGACGTAGCCATAGGTGGAAAGTGTTACCTAGCAGGATTTCTGCACCAGTACCTTTCACTTCTTCTGGTGTCATGCCTTTAACGGTACCGTAAGTACCTACTGGCATGAACGCAGGAGTTTGAACAGTGCCACGTTCGAAGGTCAATTGACCACGACGTGCATTGCCGTTTTTCTTCTTAAGATCGAATTTTAATTTCACGATGCCTCCGGGTGTCAGAGAAACAGTCTGACTATTTATCCAGGGTGGTAAACCCTATTTTAAGGAGCGGTCGCTTTTCCGTGCGAGAGACAAAGCAGAGATTCCACTTTATTTCCTAGCTTACTGCTAGCACTCGTAAATCGTTAACTTTCTCCCCCTCCTAGCCTCACCCTTTTTTGAAAGGAAGGCTAGAGAGGGGTCAAAACATTATGCGGTCTTCTTTTTAATAAACATTGAATCACCGTACGAGAAGAAACGGTATTTGTTTTCCACCGCGTGCTTGTAAGCATTCATGGTGTTCTCGTAACCTGCAAACGCACTTACCAACATGATCAGGGTTGATTCAGGTAAGTGGAAGTTGGTGATCAAGCAATCCACCAGCTGGTACTCGTAACCAGGGTAGATAAAGATTTCAGTATCGCCAAAGAATGGAACCAGTTCTGTGCCTTTCTTAAGCGCGTCTTGCGCTGCACTTTCTAGTGAGCGAACAGACGTTGTACCTACAGCGATGATGCGACCACCGCGCGCCTTAGTTGCGTTAATCGCATCCACTACGTCTTGTGGTACTTCAACGTATTCTGCGTGCATGTGGTGATCATTAATGTCATCCACTTTAACTGGCTGGAACGTACCCGCTCCCACATGCAAAGTAACGTATGCTAGCTCAGCGCCTTTCGCTTTGATTTTTTCAAGCAGAACATCATCAAAGTGAAGACCCGCCGTTGGCGCAGCAACCGCACCAGGCTTTTGGTTATAAACCGTTTGGTAACGCTCTTTATCCGCGTCTTCATCTGGACGGTCGATGTATGGAGGAAGTGGCATGTGACCAATTTCTTCCAGAATCTCTAGTACCGTGTTATCAGAATTAAATTTCAGTTCAAACAGTGCATCATGACGAGCGACCATTTGTGCTGAGTATTCATCGTTTTCACCAACAAAGATCGTTGTACCTGGTTTTGGCGATTTCGAACAACGAACGTGTGCCAGAATGCTTTTCTCGTCGAGCATGCGCTCCACTAACACTTCTAGCTTACCGCCTGATTCTTTACGACCAAACAAACGCGCAGGAATAACGCGAGTATTGTTGAAAACCACTAGGTCACCGGCTTGAACCTGCTCCAGCACATCGGTAAACGTGCCATCAATAAGTTCACCAGTATTGCCGTCCATTTGCAGCAGTCGGCTAGCGGTACGCTCTGGTTGAGGGTAGCGAGCGATGAGTTCATCTGGAAGGTCGAAATGGAAATCTGATACTTGCATGTTACTTGTCTTATCTATTGGTCAAATCACGTCAAAGACGACGATAAAATTGCGACGAGTTTTTCGCAGCAGACTAGTATATGTTTACATGCTGCAATAGCAAGCAAATCCCCCTAGATTGACTGTAAAAGCTTTCACCAAGAGTGTAATAAAACGTGAAAGACGCAAAACAGACGCGCATAAAAAAAGCAGCGAAGTTCGCTGCTTTTTAAAATGTTTATCAGTCGTTGACCGTTTAACTTTTGCGTCGGCGCGCCCACACCAGTGGAACCAATAAGCCGAATAGCCAAGCGCCTAGGCTACCACCGTCGTCCTCAGAACCTCTGAAATCACAATTGTTGGTCGCAATGCCATCGTGGCACTCCTCTTCCCCACCACCACTTCCACTATTCGCTTCTTTGATGAAATTCGGCTCAATGATGTAACTGCTCGGTGGGTCACCGGCGGTGATGTAAGACTGTACCCAATCGTAATATTGGCTCACTTTGGTGTAGAAGCTTGGGATCGTCAAAGAGCCACACGTAGGCAGAACAAGAGGCGCACCACTAACAATTCCAATCTGTTTGCCCGTCGCCACATCCACCAGCGGACCACCACTATCACCTTTACACGCGGAGTTGCCATACTGAGTGTGGCTATCCGGTTCTAACACTCGGTTTTTCGTTGGTAGTGTACAGATTTTGGTTTGGTTCTCTCTGGAATCAATGATCCCCGGAAAACTGCTGCCAATTTCTAAACGCTCATAACATTTATCGATAGGTAAAAATGTACTGATGGTAGTTTTGAGCGTATTGGAAGGTTCAGATGCATCCGGCTGAGTGGTTCCCCATCCAAATACTTGCACGTTTTCGACACGTTGATTGGTCAGGTCGTTATCGTTCCAATCCGCTGCCAGACGCGCTTCGATATTCTCCATATCAGTTTTATTCGCTAAGTCGGCAAAGCGTGCATTTGCTACTGGACGTGTGAGATACAATAACGCGATGTCTGAATCTAAACCCGTTTGGATAGGTTTCACATTGCCATTGCTGTCAATCTCAGCCTTTGAAATCCGCGTGTAGTCGGGGTGAACCACAACGTGAGACACAGGATAGAAGTTATCCAGCCCTGCAGAGTTAAGTTCATAAACGTTGGCATTCACCGACAGTTCCCCCGGCGGAGTTACATAGTAGCTCGCTTCGTTGGTTCCCTGCCCCATCACCACACAGTGTGCCGCAGTCAACACCCATCGTTCAGTCAGCATAGTGCCGCCACACAACGGGAACTCTGCCATGTTACTTGCTCGTAAAGTCACGCGATCTACCGGGTCGGTTTGCTCATCTCCTAGCACAATTGCCTGAGCAGATTGCATGCTGAATGCCGCAACTGTCAGCGCAATGAGTTTGTTACACGTTGTTCGTTTCATTTAGGTTGTTATCTTCAATCTGGTAAGCCTGAGCGTATCTTCTTCCACAGGCTTATCTTGGAAAATCAAGCAAGTAAAAATGTGCGATTCAATTCATTGGATTAACTGCGGTCTACACACCTTATCAGTCAAAAGTGCAAACTGACTCGCATTGAGTTTCCCCCTGCAACTACCAATTAAAAACAAACTTATCAATAGAGATAAGGGCGACTATATTGAAAGTGAGCGATACGCTCTTTGATGATAAATTGAGGTAAGTATGAAGATCTTTCTAGCCACTTTAAGTGCTTCAATATTGTTGTTTTCTGCCAGCAGTTTTGGCGATGAGAGAACAAATTTGTTTCGAGCTCAGCAACAAGCTTGTGCCTTAAAACAAGTCCCTCGCCACTGCGCTGTGAACGTACCTGGTAAACACTACATTGGTCGCTGTGTCGATGCGAAAGCGTATGGTCTTATCTGTGTGCATTTCAAGCAACGTTAGAGTAACCAAAGCTAAGGTTTCAACGCCTTAGCTTTGGTTATTTATGATAGCGCTTACATCCTAACATCGCCCTAAATGAGTAGCTGGATTTATGGAAAACACCAGTCCATTTTCACCTCTGATTGATCTCCATCTAATCGTATTATTTTATTAGTGAAAAACGAGTTAGCTCCCAGATATACAGCAAAATATTCTCTATATTTAAGAGAAGGACAATGCCGCTGGAGGTCTCTATGATCAAGGTTGAAGACATGATGACTCGCAACCCTCATACCTTGCTGCGTGAGCACACATTACGTGACGCAAAAAGTATGATGGACGCGCTTGATATTCGACATATTCCGGTTGTTGATGCCAATAAACACTTAAAAGGCTTGGTGACTCAACGCGATATTCTTGCCGCACAAGAATCCTGCTTGCACCCAGATGAGGCAGAACAATCTTTTACCCTCGATACTCCGCTTTACCAAATGATGCACACCAACATCATGACTGCCGAACCAAGGGCAGGTTTAAAAGAAAGCGCAATCTATATGCAAAAGCATAAAGTCGGCTGTTTGCCAGTGGTCAATAAAGGTCATTTGGTCGGCATCATCACTGATACAGACTTTGTGACTATTGCAATTAACTTGTTAGAGCTGCAAGAAGAAACCGAGCCGGAAGAAATCGAAGCGGATTAATACGCCACTACGTTTTTCTCGAATCGTAGACAAAAAAAGAGCGGCTCAATCGCCGCTCAAAGATGTCATTACTAACGTAGTAAT
Organism: Vibrio sp. NFR; assembly: GCF_027587095.1. Classification (NCBI taxonomy): domain Bacteria; kingdom Pseudomonadati; phylum Pseudomonadota; class Gammaproteobacteria; order Vibrionales; family Vibrionaceae; genus Vibrio; species Vibrio sp. NFR. The sequence goes on from NZ_JAPPTN010000009.1 coordinate 217,831, forward strand.
AGTCGACTCTATGATGATTAAAATTGGTCTTCTTCAGTAGAACCTGTCAGTGCTGTCACTGATGAGTTACCACCTTGGATTGTATTGGTCATTCTATCGAAGTAGCCCGTACCAACTTCTTGTTGGTGCGCTACGAACGTGTAACCTTTTTCTGCCGCTTCAAACTCAGGACGTTGAACCTTCTCAACATAATGTCGCATACCTTCGCCTTGAGCGTAAGCGTGTGCCAATTCGAACATGTTGAACCACATGTTGTGGATACCTGCTAGCGTAATGAACTGGTACTTGTAGCCCATGTTAGCCAGCTCTTGTTGGAACTTAGCAATGGTTTCTGCGTCTAGGTTCTTCTCCCAGTTGAATGAAGGCGAACAGTTGTATGCCAACAGTTGGTCTGGGTACTCTGCATGAATCGCTTCTGCAAACTTGCGTGCTTCTTCTAGACATGGCGTTGCTGTCTCACACCAAATAAGATCCGCATATGGCGCATAAGCCAGACCACGCGAGATAGCTTGGTCGATACCTGCACGCACACGGTAGAAACCTTCTTGAGTACGCTCGCCTTCGATGAAGTCTTTATCGTATGGGTCACAATCAGACGTTAATAGGTCTGCTGCGTTTGCATCGGTACGTGCGATTACCAGCGTTGTCGTGCCAGCAACGTCCGCAGCAAGACGAGCTGCTACCAGTTTTTGCACTGCTTCTTGAGTTGGAACCAGTACTTTACCGCCCATGTGACCACACTTCTTCACGGATGCCAGTTGGTCCTCAAAGTGAACACCTGCCGCACCTGCGTCGATCATCGATTTCATTAGCTCGTAAGCGTTCAATACACCACCAAAGCCTGCTTCAGCATCCGCTACGATTGGTAGGAAGTAATCAATACCGCCTTCGTCTTCTGGTGACTTACCTGCTGACCACTGAATTTGGTCTGCGCGACGGAATGAGTTATTGATGCGTTTTACTACCGACGGCACAGAGTCTACTGGGTACAGAGATTGGTCTGGGTACATCGTCGAAGCGGTGTTGTTGTCCGCCGCTACCTGCCAACCTGATAGGTAAATCGCTTCAATACCTGCTTTTGCCTGCTGTACGGCTTGACCACCCGTCAGTGCACCAAGACAGTTTACGTAACCTTTCTTTGAACTACCGTTGACCAGTGACCAAAGTTTGTCAGCACCACGTTGTGCGATTGTGTTCGCAGGCACCATAGAGCCACGCAGTTCTACCACTTCTTCTGCTGTGTAAGTACGCTTTACGTTCTTCCAGCGTGGGTTGGTTGCCCAATCTTTTTCCAGAGCTTCAATTTGTTGGCGGCGAGTTAAGTTAGTCATTGGTCTATCCCTCTTATAATGTGCACTTGTGCATGTGCGTTGAGTTTTCCGTTCTCAGGCAGTACATCCTTATCTGCCTCGAATCCTTCACGTATTGGTTAAGTAAAAATGTATTAGTTAAATAAAATTAGTGTTCCAAATCTTTGGGTTAATCCAAGTAGTCATAACCTGGAATGGTTAAAAAGTTGGTCAGTTCATCGCTTGTGGTGAGCCTAGCCATCAAATCTGCCGCTTCTTCAAATCGACCTGCTTGGTAGCGCTGCTCGCCAATTTCTTGCTTCACGACTTCAATCTCTTCTTTCAGATAGAGTTCGAACAGCTCTTTAGTGACCTTCAATCCGTTGTCGAGCGACTTACCGTGTTGAATCCATTGCCAAATAGAAGCACGGGAGATTTCTGCCGTTGCAGCGTCTTCCATCAGCCCGTAAATCGGCACACAACCATTGCCAGAGATCCAAGCTTCGATGTATTGCAGCGCAACGCGGATGTTATGGCGCATGCCCTCTTCTGAGCGTTCACCTTCGCACGGTTCAAGCAGCTCTGCGGCGGTTATTGGTGCGTCTTCTGAACGGCTCACATCCAATTGGTTGGTGCGCTGCCCCAGTGTGGCACTGAACACTTCCATTGCGGTGTCTGCCAAACCTGGGTGTGCAACCCAAGTGCCGTCATGACCGTTGTTAGCTTCTAGCGATTTATCGTTGTGGATCTTATCCAGCACTTTTTGGTTTTCTTGTGGGTCTTTAGCCGGAATAAAGGCTGCCATGCCGCCCATCGCAAATGCGCCACGTTTATGACAGGTACGCACCAACAATCTTGAGTAAGCGTTGAGGAATGGCTTGTCCATCGTCACTACTTGGCGATCCGGAAGTACGCGATCTGGGTGGTTTTTCAGTGTTTTGATGTAGCTAAAGATGTAATCCCAGCGACCGCAGTTCAACCCAACGATGTGCTCTTTCAGAGAGAACAGAATCTCATCCATTTCGAATACGGCTGGTAAGGTTTCAATCAGCACTGTTGCTTTGATGGTACCTGTATCCAAACCGAAATACTCTTCGGTGAAATGGAACACTTCGCTCCACCACTTCGCTTCATGATGCGATTGCAGTTTCGGGATGTAGAAGTAAGGACCGCTTCCCTTTTTCAGTAGCAGTTTATAGTTGTTGTAGAAGTACAGAGCGAAATCGAATAGCGCACCTGGAATGATCTGACCGTGCCACGTTACGTGTTTTTCTTTTAAATGCAGTCCGCGAACACGGCAGATCAACACCGCTGGGTCTTCTGCCAGCTGATAGTGTTTGCCATTACCAGGGTTGGTGTAGCTGATAGTGCCATTAACAGCGTCGCGCAGGTTGATTTGACCATCCAGAACTTTACTCCACGCAGGGGACATCGAATCTTCGAAGTCTGCCATGAACACTTTTACATTCGCATTCAGTGCGTTAATCACCATCTTGCGATCAGTCGGTCCTGTAATCTCCACTCGGCGATCTTGCAGATCTTGCGGGATTCCAAGGATCTTCCAACTTCCTTCACGAATGTCTTGTGTCTCTGGTAGAAAGTCTGGCAGTTCACCAGCGTCGATGCGTGCTTGCTTCTCTTCTCGTGCTTCCAGCAACTGTTCAACACGTCCGGCAAATTTTTCACACAGTAGAGATAAAAAGGTTTGGGCTTCAACAGGGAAAATTGCTTGACGTTCAGGAGCAACGACTCCATTCACCTCAAGCATGCCTTGGGTTTGCTTTAGTTGTTGTGTTTTTTGTTCTGTCTGAGCAAGCATAATCATTCATCCTTAACGTGCTTTATCCATCTTGGGCAGTCAGCCTAAAGCTACATTTGTAAGTTATGAACAACAAATTACATCCTTCGATTTGGTGTTCACTTCGCTTCGTTGTGTCTATACATTGCGCAACCTGAATTGCTTTTTCAATCTAGACATAAGTCTTACAAGCCTTTAATTAAGCTAACCCAACAAAGATTTAAGCGAAACCCCTCAAGTAAACAAAACGTTAAATTCAAAGTTTTATTCGGTATCAAACAAGTGTTTGATTTTTGAGTTTAATTTGTAAGTTATTACGTAATTAAATTACATTAAATTTACAGGTTATTTTTGAATTCAAACAAGCGTATGAATAGTGAGGCAGGAGAAAAATCCTTGTATTCACAAGGGCTAGGAAGAGGAAATTAAACGCGACTTAAACGCGTTACACAGGCAGTTGTGTAAAATTAACATTGTGAAATTTCACTATTTTATGAAAGCTTCATGAAAGTTCATCTGTAAAATTTTACAAGTCAAAGTTCACGCACAGAATAAAATGCTAAAAAGCGCACTATTTCTAGTGCGCTTTTTGATATTAGATCAGGAGTAGCAGGCTAATACTAATAGCTAAAGCAGTTCAGAGACGACTTCTGCCAATTGATTGAAAGTGTTTGATCGTGACGAACTCGGACGCCAAACCAAACCAATATCGCGATACGCTTGCTGACCAGGAGGGTCGATCACCACTAAGTTCTGGTTATGTAGCAAACCATGATCAATCGCCATTTGCGGAATAAACGTGGTGCCCAGACCATTCGCTACCATTTGCACCAATGTATGAAGACTGGTTGCGGTGAATGGGTTGATCTTCTCTTTGTCCGTCAACTTACATGCTGAAACCGCGTGCTCTGTAAGACAGTGCTCTTTCTCTAATAAGAAGACGGATTCATCTGGCAAGTCTGCATAACGGATCGGCACAGGAACGGAATCCGCTTGATTGGCACTGATCACCATGCGGAACGGGTCTTGTCCCACTACTCGGCTTTCCATTCCTTCTATCTCTACAGGCAGAGCCAGAATCAACACGTCCAACTCACCGTGGCGAAGTGCTTGCAGCAAGTTAGTCGTCGTGTCTTCTCTTAATAGAAGGTTTAATTGAGGGAAGCGGTAGTTCACCTCCTGAACAAGGTCGCACAATAAGAAAGGAGCAATGGTCGGAATACAACCTACTTTTAGCTGCCCTTCCATATCATCGCCTTGGCATAGACGCCCCAGCTCAACAAGATCTTGCCCTTTAGCGAGCAGTTCTCGACCATGTTGCACCACCATCTCACCAGCTTGGGTGAAAACTAATGGGCTTTTTTTATCTTTCTTTTCATAAAGCGGGCAACCAATCAACTCTTCAAGGTTTTGGATGCCTTTACTTAAGGTAGATTGACTGACAAAACAACGCTCAGCAGCATCACTAAAATGTCGAGTTTCATGCAGAGTGACCAAATAGTGTAACTGCTTCAAGCTAGGCCATTTATTCATAATTCTATTTGTATCTATTGCTGTTCCAGTGATCGAGATAATAGTTTCGTTATTATCGCTTTTTTCGATGAACTCAATCTATTTATTTCGCTTTTTTCAATACTACAATCTGTACTATAGTTTGTCTCGCACAAACAAGGACCAAACCTAAATAACTGAATGTAGGTTTGGATCAAACCAAATTTTTTAGGAGCAAAAAAATGGTACTAGTAGGTCGTCAAGCCCCTGACTTTACTGCAGCAGCTGTTCTAGGTAACGGCGAAATCGTTGAAAACTTCAACTTTGCAGAATTCACTAAAGGTAAGAAAGCAGTAGTATTCTTCTACCCACTAGATTTCACTTTCGTTTGCCCATCTGAGCTAATCGCATTCGACAACCGTCTAGCTGATTTCCAAGCTAAAGGTGTTGAAGTAATCGGTGTTTCTATCGATTCTCAGTTCTCTCACAACGCATGGCGTAACACTGCTATCGAAGATGGCGGTATCGGTCAAGTTAAATACCCTCTAGTTGCTGACGTTAAACACGAAATCTGTAAAGCGTACGATGTAGAGCACCCAGAAGCAGGCGTTGCTTTCCGTGGTTCTTTCCTAATCGACGAAGAAGGTCTTGTACGTCACCAAGTAGTTAACGATCTACCACTAGGTCGTAACATCGACGAAATGCTACGCATGGTTGATGCACTAAACTTCCACCAGAAGCACGGCGAAGTATGTCCTGCACAATGGGAAGAAGGTAAAGCAGGTATGGACGCATCTCCAAAAGGTGTTGCAGCGTTCCTATCTGAGCACGCAGACGACCTAAGCAAGTAATAGACTACATAGCCCAAGCTCAACGGGCGTGTTGGTTGGATGTATATATAAAGCAAAAAGCTATAGCGGAAAAACCGCAAACGCCAATCAGTCTAAGTAAAGTCATAAAAAAGCCCAGAGTTCACTCTGGGCTTTCTTTTTATCTGCATTTTTGAAAAGCAAAAGAGGCAAGCATCACGCAAAAAGTTTACCTCTATTTCCCTCCGTCTCAGTACAGATTCTCCCCTTTCGTCCTGCTAGTATTTGCTGTAATTACAATAATTCAGGACAACCTAGTGAACACTCAACTTGAAGTCTGTATTGATAACATTGAATCTCTCCACAACGCGATTGCCGGTGGTGCAACCCGCATCGAACTCTGCTCTTCACTTGCTTTGGGTGGCTTAACCCCAAGCTATGGCTTTATGCAGCAAGCCGCTAAACGCTCTACTATTCCGGTTTACGCGATGATTCGCCCTCGCCAAGGCGACTTCTTCTACAGTGAGGAAGAAATCGAAATGATGCGTTGGGATATTGAAGCCGCTAAACAAGCAGGCTTGAATGGTGTCGTACTCGGCGTGCTCACTCAAGACGGCAACATTCATATGCCGTACGCAACTGCGCTGTGTGAATTTGCTCAAGCGCTTGGCTTAGGCGTGACCTTCCATCGTGCCTTTGACCAGTGTCGCGACGCTGAAAAAGCGTTAGAAGAAGTGATCAGCTTAGGTTGTGAACGTATTTTAACCTCCGGTCTTGCGCCTTCGGCACCGCAAGGTATCGATGTGCTTAAAACCTTAGTTGAACAAGCACAAGGACGCATTGCGATCATGGCGGGCGCCGGTGTGAATGCGGACAATGTTGGTCAGATCGTTGAACAAGCCAAAGTCACTGAAGTGCATTTATCTGGCAAGACAACTCGCCCAAGTCACATGACCTTTATTGCCGAGCAAAGCAAAATGGGCGCTGCCGATATAGATGATTTTTCGATTCCAGTCACCAACACCGATGCTATCGCGAACATGGTAACAGCTCTCAATTAAGAGCTTTCAAATCCCGTCTTTAGTTATTGAGTGCTAACATATTGATAACTAAGGACGGGAGGAAACATGGCGAAACTGAAGAAAAAGGAATACGAAGAAGCACTAGAACAACTGCAAATTGAGTTGGTTAAGCTCCAAGAGTGGGTCAAACACAAAGGGCTTAAAGTCGTGGTACTTTTTGAAGGACGTGACGCCGCTGGCAAAGGTGGCACCATCAAACGCATCACTGAAAAACTCACCCCTCGTGTCTGCCGTATCGCAGCCCTTCCCGCCCCAACAGAGAAAGAAAAAACACAATGGTACTTCCAGCGTTATGTGGCACACCTGCCTGCTGCTGGAGGAATCGTACTGTTTGACCGCAGTTGGTACAACCGTGCCGGCGTAGAGAAAGTCATGGGCTTTTGTACCCCAGATCAATATGAAGAGTTTCTCCGTTCTTGCCCGGAGTTTGAACGCATGCTTCAGCGCTCTGGCATCATCTTAATTAAGTACTGGTTTTCGGTCTCCGATGAAGAGCAAGAAAAGCGCTTTCTAGAACGCATCAACACCCCAATTAAACGCTGGAAGTTCAGCCCAATGGATTTGGAATCACGCAATCGCTGGGCAGAATATTCAGAGGCAAAAGATAAGATGTTTGCCTACACAGATACGAAAAACTGTCCTTGGTGGGTAGTCCCTTCTGATGATAAAAAGAAAGCTCGATTGAACTGTATCAGCCATCTGCTTAGTCAAGTCGAATACGAAGAACTTGAGCATCCAGTTATCGAATTGCCAGAGTTGAATAAAGAAGGTTATGTCCGTGCGCCTATCGACGATCAAACCTTCGTTCCTGATAAATATTAGAGATGTATCATGGCGAAAGACCTGTTTCACACCCTTGACCTGAATCTGCTCAAGACCTTTATGGTTTTGATGCAAGAGCGAAACATGCGTAAAGCATCACAGCGCTTGTTTGTCTCTCAGCCAGCGATCAGTCAGGCATTACAAAAGCTACGTAATCACTTCGATGATGAGCTGTTTGTGAAGGTCAAAACTGGTCTTGAACCGACACCGTTCGCCGAATCTCTTGCCAATGATATTACCCCCCATCTCGATGGTTTAGCTGCCGCAGTTAATCGCTCTCATCAGTTTGATCCTGCCGAAGTGGACAACAAAATTCGAATTGCACTGGCACCAATCACAATGACTTGCTTGCCCGGTTTCCTCTTCGAACAAATGAGAGCGTTAGCACCTAATGCTCAACTTGAATTAGTTGGTTGGTCGAACAGCACGGTTGATGAGATCTTGAAAGGTGAAACACTGATGGGAGTAAATTACGAGTTACTTCTGACCAATAAAGAGATCTACACGCCGAAGCTACTGGATTTGAAAGGGCGTATTTTTGTCCGTGAAGATCACCCAATCACCAAGACTCATGTTGAGCCACATGATCTTGGCGGATACCCAATTGCTTCTTTGATTTCCCCAGGTTGGAACGACAAGTTCAGTTACGCATCTGAGCTTCTTACCGAAATGGGCATTGAACACAGCATTGGCTTTCGCTCAGAAATGGTCTCTGCAATACTTGATGTCGTCAAACACACCGACATGTATTTACCTCACTCCAATTTACTTCCGGTAGAGCAATTTCCGGGATTAAGAGCCGTTGATGTCACGATTGATGGTCAACCACAAATGAAGTCTATTCACGCTCATATGCATGTGAGAAACCGGAATAACCCACTAGTAAAATGGTTAACAGAGCTTATTCAACAAGGTCTAAAATCACAGAGTGATAAGATTTAATTATCACTGAGATAACAATAGCCATTTAGTCATAAATCATACTTCTCAATAAGATAGCCCTGCTTTTAAGGGAAATGACAAAAAGCGATTGCTTACAGTAAGGATGCTGTCCCTCGTTTACTTATTGAGAGTTCAGACATGACTAAAAAAATTGTAAAGCTTACCGCTGCTTGCACCCTTCTTGCTTCTTTCAGCTCAATTGCAGCTGTTATCCCGGATCGTCCACACCCAGGCATTCCAACCAACCCAATTCAAGGTGTGCCAGAGCAACCTGTTCTACCAGAAGTTGATAACGGTGTTCCTGGAGTGCCAGATCGTCCACATCCAGATCAATCACCAACACCACCAATCGAAGCAGCACCAGAGCACCCAACGCTTCCTGAACCAGACAACGGTATTCCTGAAGTCCCAGAGCGTCCAACACCGCAACTGCCATCAAATCCTATTGAAAATAACCCGACGGATGACCGTCTGAACCACTTAGAGGGCTTAGCCGCAGAATACGACTACCGCTTAAACCAACAAGCAGAACAAATGGACGGTATTCGCGCAAGTCTACACGCAGTCACCAACGCTCGCCCTTATGCAACCAATGGTGAACTGGCAATCGGTGCCGGTGTGGGTTTTTCTGGTAGTAAAGAAGCAGTAGCGATTGGTGGTGCGTACGGTCTAAGTGATCAAGTAAGCCTGTCAGGCACATTCCACTATGAATCATCAGGCAAATATTCTTCATCTGACGTTGCTGGCGGCGTTGGTGTTCAAATTAGCTTTAAGTAAAAACTGCACTCAATAAGTTCATAGCCAAGGAAGGCTTTTATTTAGGTAACTCTATGAAACGCAAATTCTTTCTCGCTGCCCTTATTCTCGCTCCTATTAGTGTCCAAGCTTCAGGTATTTATGTCTCTCCAGAAGTTAAGATTGGCTCATTTCGAGGGGCAGGTATCCAATTGGGGGCGACCGATATTGCGGGCTTTGATGCGCTGTATTTTGATTACTCTCAGATTACTTATAAGAGCGGTAATTATGATGAAACCATTGACGCCTACCGTATTGGCTTTCAACACTTATTTGGTCATCAACCACAGATGGGATTTCAAGCGAGCTTAGGATTAGCGCAGTACGATGGAACGTATCGCAATGAACGAAGAGATGCGAACGGATTGAGTATTGGTGGCGCTTACGCATATCAAGTTAACCCAATATTATCAGTTCGAGCAGGTGCGGATTTAGACGTTTTCATGAACGATAAAACACACACCTACACAGACACTGCCATTAACTTTTCTCTAGGCTTTGGTTTGCGCTTTTAAGACTTACTTCAGTACGTCATCGATGCTTTGATCACCTAGATGGCGTACATCTTTTCCTTTCACGAAGTAGATAATGTATTCACAGATATTTTGGCAACGGTCACCCACGCGTTCAATGGCTCGCGCCGACCACATCACTTGCAGAATATGTGGAATGTTTTTCGGGTCTTCCATCATGTAAGTCATCAACTGACGAATCACCGCTTCGTATTCCGCATCCAACTTATCATCAAGCTTGTGTACTTCTGCTGCGGCTTCTACATCCATACGAGCAAACGCATCAAGCACTTGGTGTAACATTTGGATTGCTTGACGACATAAAGGCTCTAACGAGACTTGGAATTGGCGCTCTTTCGATGATGGGCTTTCAATCGCCACATAGGCAATACGTGTTGCAACATCACCAATGCGCTCAAGATCTGTGATGGTCTTAATGATAGCCATGATCAAGCGTAAGTCTTTTGCTGTAGGCTGACGCTTAGCAATGATGCGAGTACAAGCGTCATCAATCGACACTTCCATCGCATTAACTTTGTGATCATCACGCACAACTTTACGCGCCAGTTCGATGTCTTCCTTGTGCAAGGCTTGAATAGCATACGACAACTGCTGTTCTACCAAGCCTCCCATGGTAAGTACATGGGTACGAATCGATTCTAGCTCTACGTTAAATTGTCCTGAGATGTGACGTCCAAAGTGCATGGCTTTCCTTTTAATCCTTGAAAGGTCGCGGCTTAACCGTAACGACCGGTAATGTAATCTTCGGTTTGTTTCTTCATTGGAGAGGTGAAGATCGAATCCGCATCCGAGTATTCAATCAACTTACCCATATGAATGAACGCAGTGTGATCACTGACGCGCGCCGCTTGCTGCATGTTATGGGTAACGATAACCACAGTATATTGAGTCTTGAGCTCGTTGATAAGCTCTTCAATAGTTAAAGTTGAGATTGGATCCAACGCCGATGTCGGTTCATCCAATAATAGTACTTCTGGCTCAATCGCAACGGCGCGTGCAATCACCAAACGCTGCTGCTGGCCACCAGAAAGTCCAAATGCGTTTTCATGTAAACGGTCTTTTACTTCATCCCACAATGCCGCAGAACGTAGTGAACGCTCGACCGCATCGTCTAGCATGCGACTGTTCTTCACCCCTTGTAGACGAAGACCGTAAACCACATTTTCGTAAATTGACTTAGGGAATGGGTTTGGGCGCTGGAATACCATGCCTACTCGGCGGCGCAGCGTGGCAACATCCACACTTGGGTTGTACACATTCTTACCGTGCAAGCGTACTTTCCCCGTCACCTTACAACCTTCGACTAAATCGTTCATGCGGTTGATACAGCGCAGCAATGTAGATTTACCACAACCGGACGGTCCGATGAATGCGGTTACGCGTCCTTTTGGGATGCGCATGGAGATATCATGCAACGCCTGAGTCTGACCATAGAAAAGATTAAGGTTCTCAATCGAGATAGCCGTTTGTTCATCCGTCAGGTTGTGCACATCCAATGGCGGCTCATAACCTAATGTATTATCAAAGTTAAACATGCTTAATCTTGTCCTAAAGTTCGGTATTTCTCTCGCAGATTATTACGAATACTGATTGCTGTTAAGTTTAGTCCGACAATAACCGTCACGAGTAAGAAGGAAGTCGCGTAAACCAACGGACGCGCAGCTTCGATATTCGAAGTCTGGAATCCAACATCGTAAATGTGGAAACCTAAGTGCATGAACTTTCTATCCAAATGCACGTAAGGGAATTGCCCATCCACTGGCAAGCTAGAAGCTAACTTCACGACCCCCACCAACATCAATGGCGCCACTTCCCCCGCAGCCCGAGCAATTGCGAGAATCAAACCAGTGATTATCGCAGGGGTTGCCATAGGCAAAACCACACGCCAAAGCGTTTCGAACTGCGTTGCACCCAAGGCTAACGAGCCATGGCGAACTGAACTAGGAATACGGGTTAAACCTTCTTCTGTGGTAACAATCACCACCGGTAGCGTCAAGACCGCTAGCGTCAGTGCAGACCACAACAAGCCCGGCGTACCAAAGGTTGGAGCGGGTAATCGCTCGGCATAAAACAGGTTATCGATTGAGGCACCAATGGTATAAACAAAAAAGCCCAAACCAAATACGCCGTAAACGATAGAAGGAACACCGGCAAGGTTAATCACCGCAATACGGATCACCCGAGTTAGGGCATTATTCTTGGCATATTCATGCAAATAAATCGCCGCAACCACACCTAATGGCATCACGATGATCGACATGATGATAACCAAGAAAACCGTACCGAAAATCGCTGGGAAAACCCCACCTTCAGAGTTCGATTCGCGAGGGTCTTCGGATAAGAACTTCCAAACCTGTTTTCCCCAATGGGTAACCTTTTCAGGCAGTGACATTTGGTTTGGATACCAGTAGTCCAAAATGTCTTCTAATGGAATCGAAACTTGAGTCCCAGTCATGTCTTCGACAATCAGCGCATAATCAGAGAAGCCCAAGCGCAGCCCGTCAAGTTGCATGTCTAGCTTGGCTAACTCTGCTTCAATTTCTGCCTTACGCTTGCTGTTGTTTGCTAAAAACTCTTCAGTGATGGTGTCGTTAAGCTCGTGCTTACGTTTATCTAAGCGAAGCTGCTCTAACTGCCATCCCAAGTCTTTTACTTGGTCATCCACCAGCATGTCGATTTCGTGATGCAAGGTTTCGGCATCATCGAGCTTTTGATCCAAAAGCTTTTGAATGTCATTTTCGTAACGCGTGTTACCATCTTGGAAGGCCACAAACTTACCGAAGAAGTAGCCACCGCTGCTGCGTTCAATCACTGCCCATTCGCCCGGCGTAGTTGGATCATCCAACTGCATTCTCAACACAGAAATAAAGTCCGCTGGGTACAATTCACGGTTGGCAATTTTGATGTTTAGGCGCGTCGCAAACTCTTCGTCATCCGCGAGTTTATTCGCCGCTTCTTCTGGTAGGTAACTTCTTGGCACAAAGCTGCGCTCGTAAACCTGACCAACCAGAATCGAATTTTCATGCAGCACTTCGCCCTGCACCGGAGTCAGCGCAGCAACATTCCATTGATAAAGTGGCGCAGGCCAGAAGTAAGTAAGCCCCTTCCAGCCAATCAATAGCAATAAACCGAGGACAGAAAGCAGACTGATGCTTACCGCTCCCCCGGTTAACCAAATCCAAGGTGCGCCAGAACGAATCCAATTTAACACGCTATTACTCGCTCTTTCGTTAACTGATTACAACGCACGATATTTATCTCTTAGTCTTTGACGAACCCATTCCGCCAAGGCGTTCACCGCAAAGGTGAAGACAAACAAAATTAATGCCGATAGGAACAACAATCGATAATGCGAACTGCCCACTTCCGATTCTGGCAATTCAACCGCAATGGTCGCCGACAAGCTACGCAAGCCTTCTAGCACGTTCCAATCCATTAATGGCGTATTACCTGTCGCCATTAATACAATCATGGTTTCGCCCACAGCACGCCCAAGTCCCATCATGATTGCCGAGAAGATCCCCGGACTGGCTGTTAACAGAACCACATAAATCAGGGTTTGCCATGGCGTCGCGCCAAGTGCTAATGAACCATCCGATAAGTGTTTCGGCACAGAGAAAATCGCATCTTCGGCAATGGTGAAAATCGTTGGAATAACCGCAAAGCCCATCGCCAAGCCAACCACCAGCGCGTTACGTTGATCAAAGCCAATGCCATGGTCAGTTAGGAACAAACGCATGTCCCCGCCAAAGAAGGCTTGCTCAAGCATTGGTGATACCCACACACCCAAACCGATCAACAGCAGAAGCAAAGGCATTAACACCAAAGCATGCCACCCGTTTGGCAGGCGGTTACGTATCGGTTGTGGGATCAGCGCCCATAGACCGCCCATCACCATGGTGCTCAGAGGCAGAACAAACAACATCACCACAACGGTAATCAAATGGTCTTCCACAATCGGGGCGAACCAAAGTCCGGCAAGGAAACCGATGATAACGGTAGGCAAAGCTTCCATTAACTCGATTGATGGCTTCACCACGCGACGCATACGTGGTGACATAAAGTAAGCGGTATAAATTGCGCCCAGTACAGCCAGTGGTACCGAGAACAGCATTGCGAACATCGCCGCCTTGATGGTACCAAACGCAATTGGCACTAAGCTGAATTTCGCCTCGAAGTCATCACTGGCTGAGGTGGATTGCCACACAAATTCAGGCTCTGGGTAACCTTCATACCAAACCTTTTGCCATAAGGAAGACAGAGAGACTTCTGGGTACGGGTTATCAACAAACGCAACATTTAATTCGTCGTTTTGCCATGTGATCAGGTAGCGCTCGTTATTCGACATCCCTGCCATCACTGGCGCTTGTTTGTAGGCACGCTTAAACAGTACCAATTTCTCACTGGTGGTGTAGTGGCTTTGCAACGTACCGTTGGTGTAAAAACTATAGAAACCTTTACGGTGTGAATCGGGAAGTAAATACTTCAGCTCAGACGCCAACTTAAAGTCACGAATGTGAGTCAAAGTTCGCTGGTCGCCCTGCAACGTATCAAACCATTGCGATACACGCCCATCGTTATGCGTAACAAGCAGGGAATACGCCCCAGCCAACAAATCCATCGTTCTCACAGAGTGCTTTTTATCACCCTGAGTCAGATCGATCACTTCACGCACAGAGAACTTGTTGTCACCTTTCACCAAGACAATCAGCTCTGATCCATTTCTCAAGTAAAGGTTATTGCCATCTGGCGTCAGCAACATTTGGTCTGGCGCATCAAAACCTGAAGAGAAGGTGTAATCATGGGTAACAGGTGATGCATCTAACAGTTGAGGAACCTGCCAACGCGCTTTTATTACGCCGCTTTGTGTTTGCCAAACAAGGGTTGGAGCTTGCGTGGAAGTACTAAAAACAAACTTCTTAACTGGATCGGATGCACCTGTCAGTTGCATGTCCATTGAGGTTCGAAACGGCACGACTTCTGGTGGGCGAGTGTTTTCGCGCAGTGTTGCGTTAAATTCCGGTTTGAAGATGTGTGCTTTGCCTTGGTCATCAACCAAACCATACCAACCTAACCCCGGCGCAGACTGAGAAAATGCCACTGGGTTGTTGGCTATCTGCTGAGTGTACAGCGCAGGTTTGCTGGAATCATCGAGAGGAAGAAAACGCACTTCCCCGGATTGGGTTAACACTAAACCGATTTGAGAGTAATCATCAACGGAAATTGCGAGTGGCTTCCCGCTTTGGGTAGCACGAGCGGCATAATTGGTTTCGATCTCTGCATCAGAAAACAGAGGAATGATCACCATCGCAAGGTAAACGAAGATCAACACAAGAGCAGCAAGAACGCCTACACCACCGGATGTCACTGCAAATCGAACCAAACGATCTTTGATCAATCGTTTTTTATCTTTTTCCTGCAATGAAAACTCGGCTTGTGCCATTGATCTCTCTACCCTTTTTGACTTAGTACTAGAATATGTCGTTAAGATGACAATTATATTACAGATCACATTAAACAACTGAAAAGAATACAACTCTTATGCAGACCGTGTTATGAAATAAATCTGTAACGTAAACCTCATAATGTTCAGGCTCATCTTTTTTTATCCCACAGATGAGTGCGGATTTACTTCATTTTAGGCTAGGTAAGGTTATGAGCGCAGAAAAACTCTATATAGAAAAAGAACTTAGTTGGTTGTCTTTTAACGAGAGAGTATTACAAGAAGCCGCTGATAAAACCGTCCCCCTAATCGAACGTATTCGCTTTCTGGGGATCTTTTCCAATAACTTAGATGAGTTCTACAAGGTTCGCTTTGCAGACGTAAAACGTCGGATCTTGATCAGCCAAGAACGAGGTGGAAGCGATAACTCTAAGCACTTGTTAACTAAGATGCAAACCAAAGCATTGAGGCTGAACGAACAATTTGATGAACTGTACGGTGATTTGATCCGAGAAATGGCGCGACGCCGCATTTTCTTGGTTAATGAAAACCAACTGGATGACACCCAAAAGCGCTGGATCACCAAGTACTTTCGCAAAGAAGTCATGCCACACATCACTCCGCTGTTGATTAAAGATGACATCGATGTGTTGCAGTTTCTTAAAGACGAATACGCCTACATTACCGTCGACCTGCGCAAAGACGATCATTCCCAATACGCTTTACTCGAAATCCCAACTGACCACCTACCCCGCTTCGTTATGGTTCCGGAGCAAAAAGGCAAACGTCGCAAGACCATCATTCTGCTCGACAACATCATCCGTTACTGTCTGGATGAGCTGTTTAAAGGCTTCTTCGATTATGATGAGCTAAATGGCTACGCGATGAAAATGACCCGCGATGCCGAATACGATTTACGCCTAGAAATCGAATACAGCTTGCTCGAACAGATGTCTGAAGGAGTGAACCAACGCTTAACCGCTATGCCAGTGCGCTTTGTTTACGAGCGTGAAATGCCGCAAGAGATGCTCGATTTCTTGTGCAGCAAACTGCAAATATCTAACTACGACAGTTTGATTCCCGGTGGTCGTTACCACAACTTTAAAGACTTCATTGGCTTCCCAAATGTTGGTCGTGAGTACCTAGAAAACAAACCCATGCCACCGATGAAGTGTGCCGACTTCGAAGGCTACGCCAACAGTTTCGATGCGATCAAAGCCAAAGACATTTTGCTTTACTACCCTTATCACACCTTTGATCACATCTCTGAACTGGTTCGCCAAGCTTCCTTCGATCCTAAAGTGTTGGCGATCAAGATTAACATTTACCGCGTTGCCAAAGATTCGCGCTTGATGAACTCATTGATCGATGCGGTACACAATGGCAAAAGCGTAACCGTGGTGGTGGAGCTGCAAGCCCGATTCGATGAAGAAGCCAATATCGAGTGGTCAAAGGTTCTCACCGATGCAGGCGTGCACGTTATCTTTGGTGCACCGGGTTTGAAAATTCACTCAAAACTGCTCTTGATTAGCCGCCGCGAAGAAGGTGAAATCGTACGTTACGCGCATATAGGAACAGGTAACTTCCACGAGAAAACCGCACGTATCTACACCGACTTCGCTCTACTAACTGCAGATCAAGAAATTACCAATGAAGTCCGTAACGTCTTTGGTTATATAGAGAACCCATATCGTCCTGTAAGGTTTAATCACCTCATTGTTTCACCACGCAATTCGCGTAAACAACTCTACCGTCTGATTGACGGTGAAATTGCCAACGCAAAAGCCGGCAAGAAAGCAGCACTGACGATCAAAGTGAATAACTTAGTCGACAAAGGCATCGTCAATAAACTTTATGGAGCAAGCAATGCTGGGGTGAAAATTAATATGATCATCCGCGGTATGTGTTCACTCGTCCCTGGTATTGAAGGCGTGAGCGAGAACATTCGCATCATCAGTATTGTTGACCGTTTCCTCGAACACCCTCGTGTCGTGATCACCCACAATGATGGCGACCCGCAGGTTTATATCTCATCAGCGGACTGGATGACGCGAAATATCGATCATCGTATTGAAGTTGCCGCTCCGGTTCGTGATCCACGTTTGAAACAGCGCATTATTGATATAACTAACATCCACTTTACCGATACAGTAAAGGCTCGTTTGATAGATAAAGAGATGAGCAACAGCTACGTGCCGCGAGGTAATCGTAAAAAAGTTCGCTCACAAGTTGCCATCTACGACTATCTTAAAAATATAGAGAAGCAAACAAGAAAACAAAAAGCAGATGCCTCAAATACTTGAACAAAATGTACGCCATATTGCAGCCATTGACCTTGGGTCGAACAGCTTCCATATGGTGGTGGCGAAAGTTGTTGGAAGTGACCTGCAATTAGTCAGCCGCCATAAACAGCGAGTGCGCTTAGCTGCCGGACTCGATTCAGAGCTCAACCTAAGCCATGCTGCGATGGAGCGAGGCCTTGAGTGCCTCGCAATGTTCGCCGAACGCTTGCAAGGCTTTGAAGCTTCAAACGTTAGAATTGCAGCCACCCACACTTTAAGGCGCGCTAACAATGCCCACCTCTTTATAAAACGAGCCAAAGAGGTGCTGCCTTTTCCAATTGAAATCATTCCGGGCGAAGAGGAAGCTCGCCTCATCTACCTCGGCGTAGCGCACACTCAAGCGGAGTCTAACTCCAAACTGGTCGTCGATATCGGTGGCGGCAGTACCGAGATGATCATAGGTCAAGAGTTTGAGCCAGAGCTTCTCAACAGTAAGCAAATGGGCTGTGTGAGTTTTACCGAGCAGTTCTTCAATAATGGCAAACTGTCGCGCAAGAACTTCAGCAAAGCGATTCTCGCCGCAGAGCAGCGCATGGAATCCATTGCTGCAAAATACCGTAAGAAAGGCTGGGATATTGCCCTCGGCTCTTCAGGTACGATTAAAGCGATTCGCGAAGTCTTGATTGGTTTAGGTCATGAAGATGGGCTGATCACCAATAAGCGTTTGGGCAAGCTCATCGACACATTGTGCGAATTTGAGTCCATTGATGATATTGAACTAGTTGGTCTGACCGACGAACGTAAGCCAGTCTTTGCCGCTGGTGTAGCCATTTTATCTGCCATCTTCCAATCACTAAAAATCAACCAGATGTTCTTCTCGGATGGCGCATTGCGTGAAGGTCTGCTCTACGAAATGGAAGAACGCTTCGCTCGTTCTGATATTCGTATGCGCACCACAGAAAACCTAGCAAAACAACATCGCGTTGATATCGAACACGCAGCACGCGTAAAAGGTCATGCAAGAGAGATGCTGTGCAATGTTCGTTCTGAACTAGGTATCAAGAAGAAAAGTGAGTTGTTTGATTTATTGGAATGGGCGGCTTTGCTACATGAAGTCGGCTTGAGCATCAGTCTGCGCGGTTTCCATCGTCACTCATTCTACATTCTGCTGCACTCAAACTTGCCCGGCTTTAACCGCGAGCAGCAATTGGTATTGGCGACTTTAGCTCGCTTCCAACGTAAATCCCTCAAGTTGAATGAGTTCCCAGAGTTTAACCTCTACAAAGAGAGTGACATCATCAACTTAATTAAGATTCTGCGTCTAGCGATTGTGGTCAACGGTCAACGCAATGATGACCCGCTACCAGAGCTGACATTATCGATAGAAGAAGATAAGTGGGTACTTACCTGCGCAGAGGAAGATTGGTTGGAGAATAACAAACTGCTCGATGCAGATTTGCAGGAAGAACAGCAACGCTGGGAAAGCGCAGGATGGACATTGAACTTCTAACTACGAACTCAATGAGATAAAGAAAAAGGTCGGCTTATAAACCGACCTTTTTTAATTCCTCTGCAGCGAAATCGGCAGTAATGGGAACATAACCGTCTTTCGCGACCAGCGCTTGCCCTTGAGCTGAGAACATAAAGCGAATGAACTCAGCTTCAATTGGGCTTAGCGGATAATCAGGATGTTTATTCACGTATACATAAAGATAACGCGATAGTGGGTACTTACCTGAGATGATATTTTCACGTACAGGGCTAACGTAATCAGTGCCTGTTTTCGCAATCGGGACTAAGCGAACACCCGCCACGCGATAACCTACCCCGGAGTAACCTACACCACTGATCGTTGATGCCACAGACTGCACCACTGACGCCGATCCCGGTTGCTCGTTCACACGAGTTTTAAAATCACC
Organism: Vibrio sp. NFR; assembly: GCF_027587095.1. NCBI lineage: Bacteria > Pseudomonadati > Pseudomonadota > Gammaproteobacteria > Vibrionales > Vibrionaceae > Vibrio > Vibrio sp. NFR. Next base: position 237,036 of record NZ_JAPPTN010000009.1, read on the forward strand.
GCCACACAAGGCATTACTTTTAAAATAACCGTACGTACCCGATACCGAGTTACGACCAAACAGCTGCAAATTACGTTTCGCCCACTCAGCTTTGATGCCTAACTCACGCCAGTTGGTGATGAACTCACTTTCGCCACAGCGTAAAGTCGCGGAAAACATCGCATCCAACTGATGGAAATTAAGCCCTTTGATTGGATTATCTTGGTGCACAAAAATACCAATCGCATCAATCGCAACACGAAGCGCCGTTGGTTTGTAACCATGCACCCGCTCAAATGCTTCGATCTCACGCATACGCATTGAGCGACTCATTGGGCCGAATTGCGCAGTTTGTTCTGTTAACGCCGGTGGCGCAGTCGATGAGCCAGACGCTTGTACCTGAGCATTAATGTTCGGGTAGATAGATTTAAACTCTTCCACCCAAAGCGTAGTCATGCCTGCTAACGTATCTGAGCCGACAGACAATAAGTTACCTGCTATGCCAGTCGTCTTTTGATAATTCGGCAACGGTTTATCTTGTGCAATAGCCACGCTGGAAAGCACTAACGTGGCTAGAGTGATTTTCTTAATTGCTTTGGATACGACACTCATTACTTCACCACCAAACGACTTGGTAGGATGAAGGAGAACTTACTGCCGACACCAACTTCACTGTAAATTTCGAGATGAGAGTCATGATGGCTCAACGCGTGCTTAACGATGGCTAAGCCTAGACCACTGCCGCCGGTATCGCGTGAGCGAGCTTTATCAACTCGATAGAAACGCTCCGTCAATCGGTGTAAGTGTTGTGGTTCAATACCATCACCACTGTCTTCAACCTCTAGACAAGCGCCTTGTGCGGTTTGATACCAACGAACGTTTATATGTGCACCAGGTGGAGTGTATTTCACCGCGTTGTACACCAAGTTAGAGATCGCACTACGCAGTTGGTCATCATCGCCGAGCACGCGCAGACTAGAATCCACGTCGAACTTCAACTGATGTTGATCATCACCACTTAGGCTTACCGCTTCCTTCTCTAGCACTTCTAACATGCTAGGGACATTGACCACATCTTCCAACTCATGCATTGGTGCCGCTTCAATCTTAGACAGCGTCAGAAGCTGATTAACCAAGCTGTTCATACGGTTGAGCTGCTCTGTCATCACCCCATGCGCTTTCGTCCACATTGGACCAACAATCATATCTGGATCTTCTGTCATCTCAAGATAGCCTTGCAGTACCGTCATCGGTGTACGAAGTTCATGAGATACGTTGGCGAAGAAGTTACGACGCATACCTTCAAGCTGTTTAAGTTGGCTCACATCACGCACCACCATCAAGTGTTCCCCTTCGGTGTAAGGCACGATACGCAGCTCTAACATACGTTCAACGTTCAATGGTGAGCGCATTTCTAGCGGCTCAGAGAAGTCTTGCTTGTTGATGTACTTAATAAAATCTGGAGTACGGATGAGGTTAGAAATAGGTTGCCCAGAATCTTCCGGCCAGTGGAAACCCAAAAGGTGTTGCGCGAGCTTGTTACACCATACGATGTTACCTTCAGCACGAAACACCACCACCGCATCCGGCAGCGATTCAGCACCATTACGGAAACGGCGAATCAAATTGGTAAGCTCTTTACGCTTACGACGCTGACGTTGTTGCAATCGGTATAAACCGTTGAATAACGATTCCCAGTTGCCACTACCTGACGGTGGCGTAAGACGCTTTTCATCCCACAGCCAAGCCGACAAGCGCACCTGATTATGCAAATGCCATACAAGCTGCAAAGCCGTGGCCGCCAAAAGCAACCACGGCATATAACCGAATATCCAACCTATTATCACCCAAGGGGTGTAAAAAAAAGCCAGCTCCCAGGCCAGCTTTTTCCAAGTCAATCTTTCAACCACTCATTACTCCAGAAATGGTATTGATAAGCTGCTAGCGATGTTATGCCTTCGTCGAGAAACGGTATCCTGCGCCACGAACAGTTTGGATGAGTTTGTCGTGACCTGCGGCCTCAAGCGCTTTACGCAAACGACGAATATGTACATCAACGGTACGGTCTTCTACATACACGTTGGTGCCCCAAACATTGTTTAGTAGTTGTTCACGACTGTAAACACGCTCTTGGTGCGTCATGAAGAAGTGCAACATTTTGAACTCTGTTGGTCCCATATCAACCGCTTCATCATTTGCGGTCACACGGTGAGAAACAGGATCCAACTTCAGACCTTGTACATCAATCACATCTTCGAGCGCAGTCGGTGTTACGCGGCGAATAACGGCTTTAAGGCGAGCAACCAACTCTTTTGGTGAGAAAGGTTTGGTGATGTAGTCATCCGCGCCAACTTCTAAGCCGCGCACTTTGTCTTCTTCTTCACCACGAGCTGTCAGCATCACAACGGGAATGTTGCGAGTTAACTCTTCGCGCTTCATGTGTTTGATGAAGTTAATACCACTGCCACCTGGTAGCATCCAGTCTAGTAGCACTAAATCCGGGAAGGGTTCAGCCAGTTTGGTTACCGCAGAGTCGTAATCTTCTGCTTCTACTGCTTGATAACCTTTCTGTTCAAGCACGAAGCATAGCATTTCACGAATCGGAGCTTCGTCTTCAACAACCAGAATCCTTCTAGACATAATTGAATAACCTTATGTTAGTTGAGCTAATGAATTTAAAGGACAAAGCGCCCCTCTATGCATAAGCATTATTACTACCAATTATGACACTTTTGTGACCTTTGAAAACAAATTTTCATATAACTTTCTTTTGAGATTCATCATGATCTTTTTCAATTCAATTAGGACAACGCCGGGAAAATTCCCTATGATTAGTCCCTTGTCATCAAGCCTAGAGAAGATTTATGTGGTTTAAAAACTGTCTGGTATACCGCGTTAACCGCGAGGTTAACTTCAACGCCGATCAACTGGAAACTCAACTAGCCGAGTTCCGATTCACCCCTTGTGGAAGCCAAGATAAGCAAAAGTTTGGCTGGGTTAGCGCGATGGGTAGAAATGGCGACATGATGACGCACGTTTCTGAAAACCGCATTCTGATTTGCGCTAAGAAAGAAGAAAAAATGCTGCCTGCTTCAGTGATCAAAGACTCACTAAATGCAAAAGTAGAAGCAATGGAAGCACAGGAAGGTCGTCCTCTTAAAAAGAAAGAGAAAGACAACCTGAAAGATGACATCGTAATGGACCTCCTGCCACGTGCGTTCAGCCGTAGCAGCCACACTTACGTGCTGATTATGCCAAAAGAAGGCTTCATCCTTGTTGATGCAAGCAGCTACAAAAAAGCAGAAGACGTATTGGCACTACTACGTAAGACAATGGGTAGCCTGCCTGTTGTACCAGCAATCCCAGAAGTTGCGATCGAAACAACTCTAACTGAATGGGTAAAAACTGGTGATACACCACAAGGCATCACAATGATGGACGAAGCAGAGCTTAAGTCTGTGCTAGAAGAAGGCGGCGTGATTCGTTGTAAGAAGCAAGAGCTTACAACCGATGAAATCCGCAACCACATCGCTGCAGATAAAGTGGTGACTAAGCTAGCACTGAACTGGCAAGATCGTATCGAATTCATCATGGCAGAAGATTCTGGCATCAAACGTCTGAAGTTCTCTGATGAACTAAAAGACCAAAACGATGATATCCCACGCGAAGATCAGGCTGCTCGCTTCGACGCAGACTTCTCTCTAATGTGTGGCGAGTTCAGCGCTTTCCTACCAAATCTATACGAAGCATTGGGCGGTCTGCCAAACCCTAACGCTTAATTTCGTACAAAGATTAACCATAACGCCCTCACTTTTTTTGAGGGCGTTTGTTTATCTAAAACATAATTCTCCTAGTCACAGGTCACATTTTGACGTAAAATTTGCGCCCCATTTCCATGAGGTGGAATTGGCCTGACTTGTGATCAGATATTAAGAGAATTGAGCAATGACAACAGAGAAAGCATTCGTACCAGAGCTACTATCTCCAGCAGGTAGCCTTAAAAACATGCGTTACGCATTCGCCTACGGCGCAGATGCAGTATACGCTGGTCAACCTCGCTACAGCCTTCGCGTACGTAACAACGAGTTCAACCACGAAAACCTACAAATCGGTATCAACGAAGCGCATGCCCTAGGCAAAAAGCTTTACGTGGTATGCAACATCCAACCGCACAACTCTAAGCTTAAAACTTTCATCCGTGACCTTAAACCAGTGGTAGAAATGGGTCCAGACGCACTTATCATGTCTGATCCAGGTCTCATCATGATGGTTCGCGAAGCGTTCCCAGAAATGCCAATTCACCTGTCTGTACAGGCGAACGCAGTAAACTGGGCAACTGTTAAATTCTGGGCTGCTAACGGTGTTGAGCGCGTGATCGTTTCTCGTGAGCTTTCTCTAGAAGAAATCGAAGAAATTCGCGAGCATTGTCCTGAAACTGAATTAGAAGTTTTCGTTCACGGTGCTCTATGCATGGCTTACTCTGGTCGCTGCCTACTGTCCGGTTACATCAACAAGCGTGACCCTAACCAAGGTACTTGCACTAACGCATGCCGTTGGGAATATAAAGTCGAAGAAGGTAAAGAAAACGACGCCGGTCAAATTGTTGAAGCGTTCGATCCAAACGAAGCTCAAGCAATCGAAGTCGCAGACGAACGCCCTGAAACCACTATCGGTCGCGGCAAACCAACTGACGAAGTGGTATTGCTTTCTGAAAGTCACCGTCCAGAAGAAAAAATGGCGGCGTTCGAAGACGAGCACGGTACTTACATCATGAACTCGAAAGACCTGCGTGCAATCCAACACGTAGAACGTCTAACTAAGATGGGGGTTCACTCATTGAAGATCGAGGGCCGTACCAAGTCATTCTACTACTGTGCACGTACTGCTCAGGTTTACCGCAAAGCGATTGATGACGCAGTTGCTGGTCGTCCATTCGATGAGAGCCTAATGGGTACGCTAGAAAGCCTAGCTCACCGTGGCTACACAGAAGGTTTCCTACGTCGTCACACTCACGACAGCTACCAGAACTACGATTACGGTTACTCTGTATCTGACGCACAACAATTTGTTGGTGAATTCACTGGCAAACGTCGCGGTGACATGGCAGAAGTTGAAGTGAAGAACAAGTTCATCGTTGGTGACAGCCTTGAGCTAATGACGCCAAAAGGCAACGTAATCTTCACGCTAGAAGCGATGGAAAACCGTAAGTCAGAATCAATTGAAGACGCAAAAGGTAACGGCCACTTTGTATTTATCCCGGTTCCAGAAGACATGGATCTGGAATACGGTCTGTTGATGCGTAACTTAAATGCAGGTCAGGATACCCGTAACCCAACTGGTAAGTAATCATGGCACTACTTATTACCGATAAGTGCATCAACTGCGACATGTGTGACCCTGAGTGCCCTAATGGTGCAATTACTATGGGTGACAGCATTTTCGAAATTGATCCTGCTCTATGCACAGAGTGTAAAGGTCACTACGAAAAACCAACATGTCAGTCGGTGTGTCCAATTACGAAGTGCATTATTACCGACCCAAATCATGTCGAGACTGAAGAGCAATTGCTAGAGAAGTTCGTGATTATTCAAGGGCTAGCGTAATTGAAAGAGGTTCAACTTTGCGCTCAAAGTTGAACCTTTTTTTAACCTGATTTCTCGATAGGAATAATGTTGCAGAAGAGCTCTTTCTCGAAATGATACTCTAGCCTTTCACGCCAATTTTCAGCTTGTGAGACAGGTATCAAATAGAAATTCTCTCGACTCGTATCCGTAACGAAAGCCATCCCATATTGCATTAGTTCGTAATGCACATCATTAACAAATCCCGGGTCAAGACGCTGACGTCCTGTCAGGTGATTAACATCCTCTCGAGTCAGATAGACTCCCTTATTCTCACTGCTAAATCTGTGTCTTAACCACTCTGCAAATTCTTTTGCACAAATCATAGTCATGGTTTTGTCCTTGATTAACTCTTAGATGGGGAAAGTCTCCATACCCACCTCAATACACTTGTCTGCGTTGCTATTTGTCTTTCACCAACCAACAGACATATTGCTAAGAAACCAGAGAATCGCGACGAAAAGATCTTTGTAAAACCAGAGTTATAACTACAAGAAAAACCACATAACCCTTTGTTTAATTTAGATTTCTGTAATATGCCACCAAAACTAATTAGGTTAGTTTTTATACTGGTATTATTCACTGTAGACAAAAGAATGATCTTTCTCCAGTTTCATAATGGAGATACCTAGTAGGTTTAATCGCAGCTTGATAGGAAGGAATTACCCTTTACTTCTTAGTAAGCAATGGCTGACATTGTGCAGGCATTATCTTTTTCTTCTTAGGCTTGGGCGTAGTTTTGATGGTCTTTTTAGCCACGGGAGGTGGCGTAGCTTTAGGTTGCCAACTCGCAAGTTCAGCTCCACAACCATCACCCACTGGAGGAGGAGCCTGGTTGATGCAATTAGCACTCGACTCCGGACAGTTTAATCTAACGTGGAAGTGATAATGATGCCCCCACCAAGGGCGAACTTTGCGTAACCACCCTCTGTCTTTTTCCCCTTCCTGCTTACAAAGTTGCTCTTTTATCACCGGGTGAACAAAAATACGAGCTACATCCTCACTTTGCGCTGCGCTACGAATCAGTTCAAAGTGTCGAGTTTCCCAACGTTTTTCCAAAATCTTATATTTTTTAAGATCAACTACGCTCATTGGTTTAGGCAGCTGGAGCTCATTGTACGACAAAGGTTCATCGACTAGACGCAACCAGATATCGATATCTAAACCTGTTTGATGACTAGAATGTCCAGAAGAGAAACGCCCGCCACGAGCCAATGACAAGTCACCGACCAACAACGTTGTGCTTAAATTTTGATTCGTTTTTTTTGCTAGTTCTTGAATGAAATTGATCGTATGTGGGTGCCCATAGTAACGCTTCGTTTTGCTACGTAGCACTTGGTAACCAATACCATCCAAAGGAAGTGGAGATGCGCCATCTAGACAGCCATTAGCATAACTGCCGATAGAGGAAGAAGTGTTATTTGTGGGACCAGAGACCTGCTCCCACGGAGTTGCATAAAGAGAAGCTGAGAATAGAAAACTTAAACAAAAAGAAAGACTCAGCTTCATCACGCTCATTCCTTAATAGTGGTCACCATTATCATAGTAGCCTTTAGGAGAGAGTGCAGAGAAAATTACCGCAACATCGATATCTTCACCCACAATACCACGTACTTGTTGAGTTATTGCTTTTGCAACCTTGTTCTGCGTTTCTTGACCGCGATCGAACCATAAAACTTCAACAAAAGGATAAGCAGCACTTACTTCACCTTCGCTGAAAAATGTACTGTAGATATATTCGAACGTAAAATCTTCGCGAGGGCAGTCCATAAGAGGCTGTAGTTCGTCAGTAAGTGGTTTTGATAGCGCTTGAACCGCTTGTGGCTCGACCGCTCTAAATCGAAGATGTGGCATAGACTTGCTTCCTAATTATTAGAATTCAGCGCCGATAATAACAGGAAGTCGACCTCTTATCACGTTAGCTTCTAGCAACACTCACTTTAAATAACGAAGATGCGGAGAAGCTGCAGGACTTCTGTTGAAGACTTAGAAGATCCCAGAAGAACTAGGCTGGCAACTCACAGATTCGAGTAAATTATCGAGCAAGCGCTCTGAGTTAGTCTGAAAAGACAAAAACGAAAAAAGCCCCAGCATTTCTGCTGAGGCTTTACAAGATGGCAGGGGTAGATTGGACCGGCACTCCGGAAATTCGATATGACTTGCTACCAAGCAGGCTGGCGGCTCAGTTCCCAACACGCACTATTTGGGCATTAGGGGAATCTGCTACTCTTCCAGCTAGACTGGTACTCTTTCCTTCATATACGAAAAAGGCTCTAGCATTTCTGCTAGAGCCTTAAATATGGCAGGGGTGGAGAGATTCGAACTCCCAACACGCGGATTTGGAATCCGCTGCTCTGCCAATTGGAGCTACACCCCTGTAATTCGTGTTTAATGAGACGACTCTCG